>NZ_AP038333.1:3862058-4183897 GCF_047159385.1 Alteromonas sp. D210916BOD_24
TACGATGATTGATCATCTTGGGTAATTTGTCAGTGTAGGTATTCTTGAGTTTTGTTAACCCGCGATATTCCATGATCTTTTGTGGTAGCGAATATTCTAAGGCAAGCTCTTGAAGCACATCTTCTGACGTTGAAGGTGCGCCTTTGGGAGTCTTTTTGATCACGGGCAACGACATTTTGTCGAATAGAATATGCTGAAGTTGCTTGGTCGACCCAAGATTAAAGGGCTCACCAGCTTCTTCGTGTACATCCTTTTCCAACTCTGCAATACGCGTGGCCAGATCCTGACTTTGCTGACGAAGCTTTTGGCTGTCGATAAGTACACCTTCCTGTTCCATTCTTGACAATACACAGGCGAGGGGGACTTCGACATCGATAAGTAGACGGTTGAGCTCGGGAATATCCTTCAACTTTTCCCAAATAACCTGATGGAGTCGCAACGTAATATCCGCATCTTCTGCTGCGTAAGGGCCCGCTTCGTCTAAAGAAATTTGATTGAAAGTGAGCTGCTTAGCGCCTTTCCCTGCAATTTCTTCAAAATGGATAGTTTTATGCCCCAGATAGGCAAGGGCGAGTGAGTCCATATCATGGCGTTGAGCTGTACTGTTTAACACATAGCTTTCTAGCATAGTGTCAAAGCCGATACCGTTGAGCGTAATATCGTAATTGGCCAATACATTCTTGTCGTACTTAATGTGTTGACCTACTTTAATTATATCCTGTGACTCCAAGATAGGTTTTAGGGCTGCCAGTACGTCCTCCCGAGCAAGTTGTGTGGGAGCGTCGGGATAATCGTGAGCAACAGGAACATAAGCGGCCTTTCCTGGTTCAATGCAAAAAGACACACCAACAAGTTCCGCTTCCATATAATTTAAACTGGTAGTTTCAGTATCAAATGCAAAAAGCTCTGCGGCTTCAAGTAGTGCAATCCACTCTTTAAAACGCTTATCATCAAGTACGGTTTCATACTGAGATTTGTCAATAGATTGTGGTGTTGACGATTGGCCTTCAGTATTTGAAGAGGAGGTATCGTTATTTCCACTGTCAGTGGAGGGCGAAGAAGTGCTTATATCACCTGAAAGCAATGCGCTGACTTCTGTATGCCAGCGTTTAAATTCATATTCTGCAAACAGATCGCGAAGTTGTTCGTTATCGGCTTGTGAAGGCGTTAGCGTTTCCACATCATAATCTAATTCTAGATCAATACTGATTGTCGCCAGCGTATAAGACAGCCGCGCTTGCTCTTCAAATTCTTGCATTTTAGTCGCCATTGATTTGCTGCCCCTAAACGACAAATCAGCGATTTTATCTAAGTTCTGATAAATGGCATCAATCCCACCAATGCCATTTAGTAGTGCTTGGGCGCTTTTATCACCTACACCTGGTACACCTGGAATGTTGTCGACTTTGTCGCCTTTAAGTGCAAGGAAATCGATGACAAGTTCTGGTGGGATCCCAAATTTAGTATTTACACCTTCTACGTCCATGATCTGATTGGTCATTGTATTAATTAGCGTGACATGTTTATTGACAAGCTGAGCCATGTCTTTGTCACCTGTGCTAATTAACGTCTCGATGCCTCTTTCTGTAGCATGTCTGGCTAGCGTGCCAATAACATCGTCAGCTTCTACACCCGGCTCTACGATGACTGGAAGCCCCATTGCTTTGATGATGGTGTGAAGAGGCTCGATCTGACTTCTAAGCTCTTCTGGCATAGGGGGGCGATGGGCTTTGTATTCTTTGTAAATATCATCGCGGAAAGTTTTACCTTTCGCGTCAAAAATAACAGCCATATGGGTAGGGTGATACTGCTTGATCAAACTTTTAAGCATGTTCACTACGCCATAAATTGCGCCAGTGTCTTGTCCTTTTGAATTGGTTAAAGGCGGCAGACCGTGAAAGGCCCTAAAGAGATATGAGGATCCATCGACAAGAATAAATGGAGGCTTTTTAGAATCAGGCATAAAAGGCGGTTTTCCAAAGTACAATATGAGCGCAAGGATGCCACAGCCAAGGGGAGATCGCCATATGGAGGTCGAAGATTACTACCTCTGAATAGGGGGAAATGAGTTGTGGATAACTTTGTGATCTAAAATGCTGGGTACAGAGATCTAAATGATCCATAACAGTTTTGCGATCATCTCTGAAATCAAGAAAAATAAGGGAATGCGACTTAGGTGTGAAAACAGCATACCTGCTACTCACCATTCCTTTTTATGTGGATAACTTGGTGTACGTTTATTTTTGGTTTAACCAAGTTGGTCAAGTAATGTAGCATAACCATTTGCAAAGTATACATGGTTTATTAAGAACTTTTTTTGACCAGTTGAATGTTTAATAGCCAAAATTTGAATAAGTAGATGGTATGCCGTCTGGGAGGGCAATATGAAGCAAGTAGCAGTAATTTTAAGTGGTAGCGGTGTGTATGATGGTGCTGAATTGCACGAAGCAGTGTTAACGCTTCTTGCGATAGAAAAAGCTGGCGCTGCATATCAATGCTTTGCACCTGATATAGCGCAACTGCATGTTGTTAATCACCTAACTGGAGAAGTCGCTGAGGGCGAAACGCGCAATGTTTTAGTAGAGTCAGCACGAATTGCAAGGGGCAATATTAAGCCAGTTACTGAGTGTGATGTTAATGCTTTTGATGTCCTTATCGTACCAGGCGGCTTTGGTGTAGCTAAAAACTTGTGTACTTTTGCAGTTGATGGCGATAAGTGCACCTTTAATAATGACGTGCTTAGCGTGTGCAAGTCATTTGCCCGCAATAAGAAGCCCGCAGCCTACGCCTGCATAGCACCTGCGCTAGCCGCTAAAGTATACGGTAACCATGTCAAACTGACGATTGGAAACGACGACGCTACGGCGAACGGATTAAATGCACTGGGCGCTACTCATGTGAATTGTGTCGTAGACGATGTGGTTGTCGATAACGAACGCAAACTTGTCACCACTCCAGCCTATATGCTTGCTGAAAATATCTCACAGGCGCATGACAGTATCAGTAAGATGGTCAATACCGTTTTAGCAATGAAATAAACATTTTACATAAATGGGATTTAATGAATTAACGTAAATATTGTGGGGAGACAAAGGTTTCCCCACCTTGATTATAGTCCTATAATCAAAATCCTATACGCGATGTAAATAGACCAACTCGCTAGGCAAGGTTAGCGCACTTATTCAATTCAGTGTGTGATAGGTTATTTACAGGCACACCAAAAACTGCGCCATTATAAAAAGAAAGGCAACACCAACTATGCACTACCGTGCCATCATTCGAATACTCGGGCTACTTATTGCGCTGTTCAGCGTTACCATGATCCCGCCCGCCATTGTTTCGTTATTGTATGAAGATGGCAGTGGTCTTCCGTTTACCTTGGCATTTATTTTATGTGTGATAGGCGGTATGGTCCTGTGGTATCCCAATAGGGCAGAAAAAAATGACTTGAGGGCGCGAGAAGGCTTTCTCATTGTCGCGTTGTTTTGGACAGTACTTGCCAGTGTGGGCGCCATTCCGCTTATCTTGCTTGAGCAACCCAGTATGTCGGTAACAGACGCCTTTTTTGAGTCCTTTTCAGGCCTGACTACGACTGGCGCAACGGTAATTGAAGGTATCGACTTTCTCCCTCATTCTGTACAGTTCTATCGCCAACAGCTGCAGTGGTTAGGTGGGATGGGTATCATTGTTTTGGCGGTTGCGATTTTGCCTATCTTAGGAGTAGGGGGGATGCAGCTTTATCGCGCTGAAACGCCCGGGCCGGTGAAAGACAATAAAATGACCCCGCGTATTGCTGATACCGCGAAACATCTTTGGTATATCTACCTTTCTATTACCATTGCATGTGCGGGGGCCTATTGGCTTGCAGGAATGAATGTATTCGATGCTATTTGCCATGCGTTTTCTACCGTGGCAATTGGTGGTTTCTCGAATCACGATGCGAGCTTAGGCTATTTTAACAGCCCAATGGTAAATATTATTTGTACTGTATTTTTGTTGATCGCCGCGCTTAATTTCTCACTTCACTATGCTGCGGTAAGTTCACGTACGGTGAAAGGTTATTTTAATGATCCTGAATTTAAAGCGTTCTTTATCATTCAGGCATCGTTGATTGGCATTTGTTTTCTGGTTCTTACCTTATCAGGCTATTACAGTTCAGCGGAACAAGCACTCGACCAGGCTATGATCCAAGCCGTTTCAATAAGTACTACAGCGGGTTTTGCTACTACCGACTTTTCAGTTTGGCCCACTTTCTTGCCTATCATCTTGATCTTTTCAAGTTTTATTGGCGGGTGTGCAGGCTCTACTGGTGGAGGTTTAAAAGTTGTCAGGATTTGCCTGCTCTTTCTTCAAGGAAAACGGGAAGTTGACCGCCTCATTCATCCAAAAGCGGTATACAGCGTAAAATTTGGTGATAGAGCAATGCCAGATAAAGTGGTTGAGGCTGTGTGGGGGTTCTTCTCAGCCTACGCCGTGGTATTTGTAATTATCATGATTGGCTTGATTGCGACTGGGCTTGATAATTTAAGTGCCTTTACCGCCACTGCAGCAATGCTTAACAACCTCGGTCCTGGTCTAGGTAGCGTAGCGGCAAACTATGCAGATGTGACTGATTCAGGGAAATGGATATTGGTAGTCGCGATGGTATTCGGTCGGTTAGAGGTATTCTCGTTGTTGGTACTCTTTTCACCCACCTTTTGGCGAAGCTAGCCCTCTACAGCGTTATTGCACAGAAACGCAAGTAGCAGTTAAAACGCTGTTGTCTGTGCTTCTTCGCTTGAGGGCAGAGTTGCAATTCATTTACCCAAAAAAGAACGCACTGGGTTGGAAGAGCTTTTCTACGTCATTAATGTATTTTTTATCCACTAAGAACAAGATAACGTGATCGTTGGCTTCAATCTTGGTGTCTTTATGGGCAATAATCACTTGGTCGTCACGTACAATTGCGCCAATGGTGGTACCAGGGGGCAATTTAATATCTATAATTTGTTTGCCTACCACCTTTGATGTGTTTTCGTCACCGTGAGCGATGGCTTCAATAGCTTCTGCCGCTCCTCGGCGCAGTGAATATACGTTTACAATATCTCCTCGGCGAACGTGAGTAAGCAACGCTGAAATGGTTGCTTGTTGGGGAGAAAAAGCGATATCTATTTCCCCGCCTTGAACTAAGTCTACATATGCACTGCGCTGTATGAGCACCATGGCTTTTTGTGCGCCCATACGTTTAGCCAACATGGCCGACATGATATTGGCTTCATCGTCGTTAGTCACAGCTATAAACGCATCAACCTGTTCAACATTTTCTTCGCTAAGCAGTTCAGGATCAGATGCATCGCCACTAAATACAATTGTTTTATCCAAGTGGGCTGAGAGGTATTTTGCGCGTTCTGGACTGTATTCAATAAGTTTTACGTTGTGATTGTGCTCAAGTTGTTTTGCCAACCCAGCGCCAATAAGACCACCACCCGCTATCATTATTCGCTTGTAACTGGATTCGAGCTTTTGTAGCTCACTCATTACCGCGCGAATGTGTTTGGTTGCTGCAATAAAGAATACTTCATCGTCGGCTTCGATAACCGTAGTGCCCAATGGGCGAATGGGGCGCCCTCGGCGATAGATAGCGGCTACACGGGTCTCCACGTTTGGCATGTGATCTTTAAGCGCAGACAACGCATGACCAACTAGCAGACCGCCGTAGTAGGCTTTTACTGCAACCAGGCTGGCTTTCCCATCGGCAAATTCTACTACCTGCAACGCCCCAGGATAATCAATGAGTCGCTTAATTGCTTTGGTGACAAGTTGTTCCGGCGCAATAATGTGATCAACAGGTATATCCTGTTGCTTGTAAAGTTGTTCTTGGTAAATGATGTACTGCTCAGAACGAACCCGAGCAATTTTGGTGGGCGTTTTAAATAAGCTATATGCCACCTGACACGCAAGCATATTACTTTCATCACTATTGGTAACGGCAATGAGCATGTCAGCGTCTTCAGCACCGGCTTTTCGCAGTACGTCAGGATGAGAGCCGACACCGGTAACGACTTGTAAGTCCAATCTATCCTGTAAGGCGCGAAGAATGTTTGGATCCGAATCGATTACGGTTATCTCGTTATTTTCACCGACTAAATTCTCTGCGAGGGTTCCACCCACTTGTCCTGCACCCAAAATGATGATCTTCATCGTGATTTTATGCCTTGCTATTTATTGTAATGCACGCCTAATCAGCAGCTAAAAAGCGCTTATTACCATGTCATTCAAACACTTTTGTCCGACTTTACCAGCCTCGCATAATAGAAACCATCCATTTGTGCTTCACCTGGAAGTATTTGACGTCCTGGAGATTCACGGGTTTCAGTTTTAATCACAGGAAGTAATTGTGCGTCAGGAGTATCGTTTAAAAACTGGCTTATCTGCAGTTTATTTTCTTGCGGCAATATTGAGCAGGTAGCGTACAACAAAGTGCCACCAGGTTTTAACGTTGCCCACAGGGCGTCGAGAATATCTCGCTGCAACGTGGCGAGCTTGTCGATATCACTGGCTTTGCGTAACCAGCGGATATCTGGGTGCCTGCGAATAACCCCTGTAGCTGAACACGGTGCATCGAGGAGGATCTTGTCAAAAGGTACACCGTCCCACCATGTGGATGGATTAGCAGCATCACCCTGTTTGATATCGACGCTGTGTTTTAAGCGGATCATATTTTCTTTCACTCGCTTGAGGCGACTTTCATCGGCATCTAAAGCGAGTAGATAGTCCAGTTGTGGAGTGACTTCAGCTATATGACCAGTTTTACCGCCTGGAGCCGCGCAACAATCGAGTACGCGATCACCCGGTTGAGCGCCCAATAAGTGAGCGGCTAACTGAGCTGCACCATCCTGCACCGCGAAATAGCCCTTC
Organism: Alteromonas sp. D210916BOD_24; assembly: GCF_047159385.1. GTDB lineage: Bacteria > Pseudomonadota > Gammaproteobacteria > Enterobacterales > Alteromonadaceae > Alteromonas. The sequence continues at coordinate 3,868,956 of NZ_AP038333.1, forward strand.
TCGAAACCGGGTAATGCTGTAATTTCTTGTCGTTGTTCGAGTATTAAACCATCGGGATGAGACGTACTAAGGGTATAGCCTACCTGTGCCTCGTCCAACAATTGGGTGTAGCTGCTAAGGCTAATTTGCTGGCGGTTTACACGAAGCCAAATAGGCGCCATAGCATTTGTCGCCTCGCGCACAGCTTCGGCCTTGTCAGCGTAGCTTTGCTCGATGGCGTTATAAAGCCATTTGGGTAAACCACTTTCAATAATCGGGTTGTCTATTGGCTTATCGCCAACGTTATCTCTTTGGAAATTGCGTAATACAGCGTTGACCAGCCCTTTTAAACCAGCACCTCCTAAGTAGGAGGCTGCCGCGACGGTCTCTCCTACGGCGGCGTGCTGACTCACTCTGGAAAATTGTAACTGATAAAGTCCCAATAGTATTAAGTGTTCAATAACCTTTTTATTTCCCTTTAACGGCCTATCTAAAAGGGTTCTAAGCCAATACTGCAAAAGCGGCAAGCGACGCATGACCCCTAAAGACATTTCCTGGATCCACCCATTGTCACGGGCATTATGACGTCTTTGAACACGCTCTAAACACTCACGAGAAGACTTACCTTGTTCAAGTATTTGGTAAATAACCCATGCACAATCGGCGCGTAAATTTTTCTGCTTAGGAAGGGGGAATGGATTCACGAATTGTTCACTTGTGTCAGGCTGCGACCTACTTCAAACCACGTTTGACGGGCGTTGATTACATCCGCTGCAGGTAGTGCTTTTTTACCGGGAATTTGCAGTACGGTTATACGTAATGCCTGTTTACCCGTTGCTACAGTAATGCCTTCTTTGTTTGCTCTGACAATAGTCCCTGGCTTTGCCTGCTGGTCAAGGGGAACGACTTCAGCAGCCCAAACTTTTACATTTTGATCGTCGACCTTCATCCATGCAACAGGCCACGGATTAAACGCGCGAATGTTTCTCTCGATTTGCTCAGCGTCATCCTGCCAATTAATAAGCGCTTCCTCTTTTGACAGCTTTTTAGCATAGCTAGCTAGCGTATCGTCTTGTTTTTGAGGGGGATAATTTTCAATATTGTCGAGTACTTCAACCAAGGCTTCAGGCCCCAGCTCTGCCAGTTTGTCATAGAGCGTAGCGCTAGTGTCACTGGGCGTTATAGGTAGCGTGGCTACATGTAGCATATCGCCAGTATCTAACCCCTCATCCATTTGCATGATAGTGACACCTGTTTGGGTATCACCGGCCCAAATCGACCGTTGGATTGGCGCGGCACCGCGCCATTTGGGCAAAATTGAACCATGCACGTTAATACAACCCAACTTTGGGGCGTTAAGCACGGCGGTAGGGAGCAGCAGGCCATAGGCAACAACAACCATTATATCGGCATGAAGTGCGGCAAGGGTTTCTTGCGCGTCTTCATTTTTTAATGATTCAGGTTGGAAAACAGGGATTTGATGTTGCTCGGCGAGCACTTTGACAGGACTCGCTGTTAACTTCTTTCCTCGACCTGCTGGTCTGTCTGGTTGCGTGTACACGGCAACAATGTCATGGTTACTGGTAAGCAACGCTGACAGGTGTTTTGCGGCGAAGTCAGGCGTGCCAGCAAATATTACTTTAAGGGGAGCTGTCACAATGTTCCTTACGCTTTAGCGGCTAATCGCGCTTCTTTTTCAAGCTTCTTTCGAATGCGTTGACGCTTCAGGGGAGAAAGGTAATCAATGAAAAGCTTACCTTTTAAATGGTCTAGTTCATGCTGGATGCAAATAGCCAATAGACCGACAGCATCAAGTTCAAAAGACTTTCCATTTTCATCAAGCGCGCTCACAGTAATAGATTCTGCACGCTCTACTTTGGCGTAGTTGCCGGGAACAGATAAGCAGCCTTCTTCACTAATGGTTACGCCTTCTTTACGGGTTATTTCAGGGTTAATGAATACGCGTGGCTCGTCCTGATCTTCCGACACGTCCATGACAACAACCTGTACATGGCGATTAACCTGCGTAGCAGCAAGGCCAATACCTTTCTCATCCTTCATGGTTTCGAACATGTCCGACACCAATTGTTTGATTTCGTCATTCACCTCTTCGACCGGCTTAGCTACCGTGCGAAGGCGTTCATCGGGAAAACTTAATACGTCTAAAATTGCCATTACTCGCTTACTTCACCTTTTCGCTGTATAAATTCATATACGATCTAATTACCAGCACACTTTACAGTGCGTGTTAAGTTACTATTCTAACGTATATCACGGGCTTTCGCGCAGTTTTTTAAGCGAAAGCTTCTTCAATACCAGATTATATCTATATGGCGTTATTGTCTGAAAAAGCAACAATTAAAGACAGTGAATTTTTTACAGGTGGCTGATTTGAATAAACGATTAGAATACGTATGCCGAGTTGTGATGCTATCCATTTGTCTTCTATTGACGCTGCCAGGAGCCGCGGTGGAAATTAAAGACACAGCGCCCCAGTCTTATGTTGTGAAAAACGGCGATACGTTGTGGGGGATTGCCAATCTCTTTCTGGATGAGCCTTGGCTATGGCCTGAGTTATGGCGAACCAACACGCAAATCGCTAACCCTCATTTAATATATCCAGGTGATATTATTGTCGTCAGTATCGTTAATGGCAAAGCTACGCTTTCCATTAAGCGGGATAAACCAAAATTAGTCCTATCACCGACAATTGGGAAAAGGGAAAAGTCTGTTCCTATCAATATTTTGGCGTGGAATGCTATTGCGCCTTTTACTAAACAACATACTTTCCTATCGCAGGAAGCATACGATGCATTGCCTCAAGTTCTCGGAAATCATGAGGGAAACATTCGTTTTGCTTCTGATGATTTTGTTCTAAGTCAACCAAGTTTCAGTCCTCAAAGCCAGTATCAGATAGTCAGGAAGCACGCTACGATAAAAGACCTAAATGAGAAAGTCCTTGGCGTGCAAGTAACACATATATCCTCAGCTTCAGTGATAACTAACGCGCGTCAGGACGATGCGATGCTTTTGTTCATCGACGAAGCGAATCAAGAAGCCAAGCGAGGCGATAAAATCGCAAGCGGGGGATTTGAGTTTCCAGAGAGCATTGAATTGGTTCCCGCAACAACACAGCGTGGAGCCATTGTTGGTGATTTACACGATCACGACCTTCTCGGTAAATACGATGTGGCCATTCTCGATTTAGGGAAGGAAGACGTACATCCTGGTATGGTGTTGGGCATATATCTACAAGGCCCTGCCATTATCGATGATGGTGCTCCCCGTTACGTTGATGAACCCGGTGTACAATACGGTGGAGAATGGTTTACAGATACGGTCGCTCAACCCGCGATGAAAGTAGGGGAAGTGATCATCATTAAAACCTTTCAAGCGGCAAGCTATGGATTGATCACACGATCTAATGAAGGGATAAAGCGTGGCTTCATCGTAGCGCACCCCTAACGAAACATTGTGTGTTGCTGCTACGTATAGGAGCGGCAATGCAAAAAAATTCTCATGCTTTCTCACAAGCCATTTCTCCTTGGGTACTAATGGCGTCGGCTCAGGGGGTCGCAAGTAAATATTGGCTTGAAGCGTTGGAGCTATATGGGGTGACGGCTACGCAGTTAGTAGATGACAACTTTTCTGGGTCTCAACGTTTAGAAGAGTTACGACAACAGATTTCCCCCTCTTTAGTTACCAAAGCATATGGATGGGCTGAAAAAGGGAGTAATCATGCCATTATTACTTATGATTCAGTTCACTACCCAGAGACGTTGAAGCAGCTAGATAGCCCACCACTAGTACTCTTTGTAAAAGGTCGTTATTCACTTCTGAATAAACCACAGCTGGCTATAGTGGGAAGCCGTAGAGCTAGTATTCAGGGGAAGCGTATCGCGCAAGACCTCGCTCGCCAGCTTTCTGTTTGCGGCGTCACAGTGACAAGCGGTCTTGCAGTGGGGATTGATAGTGCAGGTCACCGCGGAGGACTGGAGGGAGAGGGAAAAACCCTTGCCGTAGTTGGAACAGGGCCGGATAAGGTATATCCAGTTCAACATATACCGCTTGATGAGGCTATCGCAGCACAGGGAGGCGCGATTGTTTCTGAGTTTTTCCCCGGGCAAGGTCCAAGGTCTTGGCACTTTCCTCGCCGAAATCGAATTATTGCTGCACTTTCATTGGGAACACTGGTCGTTGAAGCAAAAATTAAAAGCGGCACCTTGATAACAGCAAATTTGGCCGCAGATCTAGGGAAAGAAGTTTTTGCGGTGCCCGGTAGTATATTCCATTCCTATGCCGAAGGTTGTCATTGGTTAATCCAACAAGGCGCAAAATTAGTTACTAATGTAAACGACGTCTTAGAAGAGTTAGGTATTGAGCCAAACTCTATACCAATTAATGTTGACAATGAAAAAGAAAAAAGTGAAGTGAATAGCTTGGCAACCGATAAATTATTAGCTAGTGTGGATTATGACATCACCGCTATTGATGTTATAGCCCAGCGCAATGCCATAACTGTATCTCAAGCAATGGCCTCATTATTAGAATATGAATTGCGTGGTTTGGTAGCCGCTGTCCCTGGTGGTTACGTTAAATTGAGGGGAAAATAAAATGTTCGATATCCTCATGTATCTGTTCGAAAATTTCATTCATAGTGAAACGGAAATTCGCGTTGACCAAGATGAGTTAACGGAAGAGCTTGTGCGCGCCGGTTTCCATCACGATGAAATATACAAAGCCCTCGCATGGTTAGAAAAGTTAGCGGCACTGCAAGAAACGGATATCAAGCCTTATTTTTGTAAGGGAATAAGTACTAGCTTAAGCCGCATTTACACCCGAGAAGAGCAAATGCGGCTGGATGTAGAATGCCGTGGGTTTTTGATGTTTCTGGAGCAAGTGAATGTACTTGATGCCTCGACGCGAGAAATGGTGATCGATCGCGTTATGGAAATTGATTCAAACGAGTTTTGTTTAGAAGACTTAAAATGGGTGGTGCTAATGGTATTGTTTAATGTACCAGGAAAGGAAAAAGCCTATGCCCAAATGGAAGACTTGTTGTTTGAAGAGCCCGATGGCGTCCTGCATTAATGCTTATAGTTATTCAGCAGGCGATGAGTTTTATTGAGCGTACTGTGTCGATGCAGTGCGCTTAGGGTTGTTATGTCAAAAATAGACCATTCTTTATTTACCGCTCACGAACATGCTCTTGATGATGACTTTGGTGACTGCCCAGAGTGCGGGAAGCCACTTCATATTAAGAATAGTAAATCCGGCCCTTTCATCGGATGTACAGGTTACCCAGAGTGCAGTTTCAGCAAACCTCTGCATGATAAACAGACGACACTTCTTAAAACACTTGAAGGGGTAACTTGCCCCAAATGCGGTGGAGAATTGGCGATTAAAAAAGGTCGATTTGGCATGTTTATAGGGTGTACGAATTTCCCCGATTGTCACTACATCGCACCAATCAAGCAACAAGAAGACACGTTGGTTGACTGCCCAAAATGTAAAAAAGGGCACTTGATATCGCGAACCAATAAATATGGAAAACAGTTTTTTGCCTGCAACCATTATCCCCATTGCCGATATGTGCTAAATTTCACCCCAGTGAACGAAGCCTGTCCAGAGTGCGGGTGGGGAGTGTTGATAGAGAAAAAAGGGCAACTCCAATGTCCTCAACCTTCATGTGGCTTCAAAAAATAATCCTTGCTTAGAGAGTATAAGATGTCTGACTACCTAAATGGGAACGTAAACACGTTTACCCCCGTTGAGGCGAACTCGTCTGCAAACGACCCGCTCATTAGTGCTTTTGAGAATGGGCAACTTTTGGTATACCCCACAGAAGCGGTGATGGGTATTGGCTGCGACCCGGATAACGAAGAAGCAGTAAATGCGCTTTTAAAGATTAAACAACGACCTGTTGAAAAAGGCGTTATTTTGATTGCGGCTACTTATAGTCAACTACTGCCCTATGTAAATGATAACGCTATTCGGCCAGACCGACGAACCGATATTTTCTCAAGTTGGCCTGGACCGAATACCTGGTTATTGCCAAAGTCAGACGCAGCCCCAAATTGGCTTACTGGTCATCACAGTAAGATAGCGGTGCGTGTAACTAATCACCCTGTAGTGATTGAGTTGTGTAATCGACTGCAGAAGCCCATTGTGTCTACCAGTGCAAACCTCACCGGTCAACTGCCAGCTACCACGTTACAAGAAGCTAAAGCGGTTTTTGGCGACTCGGTTGTTTATGTAGAAGGTGAAGTTGGTGGCGCGTCGAAGCCGAGTGTTATACGTGATGGGGATACCGCAGAGGTAATTAGAGCATGATTTCAGCTGAACTGTTAGACGGAAAAAACGCCACTTTCGTTATTGAGCAAGTAAAAACATACCTACTTAATTTACAAGACACTATTTGCCAAACGTTAGAGCTTGCAGACGGTAAAGGCCAGTTTGTCGAAGATAGCTGGCAGCGAGAAGAAGGTGGTGGTGGCCGCTCACGCGTACTAAAGAATGGCGCAGTTATCGAGCAAGGCGGGGTAAATTTCTCTCATGTGTTTGGCAGTCAAATGCCAGCCTCAGCCACCGCTAATCGTCCAGAGTTGGCGGGCCGTAATTTCCAAGCTATGGGCGTGTCATTAGTTATTCACCCCCATAACCCTTATGTGCCAACCTCACACGCCAATGTGCGGTTCTTTATTGCTGAAAAAGAAGGCGAAGCGCCAATTTGGTGGTTTGGAGGGGGATTTGACCTCACACCTTTCTATCCATTTAAAGAGGATGTGGTGCATTGGCATGAGACGGCTAAGAAACTGTGCCAACCGTTTGGTGACGCTGTGTATCCTAAGTATAAAAAATGGTGTGATGATTACTTCTTCCTAAAGCACCGCAATGAAACACGCGGAGTGGGCGGTCTATTTTTTGATGATCTTAATGAGTGGGGGTTTGAGCAGTCATTTGCGTTTATGCAAGCGGTGGGTAACGGTTATATTGACGCCTATGTACCTATTGTCGAACGTCGTAAACACATGCCTTATGGTGAGCGCGAACGCGATTTTCAATTGTATCGCAGAGGTCGCTATGTGGAATTCAACTTGGTGTTTGATAGAGGCACTTTGTTTGGATTGCAAACTGGTGGGCGAACAGAATCTATATTAATGTCAATGCCACCGCTCGCACGATGGGAATACTGCTACACCCCAGCTCCTGGTAGTGCTGAAGCGAAGTTGAGCGACTGGCTTAAACCTACGCAATGGTAGCTATCGCAATATAAAGATCTACCCCCAATTTTTAAATGACGCCGTAAACATTGTGTTTGCGGCGTTTCTTTTTGATCTACATCAACTTGTATAAGTAACTGCGATTCAGTTACTTATGAACATTGCGCTGGATCAATATTTTACTATTCCAAAGGCGTAAAGTGGCGACATCTTAATTAAACACATGAGAGACACACTATGCGTAAACACACTCTTTCAGCAATTTGCCTTACCCTCGCTGCACTTTCTCCTTTAGCAAACGCTCACCAGCAAGGTGACTGGATTGTACGCGGTGGTCTAACTACAGTCGCACCAGATGAATCAACGTCAAATATTATTGCTGGTGGATCTGATTTAGGTGTTGCTCTGACAGTCGACAACAATACTCAGTTGGGCATTAATGTCGCTTACTTTTTAACAGACAACATCAATATTGAACTATTAGCCGCAACGCCTTTTAAACACGATGTGAATTTTTCAGTAAATGATCCATTAGGCACTGGTAATCAACTTGGTGAAGTAACACACTTACCACCTACATTAACCGCCAACTATTACTTTAATGACGCCAATTCAGCATTTCAGCCTTATGTTGGTTTAGGTGTTAACTACACATTGTTCTTTGATGAAGGGTTTACCGGTGCTAATAGCAATGCAGGACTGAGTGATTTATCACTCGACAATTCCTTCGGGCTATCCGCTCAAGTGGGGATGGACTATATTGTTGACAAAAAATGGCACGTAAATGCTTCTGTGCGTTTTATTGATATCGATACTGATGCGTCATTCAAAGTGGGTGAAGCCGACGGTGTGGTTAGCGATATTGAAATTGACCCTTGGGTTTACACAATATCTGTGGGTTACACCTTTTAAGAATACACTTCTAGAATGCACTACTCATACGCCAGCAAGAGCGTAAACAGTAGCAGGGGACTAGCGCGCCGATAGAGATTTCTTTACGGCGCGCTCTTTTATTTGGTATTGATCATATGCTCAGCTAGTTGGTCTAAAGCCAGCAGGAGTTGCTGGGCCAATGCCATGTCATCTACCGTTTTAAACATGGCTTTGCGCATACAATACATCCATTGGTCTTTTAATGCTGGCGTTACCGTGAATGGCAGGTGTCTAGCGCGAAGGCGAGGGTGACCAAACTGCTTTTGAAAATCATCGGGTCCGCCTAACCACAAACTCAAATACAAAAAGAAAACGTGTCTAATTCTATCGAGTGGTTGTGGATGGATGGCCAATAATTCACTGGCAAGAGGATCGGTTTCCATGATGTCGTAGAACGCATTGGCCAGTGCCCTTACTTTCTCTTCTCCACCTATACGATAATATGGTGTACTCTTTTCGACATCATCGCTTTTCTGTTTTGTTTTAAATAAGTCTCGTATTCCCATGAAAAAATTCGCTGTATTCGGAAATCCTATTGCCCAGAGTTTATCACCAACTATCCATCAAATGTTTGCACAACAAGTTGGCGAAGACATTTCTTATGAAAAAATACTCGCGCCAGAAGAGGGTTTTGTCGGTGCAGCAAAAGCGTTCTTCGCACAGAAGGAAGCTATTGGGTGTAATGTCACCATGCCGTTTAAGTTAGATGCCTATAACTTTGCTCATGTAGATGACGCCGCCGCAAACGATGCGAAAGCCGTAAATACGCTGATGAAGACAGCCGATGGAAAAGTAAGTGGTTTTAATACCGACGGTATAGGCTTGGTGAATGATTTGCTTAATAACGGAGTGGTCTTAAAAGATAAACATGTATTGTTGTTAGGTGCTGGTGGTGCGGCAAGGGGCGTAGTATCACCACTATTTACAGCCGGTATTAATAAACTCACTATAGCGAATAGAACACTAAGCCGCGCTGAGCAAGTGGCAAAAGAAAGCCAATACAGCGAAATAGATGTTATGACCCTGGAAGATGTGACTTCGATTACACCACAGATAATTATAAACTCTACCTCGGCAAGCTTAAATGGAGCACTTCCATGCAACATGAGTGCAGCTTTCTTAAGTAAATGTGAAGCGGTTTATGACATGGTTTATAAAAATTCTCCAACACCTTTTATGCAAGAGGCATCAAAGTTAGGTGTAGAGAAAAGTCTGGATGGGTTGGGCATGTTAGTAGAACAAGCAGCGGCTGCATTCACTATATGGACAGGCGCAAAGCCAGACACTGCTGAGGTAGTTAACAAAGTACGAGAGATCATTAAGAGGTAGTGGCACGGCGCTTTATTGGGAATATAGCCCGGCAGCGCCGCTGATTAAACACGCGCTAATAAACAAACGGCGTTTTGAATATAGAGGACTAGGCGTCCTGTAAATATTCGTCTTTTAAATTGACGTAGTTAATTGCCGATTGCTTTAGAAATGCCATTTCACTGTCTTTTAGTGAGCGCTTCTTTTGCATAGGATTGCCAACATACAGATAACCACTTTCCAAACGTTTATTGGGAGGAACTAATGTGCCAGCACCTATGAACACATCATCTTCTACAATAACGCCATCCATAATAATAGCGCCCATACCAACAAGTATCCGACTGCCAAGCTGACAACCGTGCAGCATGCACTTATGACCCACTGTCACATCTTCACCAATAATTAAAGGGAAGCCTTCGGGGTTTTGTGCTGATTTGCGAGTGACGTGTAGTACGCACCCGTCTTGTACATTACTACGAGCACCTATTCTGATTTTGTTTACATCGCCCCTTGCCGCGACAAGTGGCCAAATGCTCGCGTCTTCACCTAATTCTACATCACCTGCAACAACAGCTGAGGGGTCTACATAGCAGTTAGCGCCAAGAGTGGGGGTTATAGATTTATAGGTACGTAGGGTCAAAGTGTTATTCCTTTTATATTGATACTTAGATGGTGCTACTATTTTTAGTATCGAATAATGAATGAGTAATAGTAACGTCACTTACTTTATCACGCTACTTACGGTATTTAAGAATACCGGCACACCTTTCCTCTATATAGTTATTAAAAGCAAGGCAGAGTTTGAATAGGTCTTAACAAATGATGTAAAGCACTCGATGAATCATGCTGAAACCACAAAGTAGTGCGTTTGTTGGCCGAAGTGGGTATTTGTTAAGCAAACAAACGCAATATTACACTTTTTTTAAAATAAGTGTTGACGTGAGCGCACAATTCCCTAAAATGCGCATCCGCTTCGGGGGTAAAGCAAAGCAGCAAGCCTCTTGGAGTAAGTCTCTACTACCTTTATAGGCCAGTAAAGGCGGGAGTTTAGAAGAGGCGCTTCAGAAAATAATTTTTCAAAAAGTGTTGACAGCGAAAACTTCCAGCGTATAATGCGCACCTCACTCGAGCAGGGTGAGTCACTAAGAAGCAACGGCTTCGAGTGAATGTTCTTTAAAAATTTAGACAAGACAATCTGTGTGGGCACTCGTTAAGAGTGTCACAACGACGATTCATATTTCGATATATTTAATTGAAGAGTTTGATCATGGCTCAGATTGAACGCTGGCGGCAGGCCTAACACATGCAAGTCGAACGGTAACATTTCTAGCTTGCTAGAAGATGACGAGTGGCGGACGGGTGAGTAATGCTTGGGAACTTGCCTTTGCGAGGGGGATAACAGTTGGAAACGACTGCTAATACCGCATAATGTCTTCGGACCAAACGGGGCTTAGGCTCCGGCGCAAAGAGAGGCCCAAGTGAGATTAGCTAGTTGGTGAGGTAAAGGCTCACCAAGGCGACGATCTCTAGCTGTTCTGAGAGGAAGATCAGCCACACTGGGACTGAGACACGGCCCAGACTCCTACGGGAGGCAGCAGTGGGGAATATTGCACAATGGGGGAAACCCTGATGCAGCCATGCCGCGTGTGTGAAGAAGGCCTTCGGGTTGTAAAGCACTTTCAGTTGTGAGGAAAAGTTAGTAGTTAATACCTGCTAGCCGTGACGTTAACAACAGAAGAAGCACCGGCTAACTCCGTGCCAGCAGCCGCGGTAATACGGAGGGTGCGAGCGTTAATCGGAATTACTGGGCGTAAAGCGCACGCAGGCGGTTTGTTAAGCTAGATGTGAAAGCCCCGGGCTCAACCTGGGATGGTCATTTAGAACTGGCAGACTAGAGTCTTGGAGAGGGGAGTGGAATTCCAGGTGTAGCGGTGAAATGCGTAGATATCTGGAGGAACATCAGTGGCGAAGGCGACTCCCTGGCCAAAGACTGACGCTCATGTGCGAAAGTGTGGGTAGCGAACAGGATTAGATACCCTGGTAGTCCACACCGTAAACGCTGTCTACTAGCTGTGTGTGAATTTAATTCGTGCGTAGCGAAGCTAACGCGCTAAGTAGACCGCCTGGGGAGTACGGCCGCAAGGTTAAAACTCAAATGAATTGACGGGGGCCCGCACAAGCGGTGGAGCATGTGGTTTAATTCGATGCAACGCGAAGAACCTTACCTACACTTGACATGCAGAGAACTTTCTAGAGATAGATTGGTGCCTTCGGGAACTCTGACACAGGTGCTGCATGGCTGTCGTCAGCTCGTGTCGTGAGATGTTGGGTTAAGTCCCGCAACGAGCGCAACCCTTGTCCTTAGTTGCCAGCATTAGGTTGGGCACTCTAAGGAGACTGCCGGTGACAAACCGGAGGAAGGTGGGGACGACGTCAAGTCATCATGGCCCTTACGTGTAGGGCTACACACGTGCTACAATGGCATTTACAGAGGGAAGCGAGACAGTGATGTGGAGCGGACCCCTTAAAGAATGTCGTAGTCCGGATTGGAGTCTGCAACTCGACTCCATGAAGTCGGAATCGCTAGTAATCGCAGGTCAGAATACTGCGGTGAATACGTTCCCGGGCCTTGTACACACCGCCCGTCACACCATGGGAGTGGGATGCAAAAGAAGTAGTTAGTCTAACCTTCGGGAGGACGATTACCACTTTGTGTTTCATGACTGGGGTGAAGTCGTAACAAGGTAACCCTAGGGGAACCTGGGGTTGGATCACCTCCTTACCATTACGTCGAAAGACGCACTTGATGCAGTGCCTACACAGATAGTCTTGTTTTTATTGAACAACACTTATGTTCTTTAACAATTTGGAAAGCTGATATTAATAGTAATCAATCAAAATTGAGTAACTGAGAAATCGAAAGATGAACTTTTTACTCTACTTGACTGAATTGCTTGTTATCAATCGATGATTTGATAGCAAGGCAATTCTTCCGATTAGCTTGTCATTCATACAGCGTAACTCGAGCAGAAGTCAAAAGGCTGTTTGGGGTTGTATGGTTAAGTGACGAAGCGTATACGGTGGATGCCTTGGCAGTTAGAGGCGATGAAGGACGTGTAAGTCTGCGAAAAGCTGTGGTGAGCCGACAAAATGCATTTGAACCACAGATGTCCGAATGGGGAAACCCACCTATTTATAGGTATCGTTACATGAATACATAGTGTAACGAGGCGAACGAGGGGAACTGAAACATCTAAGTACCCTTAGGAAAAGAAATCAACCGAGATTCCCCTAGTAGCGGCGAGCGAACGGGGAGCAGCCCTTAAGCTGTTTAGAGTGTAGTGGAATCCTTTGGGAAGAGGAGCGATACAAGGTGATAGCCCTGTACACGAAGCGTTCTTTACAGTGAAATCGAGTAGGTCGGGACACGTGTTATCTTGACTGAATATGGGGGGACCATCCTCCAAGGCTAAATACTCCTAACTGACCGATAGTGAACCAGTACCGTGAGGGAAAGGCGAAAAGAACCCCTGTGAGGGGAGTGAAATAGAACCTGAAACCGTATACGTACAAGCAGTGGGAGCCCCATCACTAAGTGCCTCGGCGCTCAGTGAGAAGCTCACCTGATGTAGCGCAGCGCTTGCTAAGCAGGTTGTGCGTTTTTTACGAACCGTCTCGCAGCGTACATAAAAGTACGTGAGAAACGGAAGCGTCAAAAACGATACAAGATGCAACGCAAGGGCAAGCGGGACATTTAGTGATGGGGTGACTGCGTACCTTTTGTATAATGGGTCAGCGACTTATATTTAGTAGCAAGGTTAAGTGAATAACGGAGCCGTAGCGAAAGCGAGTGTTAACTGCGCGTTTAGTTGCTAGGTATAGACCCGAAACCCGGTGATCTAGCCATGGGCAGGTTGAAGGTTGAGTAACATCAACTGGAGGACCGAACCGACTAACGTTGAAAAGTTAGCGGATGACTTGTGGCTGGGGGTGAAAGGCCAATCAAACCGGGAGATAGCTGGTTCTCCCCGAAATCTATTTAGGTAGAGCCTCGGACGAATTCCATTGGGGGTAGAGCACTGTTAAGGCTAGGGGGTCATCCCGACTTACCAACCCTTTGCAAACTCCGAATACCAATGAGAACTATCCGGGAGACACACGGCGGGTGCTAACGTCCGTCGTGGAGAGGGAAACAACCCAGACCGCCAGCTAAGGTCCCAAAATATTGCTAAGTGGGAAACGATGTGGGAAGGCACAGACAGCTAGGAGGTTGGCTTAGAAGCAGCCACCCTTTAAAGAAAGCGTAATAGCTCACTAGTCGAGTCGGCCTGCGCGGAAGATGTAACGGGGCTAAGCAATATACCGAAGCTGCGGCAGCATGTTTACATGCTGGGTAGGGGAGCGTTGTGTAAGTGGATGAAGGTGAGTTGTAAAGCTTGCTGGACATATCACAAGTGCGAATGCTGACATGAGTAACGATAATGGGAGTGAAAAACTCCCACGCCGGAAGACCAAGGTTTCCTGTCCCATGCTAATCAGGGCAGGGTAAGTCGGCCCCTAAGGCGAGGCAGAAATGCGTAGTCGATGGGAAACGGATTAATATTTCCGTACTTATATAATCAGTGATGGAGGGACGGAGAAGGCTAGGCAAGCTTGGCGTTGGTTGTCCAAGTGAAAGTGTGTAGGCTGAAAACTTAGGTAAATCCGGGTTTTTTTCAAAGTCGAGACACGAGACGAGCCACTACGGTGGTGAAGTTGTTGATGCCCTGCTTCCAGGAAAAGCTTCTAAACTTATGATTATATGAACCGTACCCCAAACCGACACAGGTGGTCAGGTAGAGAATACTAAGGCGCTTGAGAGAACTCGGGTGAAGGAACTCGGCAAAATTGTACCGTAACTTCGGGAGAAGGTACGCCTCTGTTTGTGAACACTTCTCGTGGTAAGCAAATGGAGGCCGCAGTGACCAGGTGGCTGGGACTGTTTATTAAAAACACAGCACTCTGCAAACTCGTAAGAGGACGTATAGGGTGTGACACCTGCCCGGTGCCGGAAGGTTAATTGATGGGGTTAGCGTAAGCGAAGCTCTTGATCGAAGCCCCGGTAAACGGCGGCCGTAACTATAACGGTCCTAAGGTAGCGAAATTCCTTGTCGGGTAAGTTCCGACCTGCACGAATGGTGTAACCATGGCCACGCTGTCTCCACCCGAGACTCAGTGAAATTGAAATCGCAGTGAAGATGCTGTGTACCCGCACCTAGACGGAAAGACCCCGTGAACCTTTACTACAGCTTGGCACTGAACATTGAACCTACATGTGTAGGATAGGTGGGAGGCTTTGAAGCATGGTCGCTAGATTATGTGGAGCCGTCCTTGAAATACCACCCTTGTATGTTTGATGTTCTAACATAGGTCCCTTATCGGGATTGTGGACAGTGTCTGGTGGGTAGTTTGACTGGGGCGGTCTCCTCCCAAATAGTAACGGAGGAGCACGAAGGTTAGCTAATCACGGTCGGACATCGTGAGGTTAGTGCAATGGCATAAGCTAGCTTAACTGCGAGACAGACACGTCGAGCAGGTACGAAAGTAGGTCATAGTGATCCGGTGGTTCTGTATGGAAGGGCCATCGCTCAACGGATAAAAGGTACTCCGGGGATAACAGGCTGATACCGCCCAAGAGTTCATATCGACGGCGGTGTTTGGCACCTCGATGTCGGCTCATCACATCCTGGGGCTGAAGTCGGTCCCAAGGGTATGGCTGTTCGCCATTTAAAGTGGTACGCGAGCTGGGTTTAGAACGTCGTGAGACAGTTCGGTCCCTATCTGGTGTGGGCGTTGGATGATTGATGGGAGCTGCTCCTAGTACGAGAGGACCGGAGTGGACGAACCGCTGGTGTTCGGGTTGTCATGCCAATGGCATTGCCCGGTAGCTACGTTCGGAACGGATAACCGCTGAAAGCATCTAAGCGGGAAGCCGGCCCAAAGATGAGTCATCCCTGACCTTTAAGGTCTGGAAGGGTTGTTATAGACGATGACGTTGATAGGCAGGGTGTGGAAGCGTTGTAAGGCGTTAAGCTAACCTGTACTAATTGCCCGAGAGGCTTAACCATACAACGCCCAAGAAGCTTTAGGCTTTTGAGTGTTGTAGACAAGCTAAGCTCTGAAAAGAGCCGCAAGTAGAGTGAAAAGTAGTTACTCACTGATTGAATTGATATCCAGTTTTCTAGATTGTTACCAGTTTTTCCTGGCAGCCATAGCGATACGGTACCACCTGACTCCATTCCGAACTCAGAAGTGAAACGTATTAGCGCCGATGGTAGTGTGGGGTTTCCCCATGTGAGAGTAGGACACTGCCAGGTCCCAATTCTAAAACAAAGAACCCAGCGAAAGCTGGGTTTTTTGTTTTAAGGACTAGCACTTACGTGCTACTCCCGCGGTCAACCGTCCCGAAGGGGATTCCCATGGTCTCGCAGAGCTCAACCGTTCGTCACTTGCCGCATGCCATTAGGCATCCGTCATGCACCTACGGTGAAGCGTTCCTTACCCCCATGTGAGAGTAGGACACTGCCAGGTCCTAATAAAAGAAACCCGCCTAACGGCGGGTTTTTTGTTTTTGCCTATTCGTAAATACTTCTTCTGATACGCACTTACAATGCATTAATCAATGAAAGTCTCTAGAAGGCATAGTGATCGCATCAAGCCAACTGGTTCTATCAATTAATTTTCCTGCTATAACATGCACTACGCCTTCTTTAGAGCATTCTACTACCCCATTCACTTGCAGTAATTTTGCTTTCAGAAAGGTTTGTTGTTGCGCTCGCGCGGTGGCTTGCCATACCACAACATTGATATTGCCCTTGTCATCTTCAAGGGTGAGAAAAGTCACGCCAGCTGCTGTACTTGGTGCTTGTCTGCCCGTTACAGCGCCAAGTACTTTTACTAGCGACCTATTTTTCTTATCCGCGAGGGTGTTTGACCAACTAATTCCCTTAAGGTCGTGTTGCTTTTTAAGCAGTCCAATCGGGTGATTATTCAATGACAGTCCCGTGGACGCATAATCTTCTAGTAAGTTCTCTGTTTCAGTTGGGGTTATATTGAGTTCGTCTGAGTTATCTTGTTGATCGAAAAGCGGCAGACTTGTTTGAGTATCCATTATACGCCAACGAGTTTGAAAGCGATTTCCAGCTATTAAGCGTAACGCATTTGCACTGGCGAGTGCTGCCAAATCGCTGCGTTTTAAATTGAGTTGTTGAATCTCGTGAATACTGCTAAATCCATTGATTGGTCTGTGCTTGATCAAATGTGTAGCCGACGCCTCGCACAGCCCTTTGATCATCGTTAAGCCTAGTTGAATTCGCTTTTCAGCACCTTTGATTACCAAAATATGTTCTACCTGTGAAGCATTAATACAGGGAGCGCAAACGAGAATACCGTGCCTCTTGGCATCTTGTACTAACTGGGATGGCGAGTAAAAGCCCATGGGCCAGCTATTAAGTAGGGCAATATAAAACTCCACAGGAAAGTAAAATTTTAGCCAGCATGAAACGTAAGCCAATACGGCAAATGATGCAGAGTGAGACTCTGGAAACCCATAACCAGAAAACCCTTTAATCTGTTCAAAGAGATTGTCTGCAAAGGTGTTGTCATAACCTTTTTCAATCATACCTTTAATCAGTTTGTCCCTGAACTCGAATATACGTCCATCTTTCTTCCAGCTTGCCATTGCACGGCGTAACTGGTCTGCCTCTCCACCGCTAAACCCCGCTGCTACCATAGCGAGTTGAATAACTTGCTCTTGGAATATGGGCACACCCATAGTCCGAGAAAGTACACTTTCAACCTCTTGTGAAGGGTATGTAATCACCTGTTTTCCGTGGCGACGAATAAGATAGGGGTGAACCATGTCACCTTGTATAGGTCCTGGACGGACAATCGCTATTTGTACGACTAAATCGTAGTAACATTGTGGTTTTAATCTTGGCAGCATCGACATTTGCGCACGAGATTCAATTTGAAAGACACCAACTGTGTCAGCGTTGCATATCATGTCAAAAACTTGTTTATCGTCACCCAGCTTTGTAATGAAGGGAATATTGATTTCCACTGGGTAGTGTTGATTAATAAGTTGAAATGTACGTCTTATCGCACTTAACATACCTAGTGCCAGTACATCTATTTTCAATAAACCCAGCGTTTCAATATCGTCTTTATCCCATTGAATAATAGTGCGCGCTTCCATCGCGGCGTTTTCAATGGGAACCAAGTCATACAGGGGGCCAGCGCTAATGACAAAGCCGCCAACGTGCTGTGAAAGATGCCTTGGTGTACCTAACAGCGATTCTGTCAGTGAAATAAGTTGTTCTACACGAGTATCGGAAGGATCAAGGCCAAGGGAAGACAGTTGAGATTTCCAAGGTATTACACTGTCTCTTCGATTAATTTGTTTAACCACAAAGTTCAGTTGTGACTCACTGAATCCCAAGGCTTTACCTACGTCTTTGAATGCCGATTTAAATCGATAACAAATCACGGTCGCGGCAATAGCGGTTCGCTCTCTGCCGTACTTGCGGTAGATATATTGGATGATCTCTTCGCGCCGCTGATGTTCAAAATCGACATCGATATCCGGCGGCTCGTTTCGCTCTTTTGATATGAAGCGTTCAAACAGCACATTAATTTGACGCGGATCGACTGCGGTGATTTCAAGACAGTAACACACTACCGAGTTTGCTGCAGAGCCTCGCCCCTGATACAAAATGCCTTCTCGTTTAGCGAACTGAACAATGTCATAAATAGTCAGAAAGAAATATTCATATTCCTGTTCAGCTATAAGGGTAAGTTCTTTTTCGATAATCTGCCGAATTTCTTTGGACAGTCCTTCAGGGAATCGTATTTTTATGCCCGCTTCTACTCGCTCCCTTAAATAACGAGTGGGCGTGTATCCGTCAGGCACAAGCTCAGCAGGGTACTGGTAGCGCAGTTCGTCTAGGGAAAAAGTGAACGACGTGGCTAAGTTATTGGTATTAGCTATCCATTTTTCAGGGTAAAGCTTTTTAATCTTTGCTAAAGGGCGCAATGCACGTTCTGCATTGCACAGTGCTTTTCGACCTATCTTGTGTACGGTGGTGTGATGTTGTGTTGCGTGCAGCACATGTTGTAAAGGCAGCCTTTGCGCGTGGTGCATTAATACACCGGTACACGCAATGATGGGAAAGGAGTATGTGGTTTGCAGGTCATTGTAGTGTGCAAAACGCAGGTGATCTCGCCCATCTAGTAAGCGTTGAGCACCTAAGTAAGCATCAATAAACGGGTGCTTTTGAAGCCACAGTGCCCAGTGGGTATCTTGTGATTTGTCTCCAGTGGGAAGCCAAATAAACTTGCAGTGACGAAGCGTGCGCAGATCCCATTCTGCCAGTTGGTATTCCCCTTTTTCTGAGCGTCTTCTTGCATTGGTAATGATCCGGCACAGTTCGCTGTATGCTTGCTTATCGGGGCACAATAAGATGAAAGAAAGGGAGCTATCAAAGACAAAGTAACTGCCTACAATTAAGGTGATGGGCAGGCGTTGTCGGGTAATTTCGTCATAGGCGCGAACGACACCTGCGACAGAACATTCATCGGTAATGGCAATGGCGTCATAACCGAGAAAAGCCGCAGTGGTAACCAGTTCTGCTGGTGAAGAAGCGCCACAAAGGAAGCTGTAATGACTTTGGCAAAAAAGCTCGCTGTACTTCACAATATCGCCTCTATTTTTACGTTATACACCGGCGTGTGACGCACACATATAGAGCTCATTTTTGTTTTACCACGGGCTACTAACAAAATACCCCCAAAGCCCACCACTTGCTGGCTTCATCTTTAAAGACGAGTAAACGTGCCCCTTGCTCTGTTTGAGCGATAAAGTAATCTCGGGTATAGGAGGTGTTGTGCCACCATTCACTGTTTAACCTAATAGGACCAAAACATATATGCGTTGCTTGGGTTAAGGGCTGGGGCTTTTCGAATATCAAAGTGGGTGTTACATCACTGGCATAAGCGCTGGTTTGTGCTGCCATGTGAGTTGTCATATATTCAAATTGATGACTATCTACTGTGCTAGGCTGAAAGGTACTGCTTTCACCTAGTTTGGCGTTGAGGCGGCCGATTAATTGTTTTTGCGCAATTTCATTAAATCGGTTGGAAAAAAAATCATGGCTATCACCGTCTACGTCTTCAAATTGATTGCACTTAAGTGCAATGCCGACAGCGGGCGCGGGTAAAACGAGGTTTTCTATTTTCAGCGTGATTAAGCTCAGCCAGCTGTTTGTCGATGACTGAGGGAGCGCTGAGTGAATGGTGAGTGATAACGTATCTGTTTCACGAAAGCAGATTTGCATAACGACAGCAGTGGTATTGAGATTTCGGGCACGCAGGTAATGGGATAAATCCTCAAGTTGTCGAGTAATAAAAGGCAACAAGTGTTGGGCACTTTCAATCTCAAAAGGTAGCTCGAGCGCATTATCATAATGCGCCGATGGCCTGAACAAGGTTACTCGGGGAACTACCTCACCTCGTAAAGCCGTGAGGTAGGTAATCGTGTTGTTGTCAAAGCGTCTTCCCAACTCGTGCACTGGCATGTTCAGTAGTTGGTGGATGTGACGCACTCCTACTCTTAGCAGTGCATCAATGATTTTTGAAGGCAGTGCGGTGAGGGTAAGTGAACACAACGCCAGAGTATGTTTTATCTTTTCAGGCGTAGCGAAATACGTATTGGCTTTGTGTAGTGCGAGAACTTTCGCTGCCTCAATAGACCAGGCAGATGCGAA
This sequence comes from Alteromonas sp. D210916BOD_24, assembly GCF_047159385.1. GTDB lineage: Bacteria > Pseudomonadota > Gammaproteobacteria > Enterobacterales > Alteromonadaceae > Alteromonas. The sequence continues at coordinate 3,889,204 of NZ_AP038333.1, forward strand.
GTTAAAGTGGGTTTGCGTAGACAGTAGTTCATGCTTAAGCGTTTGCCATAGTGCGTGATGTCCACCGTAGTAATGGGTTAAGTTATCAAGTCTTACCGCTAAGCCACTACTACTTTCAAGCACGATATCGGAAGCCAGGGGATAAAGTCGATGAGCCAGTTGGGTGAGTAGGCTCTTCTCATCATCTTCACAGAACGGCAAAATGTGTACATGAGGGCAGAGGGCTGCGGTTTGGGCTAGACCATAACCTATTTCAATACCCGCTTGGCGGGCATCGTGGTTGCATTGCATTACGCGATTATGTTTATTGCAGTACACCACTACGGCATTATTTGCGGCTTGGTGAGAGCTTTGTTTAACTAACGTGGTGCCTGCACTCCCCGAGGGATCGCCCTCCCTTAAGTAAGCATCAAGCGTGAGCTGATAGCAATGAAGATACAGCCACAACATGATTAGCTCACAGAGTGGAGAATGTGATCTTGTAGCTTATTGTGCGCCATAGCCCACTTTATCGGCCGGTTGTCTGGGGTCCAATGATGCTGAACAGTGATGTTATCTACAGGCCATCCATGTCGCTGTTTACGTACCTGTACTCGCAGTGTGTCATGCTGGGCCTGCAGCGCAATATCCAGTGCCACTGGCAGCGCTTCCTTTGAGGCGTACCTCTCTGTGGTGAAGAGCAAACACAATGCGTCGTTGTGTGTAGCCGCTACCTGTAGTCGCCGGGCTTGTGTCGCACTAATTTGAGAACTCCATAGCACTACGCAGTGACAGGCGGTACTTTTTAAGCACTGTTCTGCTGCCCATAGAGACTCCTGCTCAGAGTGAGTATTGACGACGAGAATTTGTTGAAGATCTAATCCTAGGTTAGTTAGCCATGGAGATTGTAAATATCCCGGCGGACTCACGAAGACCACCATTTTATGCGTACGCTGACTACACAATACGTGTTTAAACAGGGTCAGTTCGCCTACACCGAGGAGTGATGAAACTCGTATCAGTCCCGTTGATGCGACGCCACCGTTTAGGGCTTTATCTAAAGACGGGAAACCAAGTGAAAACTTAGTTTCATTAGTGTTGTGTTGCCTAGCGCGCCATATATGCGGGTGGCTGTTTATTGCGGACAGTGATGTGGTCATGGCACTCAAAATGAACTGTATTTATGTACAGTATTATAGTGTAGTGTTGACCCTTTTCAACCCAAACTCCCGCTTAAGATGAAGAGAAAAGTTAACCCATTGATAATACAGGGAAGCTGTGAGATTACTTTTTACAGTGTAAAAAAGCCATCTGTTAAAGATGGCTTATATGCTTAATATGAAGGGGCAGCGTAAATGTAGTTGCCTATAAAGCGAATCGGTGCAAGGCAAAAAGGCCGTTAGTTTTGAGAGGCGGTTTTCTCTGGTTCAGACTTTGTTGCCCCTGAAATTGCATTTGTGGCAGCCTGACAGAAAGCGATAAAGCCGTCGGAAGTGTTTTTTGACCATACCATACGCACATTACTAGGTAGTCCTTTTACCACCTCTTTAATCTCTTCTTGAGTAATTTCTTCGTTAACTAACGCCTTATTGAGTGCTTCCTCGAACGAAAACCCCTTTTCGCAGCAACTCATGACAATAGTAGAAAAATTTCGCATGAGGGTATGTAACGCGTTGTACTGCGCTTGATCGATAAGGCGACTTTTAAAGGCACTTTCTACACGGGCGATGAGGTTCTTTTCTAACGCATCGGTGACCATGACCAGATTGCGGTAAGCATAAGTGACCTTATTGTTGGTCTGTTTATTGGAATGGCGCAAGAGCGCCAATTCCTTTTGCAAATTTTGCGCACGTAGCACGAAGTAAATTAACGTCAGGACGAGTAATCCAATAACACTGAATGCAACGATCATTACTTATTTAACCTTTTGTTCTTTTATGAAAGTATCAATATGTTGTTCGAGAATGAAAAGAGGAACAGAGCCGTTCTCCAGTACAGCACGATGGAACTTACGCACATCGAAATGTTCGCCTAGCTCATCTTCTGCTTTTTGGCGCAGTGCTTTAATTTTGATTTCACCTATTTTGTAAGACAGGGCTTGTGCGGGCCATGAAATGTAGCGGTCAATTTCCGTATTGACGTTGTGTTCGGAAAGTGCGGTGTTTTCCATCATATAATCTACCGCTTGCTGGCGAGTCCAGCCCATCGTGTGCATACCTGTATCTACCACCAAACGACAGGCTCGCCACATTTCATAGCTCAGCCGGCCAAAGTTGTCGTACGGGTCTTCATAAATGCCTGCTTCAATACCCAAGAACTCAGAATACAGCCCCCATCCTTCACCAAAAGCAGAGATGTAAGTATTACGACGAACCATAGGCAAATCCTCTAGCTCTGCAGCTAGGGATATTTGAAGGTGATGGCCTGGCACCGCCTCATGCAGGGTCAGCGCTGGTAGTGCATATAAGGGACGTTTATCAAGTGCATACGTATTTACCCAATAGTAACCAGGTTGATCGTCACGGCTAGGGTGAATATAGCGTCCTGTTGTATATTTAGGTGCGATGCTATCTGGTACAGGGGCTACTCCATATGGAGTACGCGGAAGGTACTCGAATAGGGAAGGGAGTTTGGCATCCATTTTTTTGGCAATAAATGAGGCTTCCTTCAGCAAATCTTCTGCACTAGTGGCATAAAACTGCGGGTCTTCCCGTAAAAAAGTAATGAAATCATTGATAGAACCATCAAAAGCAAGTTCATTCACGATAACTTGCATTTCACTGCGAATACGCTTTACTTCGGCAACACCCAACTGATGAATTTCTTGGGGGGTCATATCCGTTGTGGTGTAGTGCTTAGCTCTGTTGGCGTAATAGGCTACGCCGTTAGGCCAATTGTTGGCTGCAATATCAGTTCTGGCGTTGGGAATGTATTCTTCCACCATAAAGTCGTAAAACGCTTGATATGCCGGTAAGACGCGTTCGCTAATGGCTTTTTTACCCTGTTCTATCAACGTGTGTTTTTGATTGTCAGTAAAGTAATCGGGAAAGCGCGTGAAAGGGGTATAAAAACCGCTTTCTTCGACCTCTTTCACAATATAAGCGGCAATGGAATCTTCAAACCCCTTAAGTACGACTTTGGGTTGGGTATAACCTTCTTTTAGCGCCTGCTTCATATAAGCAATTTGTTGTTCAAAGTAAGGTTGTAACGCATTCAAACGACTAATGTAGGCTTCATAGTCCTCAACCCGTTTAAACGTCGATAAATTAGGCAGAGATGCCATGGCTCCATGAAAGCCATATTCGGAATTGATAGGAACCAAGTAGCCTCGATACGTGTAATCGTCAATGTAATTGGCAAGTCGGTATTTTTGCATTAACAATGCAATATAAGCATCTTTTGAGATATCTTCACGCTGGTATTGGCTTAGTTCATTTTGAAATGTCAGCCATTGTTTATGTTGCGATGCCAAGCTTTGAGGAGAAATATCCGGCAGCACATGAGCAAGCGTATTATCGCCTTGGCGTGAAGCTAATAAGGGAGAAACAGAAAGTTCATACTGCCAGATATCATCAAGAAGTTGATATAAGCTTTCATCATTGTAGGACTTGGCAGATAATCCAACACTGCTTAAAAGTAGTAATGTTGCTAAAAGATAGCGATACATAAGGGTCTCCGGTAACCTTAACCGTTAAGACCCGGCGGTTACTCTTTCGTTGGTGTATATATTGGACTAGGGAAAGCCGTTACTTTATCAGATTTATTTTCCAACTTCGTGATTTTGGCTGAACCTTTTTTCCTCACCGCATCAATGCGCAAAATATTGTGCATGGGAACGTAGGTGGTTGTTACATCAGCAAATTCCGACTTAAGCCTTTCATGGCTTGGGTCAACTACCACGCTGGTATGTGTGTCCCATACAAAGTCGCCTATTTCAACGAAGCCGAATAGGGCACCTTGGACGAGAGTTTTTACATACAATTCGTAACGCTCTCCGTTACTGATAAATTGAACGCGATATAGGGTGTCGTCTTTTGACATGTGCTGCTCTTACTCAAAAAATACTGCTGAACGTAGTAACATGCCCGCTAATCACAAGCATAAACCATATCGATTTTACAATGCTCCTTAAATGCGAGCAATGGTAGGAAGTATGTGGTGAATGCAAGCTAGAAAATAGCCATGTCCCCATGAACTGCGTTACCATAGCAGTTATATTATTAAATGGTGATTTTAGAATGATAAAAAAACTTCTCATTGGGAGTGCAATGACAGCCATGACTTTTGCTGTCACAGCGCACAACCATGAATCGACAGAGAATACCTTTAACCCTGATACCCAACGCATAAAATCGCATCTGTTTTTTTTGGCAGACGACTTGTTGGAAGGGCGCGACACTGGCTCTCGTGGACATGAAATAGCTGCGCTATATATTGCTACAGAATTTGCTAAGTATGGCTTAAAGCCTGCGGGAACTGACGGATATATCCAGAATGTCGCTTTCCGCAAAGCGAATTTAGTACAAGAATCTCCCTCCTTTACTTTTACCCACGAGGGCGAAACCGTCAGCTTTGACTATCCGAAAGAGTACCTTGCCGGCCCCAGTCTCTTGAATACTGAGACCCAATTGAAAGGCGAAATGGTTTTCGTCGGCTACGGTATTGTAGCCAATGAATTGTCTCACAATGACTATAAAGGTCTTGATGTAGACGGCAAAATTGTAGTTGCACTCGCAGGTAAACCCAGTGATTTTCCATCAGAAGAAGGGGCTCACTTTGCCTCGGGTTATCAAAAGCAAAAGTACGCGGTAGAGAATGGTGCTATTGGTATGATTACCATCACTACACCTAAAAACGAAAAGGTGCGTCCTTACCAAAGCCGTTTAAACTACATTCATACACCACGCATGGCCTGGCTGAATGAAAAAGGCGAGCCTGCCAACAGTTTCGCTCAGTTAAAAGGCGGGGCTTACATGAGTGAAGGCGCTGCACGCAAGTTATTCGAAGGCGCTGAAAAAAGCTTAGATGATATTTATGCTCAATTAGAAGCGGATAACGTACCGACTGGTTTTGCATTGAACGGTGTAGTTGAAATTGCTAAAAAAAGTACTCATGACACCGTGACCAGCCCAAATGTAGTGGGGATCTTAGAGGGCTCAGACCCGACACTCAAAGACGAATATGTGGTGTTCTCTGCTCACTCTGATCACATCGGCTTTGCTAAGACAGTGAAAAAAGACAACATTAACAACGGTGCCATGGATAATGCTTCAGGAACTTCTGTAATGTTAGAAACGGCACGCTTGTTCAGCGAAATGGAACACAAGCCTAAACGTTCCATTTTATTTGTCTCAGTTACAGGTGAAGAAAAGGGGCTATTGGGTGCTGATTATTTTGCACGTAACCCAACTGTACCGGTAAGCTCAATGGTGGCAAATGTAAATCTAGATATGCCCATTCTTACTTATGAATTTGCCGATGTTATCGCTTTTGGTGCCAATCACAGTGACTTGCAAGCGTCTGTTGAGAAGGCCGCTGCTAATGCTGATATAGCGCTTAGTCCAGATCCTTGGCCAGACCAAGCACTATTTACTCGCTCAGATCACTATGCTTTTGTAAAACAAGGTGTACCTGCAGTGTTTATGGTTCCCGGACTTAAGTCAAAAGACCCTGAGGTTGATGGCAGTAAAGTCTTTGGTCAATTTTTATCTAGTCACTATCACAAGCCAAGCGACGACATTCACCAGCCTTTCAATTGGAATGCAGCAGAAACCTTCACTAAAGTGAATGCGCAAATAGGGTGGACACTGGCGAATCAGGATGAAAAGCCCAAGTGGAATGAAGGCGATTTCTTTGGTAATACGTTTGGTCGATAGGAATGGGCTGAGACCTTTATGGTTTAGCGAATATGGTGAATCGACGGGTCTTGATATTGTGCAGCTTCGAGTCAGAGTTCTATTCTAGGCTGTAAAATCTGAAAAGGCTTAATAAGGGCGCTGTAACCAGTGCCCTTATTGTTTCTACGAGTTAAATAAACATTTGTTTAAACGTATGCCATTGCTCGTTGAATTGCTCTGTAGGCTTGCGTGTGAAACCACTGCGGATAAAACCATTAATTCGACCATCGGTATAGCTTATTAGCATGTTTGCTATGATAGCTTCATCGGCAGATAGGGTTTTACCTTCGCGGAGTTTTCGTTCGCGAAGCACTTGTTTTAATTGGGTTTCTAATCGCTCAAACAACTTTGCAATACGCGCGCGTAATCGCTCTTGCTCTCCCATTAGTGCATCGCCATTGAGAATACGAGTAATGCCAGGGTTCTTTTCCGCAAACCCTAAAATGAGGTGTAAGATAAGCTGACAACGGGTTAGCGCGTCTTTTTCTTCGTTCACTATTTTATTGATCCGCGTAAACAACGTTTCTTCAATAAACTCGATAAGACCTTCAAACATTCGCGCCTTACTTGGAAAATGTCGGTAAAGTGCAGCTTCGGATACGCCCACTTTTTCCGCCAATTTTGCCGTTGTAATTCGTTGACCTGGGCTGGTTTCTAACATTCCAGCAAGTGCTTGCAGAATTTGTGCTCTGCGATTTGTTTTTTTGACAGCAGGCATGACGACTTTAGATCCTCCGCAACCGAGCACGCTTTACTCGGCATCCATGTTAAGTTGGCTTACGCCATATGTTTTATTTTATTATTTTTATTATCGACACCTAAAAAGTATCTGTTAATTTTTATTAGCAAGAGCAAAACGCTGCGCTATAAGTGACAGCAATTGCGCTGCCAGCTCAGTTTTGCTGGTGGCCGGAAGCTTTTTATCACCATCAGGCCAGATGATATGCAAAGCATTTTTATCACTGTTAAAACCTAAACCATCAGCAGTAATATCATTGGCTGCAATCATATCAAGCTGCTTTTTAGCGAGTTTAGACCGTGCATACTGTTCGACATTCTGGCTTTCTGCGGCAAAACCTACACAAAATGGTCTGTCTTTACGACAGGATATAGTCGCTAGAATATCAGGGTTTTTGACAAAAGTAAGTGTTAACTCATCGTCAGATTTCTTGATTTTATTGTCAGCCACAACAGAGGCTTTATAGTCTGCGACGGCTGCAGTACTGATAAAAATGTCGGTTGCCGCTACTAAAGATTCACATGCATTGAGCATATCATCTGCGCTCGTAACGTCTATACGACGACAGCCTAATGGGGTATTTAACGATACAGGGCCTGCAATTAGGTTTACTTCTGCTCCAGCATCCGCGGCGACTTGTGCAATGGCAAATCCCATTTTTCCGGAACTGTGATTGGAAATATAACGAACGGGATCTAAAGACTCGCGAGTGGGGCCGGCCGTAATAGTAATGCGCTTACCAGCAAGCGAAGACAAACTGTCGCTAATCACTACCTTGTTTTGGTACCGCTCATTCATTACTTGGGCAATATCAAGAGGTTCAACCATCCGGCCCGCGCCTACATCTCCACAAGCCTGTTCACCACTAGCAGGGCCAATAAAACGAATATTGCGCGTGCTAAGTGTATTAACATTACTCTGAGTGGCGGCTGCTTTCCACATTTGTTGGTTCATGGCTGGAGCAATAAATACGTCTGCAGTAGTAGCAAGGTATAATGTAGTGAGGAGATCATCTGCCAGACCGTGAGCCAATTTGGCCAGTGTATTCGCAGTAGCTGGAGCAATGAGCAATATATCTGCCCACTTTGCCAGTTCTATATGTCCCATAGCGGCTTCGGCTGCTGGATCAAGAAGATGTTGATGAACGGGGTGACCTGAAACTGCCTGCAAGGATAGTGGGCTGACAAATTCAGCGGCTGAGTCGGTTAGCACTACACGGACACTGGCACCCAGTGCAGTAAGTTTACGCACTACATCAGGCGCTTTGTACGCGGCAATGCCACCCGTTACGCCAAGTAAAATATTTTTATTAGCAATCGACATAGTAAATGGATAGTTTACGAATTAGTGCTAGCCTACCACGGCAATGATAAATCGGATAGCTGAACAGAAATCCTATGGGTATCGATTGTCATCTACATTATCGAATTTTCATAACACTGGCTTTTTACAAACCCTACTTTCATACAGTCGTTCATAACGCACAATTCATTTATAAAAGTACAAAGTATAGTTTTGTGGATGTATGACGCATGTCGATAAAAGTATGGCCAAAAAGTGAGAGACCGAGAGAAAAATTGCTGCAATATGGGGTAGAGAGCTTAAGTGATGCTGAATTAATTGCGGTGCTTTTAGGTAAAGGCACTAAGGGAAAGTCAGCGTTGGCATTAGCACATGAACTTTTACTCGAATTAGGAAGTCTACGCGGGGTAGTGACGGCATCTTATAACCAATTGTCATCAATTGTGGGAATAGGGGCGTGTAAATATGCGCAATTTCAAGCGGGTTTTGAAATGTTTCGCCGGAATTTAGAAATCCAATTATCTCGCCAAGACGTATTTAACAACGTCGAGGACACAAAGCGCTATTTACAAGCTAAATTGCGAGACTGTGAGCATGAGAAATTCGCACTATTAATGTTGGACAGCCAGCATCAGCTTATCGCATTTCGCATCATGTTTAGCGGAACGATCAATAGTGCAGCTGTGTATCCAAGAGAGCTGATCAAACAGGTGATGATCGATAATGCCGCCGCTGTGATCCTAGTCCACAATCATCCTTCTGGTGTGGCAGAGCCTAGCGATGCGGATATTCGACTCACAACAGAGATCAAAACGGCAATGACTGCGATCGATGTTCCTGTGCTGGATCATTTTGTAGTAGGAGACAAAGAAACCGTTTCATTTGCACAACGAGGCTTGCTACTATAAGAAATCTAAGTCGTTTTTCGAATATAATCTAGTCAAGTAGATTAAAATGATTTAGCATAGGACTGAAGTGGGTAAATTTTTTAAAGGACTGTTATGAAAAAGTCGATTATTGCATTGGTTGCTGCCACCACAATGGCCGCAAGTGTAAATGCACAAGACCAAGCCAATAGCACTGGCTTTGGCAACGGATCTATTGATAAGGAAGAAGTCGCTGCGGTAGCTGCAGGTGCACTAATTTTAGGTGCAATCATTGCTAACAACAGAAGCGATGGTAGTGGTGATACTGAGACTCCTCCTTTAGAGCCTACTTGCGAAGGTAGCGATCCACTAGTAGATGGCGTTTGTATTGGCACCACTAATACACTAACTAATACAGTAACAGTTTCTGGTACACAAACGATTACACAAACAATCACTGTACCTGTCACATTTACTTACGCGCCTACTTTGCAGTAAATTCAATAATGATTTAAAAAGCCGCTTTGATTAGCGGCTTTTTTATTTTCACTCGAAATTCATTTTTGGTTGGCGTTAATTAATGAAATCATACGTTTGGCTGCTCTTTTTTGGGACAGTATTCTTTTCAGGTTGTTCCACGACTACCTTATCCTACTACAACACGCTGAAACAGGCGTTTAAAGACAGAACGGTGAGTTATAGCATAGAGGAAGTCGCTGCTAGTAAAGCGGATCTTATGCTTATAAAAGCAGGTGATAGAGCCACCGCCTCTCTAGCATTAGCTTACATTGATGGTGACCGATATCGCTGGGTGTCAGGGGATAAAGTTATCTTTTCTACTCACCATGGCATTATCTTCAAGACGGAAGGGTTGACTAAAGATCTTTACTACACAGGGAACCTTCAGCACAACCCCTTGGCCACTGACGATATTTTGGCATTCAATTGGACGCGAAAGGTCGATATATCGGGTATCGGATATGGCCTTGCAGTGCATTCTTCGTGGCACATAGAAGGCGAAGAAACCCGAGAGTATTTCGGCCATACTATACCTTTAATTAAAATAGTCGAATCGGTTTCATTTCCTGAATATACCCCTTTTATTGATACCGGATTGAATTGGAAAAATACCTACTACTTGCACAAGTCCTCAAAGCAACTTATTGCGTCTACCCAACGCTTTAGCCCAGAAGGTGAAGTATACGATATGGTGTATATAAGCCGCGTGGTTAGAGAGCTAAAAGCGCAAGGAGCAATTGACTGATGAAATGTTTTACAACGCTGCTGGCAATGGTAGCCATGGCCTATTCATCGCTTATTTATGCAAGTAGCGATGGGGTTACCGTCGTTATCAACCAGCAAACTTACCAATTCGACCGCCCTATACGACTAGCGAGTGCCTTGTCTATTGTGGCTGATAATGGTGACTGGTATTGGCCCACTGCTGCCGCGTTTAATTTAAATGATCCGCAAGCTGAGCGTGAGAAAGCGCAAGTCCTTGATCAAATTCGTCAATTGCTGACGCATTTTGACGCTAACTCAGATACCTATGCGACCCTAAATAATCTATATGAACAAATTTCCAATTGGACAGTGTCGACTAGGATAGACATACCGGTATCATACAACAGAGCCCGTTTATTTTATGCGGAAAACCCAATGCTGCAGCCTGGTAAATATTGGTTGCGGTTAAATGGTCGACCTAACGTTGTTCACTTTTCTGGCGTTGTCTTGAAACCGGGTGCATATCAACATCTAAGTGACACTTCAATTTATACTGCCGTACACAGTATTAAGAAAGCAAAGGATGTGGATAGAAGTTACGTTTATGTAATTGATCCTAAAGGTAAAGTTGAAAAAAAAGGCATTGCATATTGGAATCTTGATTTTGCTCAACTGATGCCCGGAAGTCAGGTTTACGTACCAATCTCATCAGAACTTTTTAGCAATAAGTTAAAAGAACTTAACGAGCGCATTGCCGCATTAGCCGTTCACAGGGTCCTTCCTCAATGAGTGTGTCATTTACTTCAAAGAAAACAATGCTTGCCGTAATGATAGGTAGTGCAGTGGTGCCTGCTGCCATCGCCAACACCCAAATAAGCGTTGAACCAACTCAAATGGTGCAGGGTGGGAATGGTCTTATTCAAACCCCTACTGCAAGAATGCGAGACGAAGGCGACATAGCCATTAACTATACAGACAATGGTGAATACCGATTCTGGTCAGTAAATATTCAACTTTTTGATTGGATGGAAGCGACGGCCCGCTATACCGATGTGCGTACCCAACGCTATAGCCAAGTTGACTCTTTTAGTGGTGATCAAACGTTAAAAGACAAAGGCTTAGACGTAAAGTTTAGGTTATGGGAAGAAAGCTATTATCTGCCTGACATTAGTCTCGGTTTTCGCGATTTCGGGGGCACGGGCTTTTTTGAAAGTGAATATGTCAATGCCAGTAAGTCTGTTGGCCCTTTCGATTTTCACTTAGGTCTTGGATGGGGTTATTTAGGTACTGCCAACGACATTACTAATCCGTTCTGTGAGTTAAAGGATAGCTTCTGTGAACGCCCTGACGGCTTTTCGGGTCGCGGTGGTAAAGTGGATTATGATCAGTTTTTCAAAGGCCCGGCGGCATTTTTTGGCGGCGTGGAATATCAAACGCCATGGGAGCCACTTACACTCAAATTGGAATTTGAGGGCAATGATTATTCTAACGATCGCGCTGGCCAGCTGACGCAGGACTCCAGGTGGAATGTGGGCGCGGTATACCGCTACAAGGGGTTTGACTTCAGTCTTAATTGGCAACGGGGTAATACCGTTGGCTTTGGCGTTTCTTATCAGTTTGATCTGAACGATTCCTCTCCGGTGAAGTTTGATGAGCCTCCACGCAATCTCATGACAAGGCGAGCACCCGCCACGATAGCTGAGGTGAATAAATCGCGCTTGTATAACAGCCTTTACTATTCCGGTGGTTTTATTTTATCGGATGCCGAAGTGCGTGAAGATCGCGCGACCTTTTATGGCACGCAAGTGGATTATCGCGACCAAGATGAAGCGATTGAACGAATTGGTCGAATTGCCGCCTCTGAACTACCTGACAGTATAAAGACTTACCATGTTGTAGATAATCGTGCTGGCCTGCCTATGGTCGATACGCAGATTGATGCAGAGGCATTTATTTCAGCCGCGCGGTATGAGTCTGTTGATGCTGACGTGAAAAAGACATACGTCAGAGTCGATCCTTCGCAAGAAGTATTGGATGCCTATGAGCCTGAAACGGCTGGTGGACTTTTTTACAGTGCAGACTTTTTCTGGACCCAGTCTTTTGGAAACCCAGAAGCATTCTACTTGTATCAAACTGGCTTATTGCTCAACGCTGGCTATGCCTTCAACAAAAATCTATCGGTTTTAGGCGGGCTACGCGTGACCTTGCTGGATAACTTCGACAAATTTAATTATTTAGTTGATAAAGAAGATACCCCGTTACCGAGAGTCAGAACGCGAGTGAGAGAATACGTTACTGATAATGATGTGTGGCTAGATACAGCTTTTTTACACTATAAAGACACTATTGCTAAAGATGTTTATGGTCAGGTTTATGCGGGTTATCTGGAGACCATGTTTGCTGGTGTAGGCGGCGAAATATTGTATCGTCCTGTCGACAGTCGGGTGGCCTATGGTATTGATATTAACTATGTCAAACAGCGCGACCCTAATAGTCAATTAGCCACAGAAGACTACGATGTGGTAACAGGCCATGCCAGTGTCTATTGGAAGCCAGAGTTTCTTCACGATACCCAAATTAGTGTAAGTGCTGGGCAATTTCTAGCTAAAGACAAAGGCGTCAATGTTGATTTTGCAAAGCGGTTTGACAGTGGAATAGTCGTCGGGGCTTATGCAGCGTTTACTGATGTATCGTCTGAAGAGTACGGAGAGGGAAGCTTTACGAAAGGCTTTTATATCTCCATTCCGACCGACCTGTTTTTACTTGAACCAAGCAAAGGTCGCGGTGCATTCCCTTGGGTGCCGATCTCGCGAGACGGAGGACAAATGCTGCGTCGTCCGGTTCGACTAATTGATATGACTGAAATCAGATCACCCTTCTATGACTAAAGAGGGGAGCGTTAGCTCCCTTTTTATTTCCAATAGCCAAGCCGTTTTCGCAGCTTCAAATTTCTAAACCAATTTTGGGGTTTGGCCACGTTTTCTTTGCGAGGAAATAAGTCTAATTCCTCTAGGGTAGCTTGTAGTACACGCTGGGCTGAATGACCATCTGTGTATGGATGCATTTTCTTACTATATGCGGCAATTTCAGCCTGCAATGTAGCGTCGGGGGACAGGGCTTTGAGCACGCTGTGCTCTAGTTGTGCTGCCTCGTCAATATTGATGAGTACTGCTTCAGGTTGTGCGTTTTTAAACGTAATGACCGGTTTACCCAGAAGCAGAAATTCGGTAATGGCCGAAGATGTGTCTGAGATCATCACATCGCATTGTTGAAGCAAAGGAATAATACTCGATGACCCAACTACTTCTAACTTTTGATGTTGGTGGCGAAGGTATTTCGTCACAGTAGCCTTGTCCATTTTAGGATGAAATTTCACTTTCCAGCGCCATGGGTACTGATGACTGAGTGTAACAATTGTGTCTAGTAGAGCCTCAGTTGACGTCAAGCTCGGTGAGAAAGTGGGCGCATAGAGCAGCGTAGGAGCTTCGCTTGTTGCCGTTTGATGAGGTGGTTCGCTAAACAAAGGATCTAGTTTAGTCCAACCCGTTTCTGTAACGGTAAAATGTGGGTGCTGTGCTCTTAGTTCATTGAATTTATCGGTGAAAAAAGGGCCTTGGGTACAGTATAAATCAAAGCAGCCTCTAATCCTGAAATGACCTTTTTTCTTCCACTCAAAACCGTGAAATAACTGTACTTTTAAACCGGGTACAAATGACGGTACTAGATTGCCAGGCAGAAATGTGGCATGGGGGTTAAACGCTATCACCTCATCAATATTGGTAAGTAAAACTTCTTCGTCTAAAAACAGTGACTTATTAACTTCATTACCTTCAACAAACCATTTTACTTGGTGGTGATGACTGAGCATTTCTCGTGCTAAAGGGCGTAGAATTTCGAATGAGTAATTTTGTGATAAGTAAAGCAAGAACCTCATTGATTGGTATCTCTAGTAAAGTCATTTAATGGTTAAGGTAATTCACTAGGGGCTAACCCATTGAATAAGAGGCCTAGATATTCACACGTCGTGACTGTCAACGCAAATAGACGATAGCTTAAATCAATAACGCTACTGTAAAACGGGCGATTAGGTGAACTATTAACGTTGTGGAGATACCACTTTGTGGTGTTGAGTAAGATACCGTGCAATGCGTGCGCTGCATTGTCCGTCTGTTTTTCCCACCATGGTTTTTGTTACTGAGATACGCTCAGCACTTTTTAAATGCGGTGAGTTGATGCAGGTGGCGATTAGCTTATTGGCTTTCGCTGGTGTCACCGCGCGATGGGCAATGTCATTAAACAGTGCAATGTCTGGATCTAGACGTTTATTGAGTCGAAACTTAAATAATCCAGAATAGCTCCAACGCGTGTGTGAAAAATCACACCATACTACGGGTTTATTAATGGCAGCGAATTCGAAAATAGCAGAAGAAGCGTCAGACAGCATAACATCTGCCAACTGCATAAATGACACTAAGCAGAACTCTTTTTTCTTGGTGAGGTAGACATTGCTATAGCGTGACCACTTTTCAATTTTATTTCTTTGAGACGCATATTTTTGCTTTGTCATACTGAAAAAATGAGGCTTTAGAATGATGTTATAATTAGCGAGTTCTTCTGGCCAATTATCACTAAATCGCTCGATACTACTTGGAAAAAAAGTGGGGGCGTAAAGGATGGTCGGTTTGTTGGGATCTAAAGCCAGATCATCGAGGGAGATCTTCGCAGGACTACCATCGTACAGGGGATCCAACTTTGCATAGCCAGTATCGACAAATGTTCTTGTTGGATAGCGCTTTTTTAAACGTTCTAAACGACTTTCTCCTTCGACAAATCGCACATCGAACGGATATTCTGAGACTTTATAGTAGCAAGATTTAGGTCCGATCCCGTGTTGCATCAACGCCAATTTTGCGTCGATTGCGGATTTTTCTTTGCTTGAAAATGGCGGGATATTTCCGAAAATTATCCAGTCGACCAGTTGGGTCGTGTAGAACGATAAGGCTTCGCTTTTTCCTGCAATAAAGCAGTACTCAAATTGTTCTTCTTCTAATTTTTCTACTTTGATATCGTCGTAGCCACATTCTCTATGCAGCACAAAGCGTACATTTACCCCTTGATTTTTTAATACATGGGCGACCGGGAAATATTGCGGAAGGTAATATAAATGCTGTACATCAAAAAGAACTGTTGCTGACATCTAGCGACTCCAAACCTGTATGTAACTTTTATAGCGTTACATACTGACGCTTATTATTAGTATGTGTTCAGTATATCGTTATGAAATAAAAATGTAATAGAGTTTACAAAGGTTACCGTACGACAAAAGGCCAATATTTTCTGATAAAATCAAAAGTTGAGTGAAAAATGAACGGCAAAGGGACGTAAAAGCAACCTTTTTGTACTTTCTTATTGAAATGATCCTACCTTTGCTGTATAAAATGCGCCCTCTAATTTATAGTAATACGTCATTTGACCCAACGACTGTTTGAGTGGTGGGATTGACTGACGCGACAGTTATCGTTGTTCTGGAGACAAATACAATGTCAAGAGTATGTCAAGTAACAGGTAAGCGTCCAACGGTTGGTAATAACCGTTCGCACGCAAGAAATGCGACTCGTCGTCGCTTTTTGCCAAACCTTCAAACTCACCGTTTTTGGGTTGAGAGCGAAAATCGTTTTGTTAAACTACGTTTGTCTGCGAAAGGCATGCGTATCATCGATAAGAAAGGTATTGATTCAGTACTAACTGACATCCGTGCCCGTGGTGAGAAAATCTAAGGAAGCCGACAATGCGTGATAAAATTAAACTAGTTTCTTCAGCAGGTACAGGTTTCTTCTACACTACTGATAAGAACAAGCGTAACATGCCTGGCAAAATGGAGATCAAAAAATACGATCCCGTTGTGCGTAAGCACGTTATGTTCAAAGAGGCAAAAATCAAGTAAAGCCCTTTTAAAAAGAGCACTTGCTTTTGTCTCCACGGAAACCCGGCTCTTGCCGGGTTTTTTGCGTATAAAATTAGGCCGAAACACGGCTTTTTTTAATGTTTTGATCCTCGTTATCTGAGGCAGTGTTGCAGCGGGGTTAGTGCGATCCTTCTTGATCTTCCTTTACGGATAATGGGATCTACATGCAAAAGAATTTATTTAGCTTGTGAACGGCCACGGTATTAGTATGGTAGTGCAAGCAATGCATAAGTGAGGCACAGGTAACCAACGTGGCAAGAATTTCTCAGCGGGCAATGAACAATGTGGTGATTATCGCCATGCTGGTGATGATTGCGTTGTTTAACCTAGATAGTCTTCTACCTAAGCCTGATGTGTCGTCGTTGCGTACGTTGCTCCCACAAGAGGCTTATGTCCTTAAAATCGAGCAGGATAACAACAGTTTGTCTCGAAGCGGACAGCAATGGCGTCAATCCACACAACACACTACACCGAGTGTAAATCCACAACGACAGTTTTCTGAATGGCAACGGGCTCAACTTGAGCCAACATCCTCCGTACCCGCTGAAATATCGTCTTCACAGCCCTATGTGGTTGTTGTATGGGTAGCAGGAAGTGCCACGGGACTGGTTTACGCCCTGTACCCCAATACCACTCCTACCGTGGTAAAATTTGAAAATAATTGGTACACGTTAACCAATGCTGAACTTGATGTTCTATTACCTTGGAATCTGTAAATGCCTGAGTTACCAGAAGTCGAAGTAAGTCGTTTGGGTGTGTCCCCATTTTTAGTCGGAAACACAATTACGCAAGTGATAGTCAGAGAACGCAGAATGCGTTGGCCTATACCTGAGGACGTGTCGTTGGTGGAAGGGCAGGAAGTGGTGTCAGTACGACGTAGAGCAAAATACTTGCTCATTGATACTGACAAAGGTTCACTTATTCTTCACCTTGGTATGTCTGGAAAGCTGCGGGTTATAGACGCGGCAACGCCAGTGGTAAAACACGATCATGTGGATATTATACTAAATACGGGTAAATGTTTGCGTTTTAACGACCCTAGACGCTTTGGTGCCGTGTTATTTCAAGCTCCTGATGTTCACCTACCTCTACTCGAAAATTTAGGGCCTGAGCCGCTTACTGACGATTTTGACGACGAAAGGTTATTCGCCCTTTCCCGACACCGCAAAGGGCCAGTAAAAAACTTTATTATGGATAACGCCATTGTGGTGGGAGTTGGGAATATCTACGCCAATGAAGCCCTCTTTTTAGCGGGCATTGACCCAAGACGGGCTGCAGGAAATATCAGCGCGCAACGTTACAAGATACTCACCACTACCATTAAACAGGTACTGGCGAAAGCTATAGAGCAAGGGGGGACCACGCTAAAAGACTTCGCGCAAACGGACGGAAAACCGGGCTATTTTGCGCAACATCTAGCAGTGTATGGCCGGAAGGGGGAGCCGTGTGATGTCTGTGGTAAGCCCATCCAAAACAAAATAATTGGCCAGCGAAACACTTTCTTTTGTGTTCAGTGTCAACGTTAATTACCCGACGTGAAGCCAACTAAGGCTTCACTAGAAGTCAGTATTAATTAGAGCGCACTGATCTTTGGTGTACAGCGATATGCAACGCGCTGCTGCTTACTCTTTTTTAGCTAATCTTGCTTTTAAAGCTTGCTCTACCACAGGGTGACAGAAGCCGCCTACTGCACCGCGGTGAAGGGCGACTTCTTTGACCAATGTCGATGAAATAAAAGAATTCTCTTCTGCTGGGGTAAGAAAAACACTTTCTAACTTGGGGTTAAGCCGGCGATTCATATTAGCCAATTGGAATTCATATTCGAAGTCTGACACCGCGCGCAGACCGCGAATGAGAATAGTGGCATTTTGTTCATCGGCGAAATCAGCGAGTAAACCGGTGAAACCCATCACTTCCACATTGGGTAGATCCGCAGTCACTTTTTTGATCATTTCTACGCGTTCTTCTAAGGTGAAAAGCGGCTTTTTACTCGGGTTAGAAGCAATTGCCACTATAACGTGGGAAAATAGCCGTGAAGCCCGTTCAATAAGGTCTGCATGGCCATTGGTGATAGGATCAAATGTGCCAGGGTAAAGTGCTCTTGTATGCATAGGGTGGAATCTTTGGTTATTAACATTGTTAAAGGTAGTGGCGATTTCTCGCTCAACTTTGCCTCGATGGAAGTAATGTATCACACTGTGAAAAATTACCAATTATCCTGAGGTTTTGCTCACCATCTGATAACCTTCGAGACAATATTGCCAGTCATCGACCTGCCAATGAAATACAGGGTTTTTGTCTTTTTCTTTAATCAAAGAGCGGCGTAAACGCGCAAGATTTGATTGCTTCCAGTTTTGGCCAGAACGCTTGTGGCAGCGATCAAAATCAATCAGCCAAATCTGGCGTTCGGCATCCATCATAATATTTCGTATATTGGCATCGTGATGGTATACCTGACAATTGTGCATAGCGGCAAGGGCCTTTCCTACATTGCTCCAATCTTCTTGAGTCAGTGCACTTTCGCACAAAATGTGATGCAGGTCCCGACTTGAGGGGATGGCCTGGGTGATCAGATCACCGCGATAGATAAGCCCGCGTCGATGGATTCGGGCGGCCACAGGGATGGGAATACGCAAACCGTGTTCGCGCATCAGTTTAAGTAGCCGAAATTCTTCGAAAGGACGAGAGCACTCTACCCCTAAAAAGAAATACTGATCACTGAGTAACTTTCCTACCAGACCGCCTCGCATGAAATGGCGAAGCACCCAGTGTTGGTTATCGTGCTCAACAAAAATGGTAGTACCACGTCCTTTAGCCTGACCTGTTACTTTGTTTTGAAATTGCCAAAACTCAGGAGTGAACATGTCCACATGGGGATCACTGACTAAGGTGTCGTCGAAAATAAAGTGGTGTCCCGCACCAATGTCTCGTCGTATTGTCGCCATGTCGCCCACAACTTATGGTAAATTTCATATTCTAATGATTTATTTTGTTTTTTCAGCAACGAGAGTGCCTCTGTGGTAAAAAAGATTTGTTTAATGCGTCTATCTGCAATCGGTGATGTTTGTCATGCAGCGGCAATGGTCACCCGGATCCAAAACCAATGGCCGGAAACTGAAATTACCTGGGTAATAGGCAAGGTTGAATATCAGTTGGTTAAACTCATGCCCAACGTACGTTTTATCATTTTTGATAAATCACAGGGTAAAGCTGCTGTTCAAGCGTTAAAAGAAGCAGTGAAAGAAGAGGTGTTTGACGCTCTGCTCATGATGCAGGTGGCGTTGCGCGCAAATATGGCCTCTCGGGTTATTAAAGCCAAACGCCGTGTGGGGTTTGATTGGTCACGCAGTAAAGAATTGCACTGGTTGTTTGCCAATCATCGCGTCGCAGCGTCAAAACACGCGCATGTGTTGGATGGGTTTATGGACTTTGCCGACGCCATCGGTGTACCAAAAGAAGCACGTCCTAGTTGGAATATTCCCGTAGCCCAAGAAGATAAGCAATGGGCTGAGCAGCAGGCTTTGGCGTTGGGTAAATATGTGGTTATTTCACCTGCTGCAAGCAAAGCAGAGAGAAATTGGTTACCAGAACGATACGCAGGTATTGCAGACTATATCCAAGAAAAAGGGATCACCGTGATACTCTGTGGTGGTCCGGGGAAATTGGATCGCGATACGGCTGAGGCTATTAAGCAAGCGGCCTCCATACCGATAAAAGACTTCACTGGGCAAACGACGTTACACCAACTGCTTATGTTGATAAAACACGCCCAACTGGTGATTGCGCCAGATACAGGGCCCGCCCATATGGCCACTACAGTAGGTACACAGGTTATTGGCCTCTATGCTCATTCTAATCCGCGTCGAACTGGTCCATACAACGATTTAGATCGCGTTGTATCTGTTTATGACGCGTGTATCGAAGCGCAACAAGGCAAAGCATGGGATGTACTGCCGTGGGGTACGCGCGCAAAAGGAAGTAAGTTAATGGAAAAGATTACAGTTGATATGGTTAAACAAAAGCTCGCGCCATTTGTGGCTTAATTTTAAGGTAAAATCACTAACTATTATCTACACTTAGATTGCGAAGTGTTCCTTTGTAATAACAGGGAGTCGTTAATAAATGAAAAAGCCCGCTTTGCGATGGCTACGTACAGTTTTGAGTCCCACCTTTTGGGGCAGGGCGCTGCCATTATTTGTGTCGCTACTTAGTGGCACTCATGGTTATGCGCAAGAACTTAATGTCATGGTAAATGAAAGTGTGATGATAAATGAGCTCAATCGCTCAGAACTTCGTCAAATTTTTACTGGGCACCGCCAATATTGGAGCGATGGCTCTAAAATTACCGTTTTTGTTCTTAACGACAACCACGAGTTGCACAAACAATTTTGTCGCGACGTGCTGCAAATGTTTCCTTATCAATTGTCTCGTCTTTGGGATCAGATTACCTATTCTGGTCAAGGTGTTACCCCTATTCGTGTCGATTCGAATCAAGCTCTTGCCGAGGCACTTATCAATACAGAAGGTGCTATTGGCTACCTGCAAAGCGCAGAAACACCAAGACTCAGACGCGTAGAGGTAGGTGAATTATGAAGTGGAAAATAGTATTAGCGTTATGCCTAGTGGGGTTTTACGCGAAGGCTGACAGTTCCAAATTCTCCTGGCATGGTTATGTGTCACAGGGTATTACCCAGTCCAGTGATAGTAATTTTATTACCGACAACAATGATATTACCGCCGAGCTTACCGAGATAGGTTTAAACGGCTACTACCAACTCGCAGAGAATGTATCTATTGCCGGTCAAATCAACTATTTAGATGGTGGTAACCGGTTTGAACAAGGCACGCGACTAGACTATTTGTTTGTCGATTGGAAAATACCTGACTTAATTGGTAGGTGGCAGGCACAAATACATGTTGGGCGTTTTAAGAACCGTCACTGGTTGTATTCTGTCGCTCGCGACGTACCGCAAACCCGATATTCATCAGTGTTGCCACAATCGGTTTATTTTGATGGCTTTCGCGACGTGGCTTTAGGAAGTAATGGTATACAAACCAGCTTAACGCGCTACGGAAACAACAATATTTGGGAAGTGAATTGGAGTTACGGTCGAACCACGATTAATGATTCTCAGCGCGACTTTTTATTGGGTAATGCTGCTAAGGGCAAAATTAAGCAAGACTTTGTACATCAAGCCAGTGTGTTCTGGCAGCCATCTACAATGGCGTGGAAGCTTGGGGCAAGTTGGCTGAGTTCTGATTTTACTTATACCCCCGCTAGTGAAGACAACCGGTTAGCAGGTGCGGCCAATATTCGTCGGTTTATGCTGTCTGCGCAATATTTTGCTGAGAATTGGGAAGTATCGTCAGAACTTATCCGAGAAATACAAGAAAGCGAGGGATTGTTTGCCCCTGATTTTACCGAGAAAAGACGTGGAGAGGGCGGCTTTGTTCAAGTGCGCTATCTGTTTACTAACACTTTTAGTGCTTTAATCAGTTATGACACGTACGTAAACAATGCTTCTGACCCCGATGGACTGCAGCTTGAAGCCATTTCAGGAGGCACTATACCTGCCTATTTCGGCTATCAAGATACCATCACCTTGGGCTTTCGCTATGACATCGCGCCTAAGTGGCGGCTGCAAGGAGAATACCACTGGGCGGATGGTGCTACTCGCGTAGTGAGCTTGTTGGACCGAGATGTAGCCGAAAGTGCACAAAAAAAATGGGAAATGTGGTCACTTCAACTAATGTACTGGTTTTAAGGCGGTTGCATGAAGGTTAAAGTCTCTTTTACGACCAAAACCATTGTCATGCTGTTGGCGATTGTCCTGACAGCCACTATTGTCATATCGGCCATTCTTATTCAAGAATCTGAAGAGCGGATTTTGCTTCAGCAACGGGAAGACCAAGTCAGCCATCAAAGGCGAATGCAGCTATTTGAAGAAATATTGCACAACCGAATGATAACCGTGGTGGATATCATTAGGCACAAAAACGACCCCCAAGTTCAAGATCTTAAAGCATTTCAAAAATCGCTGAATGACTTAAAAGAGTACCTAACGTTAAACTTTCAAGTGGAAGACGTGTTTTTATTTGGCGAAGAGGGGCTAATAGAAGGGGAGCCTTCTAAAGTAAACGGCGTGGTGAATCGTTTAGTGAATACGTCACGAGCGACCTCCGATAGCCGTTCTATTTTATCCTGTACTAAAGTGTGTACACATTATATTTCAATACCCATAATGAGTACTTCCTCTGAGTTACCCGTTATTGTGTTAACCTCCTCAATGCGTCAATTGCTCTACCTGTTTAATCGCGCAACCAACGTGCATAAAGTGGCTGTTGTGCAACAAAGTAAAAACTCATCTGGTAAGCTTGAGCTAAACGTGGCTAGCCAACTTTCCGCTGCTAATAGCCAGTATATGCAGCAACTTTTTTACGCACTTCCCGAAGATTTAAATGTTGATAAACTGGTTATCGATGGCATCAATGTGCTTTTGGGAGAGCAGCACCTATTAGTTAGCTTACTGCCGTTTAACCATACCAATGGTGACCACCCTTATTTACTGATTGTGCAAGATATCACGAATAAGGAGCACCAAAGTGAGCGTTATCGTTACATTGTAATGGCAAGTGCCGTTACGTTGTTCTTTGTACTTTCTCTTCTGTTGTATATCTTTCTCAACCAATACAAGACGCGTCTTATCGATGTCAGCGAGCGCTTGCCTATGCTGGCAGAACACAGGTTCAGTGAGTTTTACACATCCGCTGCCAAGCACCGTAAAACCCCTATGTTCAGGTTAACTGATGAGCTTGATGTAGTGGAGGATGCTGCCAACAATCTCGCCAGACAACTGGAAAGCTTTGATGGACAGATGGCCATTAATACTGCAAAGCTAGAAAAAATGGCCATGTTTGACGTGCTAACGGGGCTGCCAAACCGCAACATGCTGACGTTCCAGATTGAAAAACAATTAGCCAGCGCGGACAGGGATGACCGATTAGTAGCGTTAATGTTTATGGATCTTGACGATTTTAAAAAGGTTAATGACAGCCACGGTCACGACGTAGGTGATAAGCTTTTAAAAGCGGCTGCAATGCGTATTTCAAGACCCATAAGAGAAACCGATATTGCCTCCCGGTTTGGCGGCGATGAATTTGTAGTCTTGTTGGCCAATATAGATAATAAACAGCAAGTGGACGTAGTCGCCCAAAAGCTGATTGACGAATTTAAAGAGCCGATCATAGTAGATAACACGACCTTCTATGTATCAATTAGTATTGGTATTGCGGTGACTAACCACGCTCGGGCGACGCCGGTGGAATTACTTCGTCACGCCGATATCGCCATGTATGAGGCTAAAGCGAAAAAAGGCGCAGGGTATCGGATTTACGATGCCACAATGAACTTGAAGGTGATGCAAAAGGTAGAACTAGAGTCTGAGGCAAGAGAAGCGCTACGTTCAAACCAGTTCAGTTTAGCGCTTCAACCTCAAGTGGAGTTGCATACCAGCAAACTCATTGGGTTTGAAGCGTTGTTGCGTTGGTACCATCCAAAGAAAGGACATATTTCACCTGCTGACTTTATTCCTTTGTTAGAACATACTTCGTTCATGCTAGAGCTTGATTACTGGGTAATCGCCCGCGCCACAAGCCTTATTCGAGAACTGCGGAACAGTGGCTTTCACGACTTAAAGCTGTCTATCAATTTATCTTCGGGACAGTTTTTAGATCCTAGTCTTCCTGAATATTTACAGCAACAGATTATTAAAAACGAAGTTTCTCCCGACCAAGTATGTCTGGAGCTGACCGAAACAGTATTGGTAAGTGAAATAGAACGGGCGACTCGGGTAATGCGCACCATTCGGGACATGGGGTGCATGATAGCCATTGATGATTTTGGAACAGGTTACTCATCACTGAGTTATCTTAAATCGCTTCCGGCCGATTATATTAAAATTGACCGTTCTTTCGTGAACAATATCGCTAGCAGTGCCGATGACAGAAACATCGTTCATTCTACTATTGCGATGGTGAGCAATATGGGTATGCAAGTAGTCGCAGAAGGAATTGAGACCAGTGACCAGTATGAATTGTTATGCCATTTCAACTGCCATATAGGTCAAGGCTATCTCATTAGCAAGCCGATCCCTGAAGCTGACCTTTGGGACGTAATTGCAGATAAAGTACATATGGGGTTGTGGAAGGAATCTGCTTGATACCTACGGCGCAGCTGCATGGGGAATTAACCCGACAGTGTGCGCTTTAATTTACAGGCACAATCTGCAAACCCATTAAATACCGTGCAATTATGTGTACCCTTTGCGGTGCTTTCATTAAACTATGCGTTTTAGGTATCTACACTCGGAGAATGGCATGTCTGCGGCATTTATTTCACATCTGCAATCGCAAATTGAAGCGACTAAACAAGATGGTCTGTATAAAAAAGAGCGTATTATCACTTCGCAACAACAGGCCGACATTGATGTTGAAAACGGCGATCACGTCATTAATTTTTGTGCTAACAACTATCTTGGTTTAGCAAACAATGACAAATTAATCGACGCTGCCAAAGAAGGCTTAGACAGCCATGGTTTTGGTGTGGCGTCAGTGCGTTTTATCTGTGGCACACAAGATATTCACAAACAGCTAGAGTCTTCTATCAGTGATTTTCTGGGCACCGAAGACACCATTCTTTATCCATCGTGCTTTGATGCCAATGGTGGATTGTTTGAAACCTTGCTTGGTCCAGAAGATGCCATCATCTCTGATGCATTAAATCACGCCAGTATTATTGATGGCGTACGTCTTTGTAAAGCAAAGCGTTATCGCTATGCCAATAACGATATGGCCGCCCTCGAAGCCCAGTTGCAGCAAGCCGATGCGGATGGCGCCCGCTTTAAACTTATCGCTACCGACGGGGTATTTTCAATGGACGGCGTTATTGCCGATTTAGCCTCGATATGCGACCTGGCTGATAAGTACGATGCTATGGTCATGGTGGATGATTGTCACGCCACTGGTTTCTTAGGAGAAAATGGTCGTGGTAGCCATGAGTACTGCGGCGTCATGGGACGTGTTGATATTATTACCGGCACACTGGGTAAAGCGTTAGGCGGCGCCTCAGGTGGTTATACGTCGGGTAAAAAAGAAGTAGTAGAGTGGCTTCGTCAGCGTTCGCGCCCCTATCTGTTTTCAAATTCAGTCGCGCCACCGATTGTGTCTGCTTCATTGAAAGTGTTTGAAATGATGAAAGACGGCGATGCGCTGCGGGCACAGTTATGGCGCAATGCCAATCACTTTCGCGCCCGTATGGAAGAAGCGGGTTTTACATTGGCCGGGAAAGATCATGCCATTATTCCTGTGATGCTAGGTGATGCACGTCTTGCCAGTGATATGGCTGACAAGCTACTGGAAAAAGGTATTTATGTGATTGGGTTCTCTTACCCAGTGGTTCCCAAGGGGCAAGCGCGTATACGCACTCAAATGTCTGCGGGTCATACATTGGCGCATGTTGACAAAGCCGTTGATGCGTTTATTGAAGTTGGCCGTGAAATGGGAGTGATTGCATGAAATCGCTGGTAAAAGCAAAAGCTGAAAAAGGCATTTGGTTGCAAGATACACCTAAGCCCGAAGTGGGTCACAATGACTTGTTGATTAAAATTCGCAAAACCGCCATTTGTGGTACCGACATGCATATCTACAACTGGGATGAGTGGTCGCAACAAACGATCCCTGTGCCAATGGTAGTAGGACATGAATACGTCGGTGAAGTAGTCGACATGGGTCAGGAAGTGAAAGGCTTCAAAGTAGGCGACAGAGTGTCAGGGGAAGGCCATATCACGTGTGGACATTGCCGTAACTGTCGAGCGGGCCGCGTCCACTTGTGTCGCAATACGGAAGGTGTGGGAGTCAACCGCCCGGGAGCTTTTGCAGAATATCTTGTTATTCCTGCTTTTAACGCTTTTAAAATTCCAGACAATATCAGCGATGAACTCGCCTCAATCTTTGACCCGTTTGGCAACGCAGTCCACACAGCGCTAAGCTTTGATTTGGTGGGCGAGGACGTGCTGATTACCGGTGCTGGCCCTATCGGAATTATGGCTGCCGCGGTGGCTAAGCACGTAGGCGCGCGCCATGTGGTGGTAACCGATATCAACCCATACCGTCTTGAACTTGCTAAAAAGATGGGGGCAACCCGTGCCGTCGATGTCAGCAAAGAAGACTTGAAAGACGTGATGAATGAACTTGGTATGACAGAAGGTTTCGATGTAGGCCTCGAAATGTCAGGTGTGCCAGCAGCGTTTCGTGACATGCTCAATAAAATGAACCACGGCGGAAAGATTGCGATGTTGGGCATTCCCCCTAAAGACGTGGCGATTGATTGGAATCAGGTTATTTTTAAAGGGTTGGTGATCAAAGGTATTTACGGTCGTGAAATGTTTGAAACCTGGTACAAGATGGCCAGTTTACTGCAAAGTGGTTTAGACCTTTCACCTATCATTACCCATACCTTTTCTATTGATGACTTTCAGAAAGGGTTTGATACCATGGGTTCCGGACAATCTGGCAAAGTAATATTGGACTGGCAATAATGACATCATTTTCGCACATTAGTGTTCAAGACGTAGCAAACTTTCAAGGCGATGTTGCCATAGTGGACATTCGCGACCCTCAGTCGTTTGCAAATGGACATATGCCAAATGCTGCGCCCCTCAACAACGATAACTTTTCGGCGTTTATTGAACAAACGCCAAAAGACAAACCGGTAGTGGTAGTGTGTTATCACGGGGTAAGCAGTCAGCAAGCGGCACAAGTAATAGCCCAGCAAGGTTTTGAGACCGTTTACAGTATGGATGGTGGTTTTGAAGCATGGCGTTTGGCCAACCCAGTGGTGACCGAGTAATGGTGCCACCTTGGTGCTGTTGAGCTTTTGGGTACCTTGTTTCGTTCATGTAACGTGATCACTGAATAAAGCGGTCTGTTTGGTTTACTTTGATGAACCTATCAGGCCGCTTGTTGTATAAATAGTACCACTATGATCAGCGGCTCCACGCGTCATTAGTTTATATTGCGTAATTTAGCTTTATTATAGATTAACTAAAATTGACCACGATGTAGGACTCAACGAATTCATGGCTCATCCACTTATTGCGTTTAACCAACAAGGTGCTGCTCATCTTCTGGCCAATTATTTAACCAGCCAGCATATTCCCGCGAGTGTGATGCAAAGCAGCACAAACAGGGAGTTCGTTGTTGTATTGGCAAACGCAGAGCAAGAAGTAGAAGCGAAAGATATCGCTGAGGCGTTTCTGGCTAATCCGTCTGATCCCAAATATCAACAAGCGGCATGGGACAATGGAAAAAATGTGCATTTGGCCCCTTCCACCGGTGGATTTTCCTTCGCCAATATACTTGTTAGTGCCAAACATAGCCCATTTACTGCTTTAGTATTCTTACTGTGTGTAGCCGTGTATGTGCTGTCTATTCTTGGTCTATTCTCGCCCATTGCACAGAATTTGTTGATGCAGCCTTTGTCAGTCTTAAGTGACAACCACCAATGGTGGCGGTTACTTGGGCCAGCCTTCATTCATTTCTCCATATTGCATATTGTATTTAATTTGCTGTGGTGGGGCATGCTAGGAGCAAAGATAGAGCGTACCTTCGGCGTGAGTATGTTAGCCATTGTGTTTGTCGTTTCCGCCATAGTCTCTAACGTGGCACAGGCTCTGGTAAGCGAACCTGTTCAAGGCAACCTGTACCTTTTCGGCGGTCTTTCAGGTGTGGTTTACGCCGTAATGGGTTTTGTATGGTGGCTGGGGTGGTTAAGGCCTAGCTGGGGCGTGTCTTTACCTAACTCAATCGTCGGTTTTATGCTGGTGTGGTTAGTATTAGGGTATGCCGACATCTTATGGGTAAATATGGCCAACGCGGCTCACACTGCAGGTCTAATTAGTGGGTGTGCTATGGCAGGAATATTAAGTTTGGGGTCAAAAAAAGCGAGCTAAACTCGCTTTAATAAATAGCATTTTTCAAGGTGGCAGAGTGAGCCGGCTTTACCTTAGCCACCTTGATAGAGGTACTTAGTAAAAATAACGTTTTTAATGACTTCGCCACCTGTTTCTTGTTTCATATGCTCTTGTAGCGCTTTCAAAATAGCTTGTCTTATTTCTTCTCTTCCCGTTAACGATTTCACTTTTTCTTCTGGCTGCTGGCCAAAAATTTCGATGGCAGTAGAACGTAGTAACGGCATATGATGTTCAGCTACCTCTAACAAGCTGACATCGTAAATCATTAATTCGACAGAAACTCGTACGTAACCGAGCTTTTTAGCACTTTCACTGATGTAGTTGGTGACTATTTCAGGCTCAATCCCCAGATAGGCAAAATTAGCTCTTTCTTGTGCCGATGCTGTACCTGCATTACTTAACACAACAACAGTAATTAAAAAGCAACGTAAAAATAAAGACTTAAGCATGACAAAGACCAAAAGACGAATAAATAACAAAACTCAGTACGCAGTGTAGCAAAACTAGCTTTAAACGCACTAATGAAAAAGTAGCAGCCTGTTAAAAAAGTTTGAGTAATAAGCTGTTTGCCTCACCTATGCTAATCACTTATATCGTGATCATCACAACGCCCTTTTATCATTTGTGAATAAGGGGTGTAACCTCTGGTAGTGAAATGATACGCGATGAAATGATACGTGATATGATACTAACAGTTTAATAATACGGGCTTTTCATGTGTCTTTAAATGCATCCTTTCCAGTGGGCTTAGTAGTCGACTGGCAACAGCCAGAGCGTATTGAGTTAGGTGATGACCATTTAAAAAACTGGTTATTGGATACGGGGTCGTTAACCGAGCGCGTTCAGGCATTGTGCCATCAATTTTCTTTAGAGCTGTTGGGGCAGCAAACGCTAACGCCTCAACCTAATGAACTATCGGTATTGAATGCGAATGGCGCAACAACGTATCAAATTCGCGAAATTTTACTGTGCGACAATGACACCCCTTGGGTCTTTGCCCGTTCCGTAATACCGCAGGCCATCATTGATGCCGAGTTATCCAACCTAGGCTGTGAGCCACTGGGTAAAAGACTCTTTAACGATGCGCGCTTTTCTCGTTCTCCCTTTGAAGTGGGAATGGTAAATGCCGCTACTTTAGGGTTTAACCGCACAGCACCGTTGTGGGGAAGGCGTTCGGTATTTTCTATAGAACAGCACCATATGATAGTTGCCGAAGTATTTTTACCACAGTCGCCCGCTTACCAGCCTGATATTAGGCACGAGATGTCCTCATGAATAAACCAAACTGGAATGCCTACGCGCGGCTAATGCGCCTTGATAAGCCTGTAGGAATTTATTTATTACTGTGGCCTACATTATGGGCGTTGTTAATGGCCGAGCAGGGTATACCCCCTTTGCACATTTTGGTTATATTTCTTGCCGGGGTAGTGTTAATGCGTTCGGCGGGTTGTGTGATAAATGATTACGCAGACCGAAAAGTCGATGGCAGCGTTAAACGCACGGCGCAGCGTCCATTGGCTACCGGTGAAGTGACAGAACACCAGGCCTTACGACTATTTGCCATGCTCGTAGGTATTTCTTTTGTTCT
This sequence comes from Alteromonas sp. D210916BOD_24, assembly GCF_047159385.1. Taxonomy (GTDB): domain Bacteria; phylum Pseudomonadota; class Gammaproteobacteria; order Enterobacterales; family Alteromonadaceae; genus Alteromonas. The sequence continues at coordinate 3,918,793 of NZ_AP038333.1, forward strand.
GGTATTATTTCTTAACTGGCGCACCATTGCGTTATCTGTGGCAGCACTATTTCTAGCGGCCTCTTACCCTTTTATGAAGCGCTATACCCACTTTCCACAGGTGGTGTTGGGCGCGGCTTTTGGCTGGACTATCCCCATGGCCTTTATGGCGGTACTTAACACCATCCCCGCTCATGGCTGGTGGCTTTTTATCGCTAACTTAACATGGACGGTGGCCTACGACACCATGTACGCCATGGTCGATCGCGATGATGATATTAAGATTGGGGTAAAGTCCACGGCTATCCTGTTTGGTCGCTATGACGTCATTATTGTAATGGCATTGCAGGTGGTGACCTTGGGCATCTTAGCGGGTATTGGGCAAGCGATGTCTGTCACCTGGCCGTATTACCTGTCGCTCGCGTTTGCTGCGTTGTTATGTGCACGTCAATATCAATTAATTAAACACCGACAGCGAGAAGGTTGTTTTACTGCATTTTTAGAAAATCACTATATGGGGATGGCGGTGACCATCGGGTTTGCAGGCCACCTTTGGTTAACTTAGTTAACTGATGCTCAACTGATATAGCGTTAGCAGTGATAGCGAAGTGCTTGGCTTGATCACTGCTTGTCTTGTAGTGCCTGTTCTAAAGCAGCCAAACGCGCTTCCATGGCATCTAGTTTTTCTCGGGTACGAATAAGCACCTGGCTTTGAATATCAAACTCTTCGCGAGTAACCACATCAAGCTTTGACAACTGTGACTGTAATACGGTTTTTACCCTGCCTTCAGCTTCTTCTGCCATATTTTTCACGCCCGGCGGAATAGCGTCAGCAATTTGTTTCGCTAAATCTTCGAGTTTCTTCGGATCCAACATGGAATTCCCTTATAATGCGCTGCTCAATTTGTAGAAGCTATTCTATCGGTATCGACACGACATGCAATGAAAACTGTGTTGTGCGTAATGTGGACGTTGTTTTAGGAAACCAATGAAACTCAATGAAGCTCAAGAATCTGCGGTAACGTATGTATCAGGCCCGTGCTTGGTGCTTGCAGGCGCAGGCAGTGGTAAAACCCGCGTTATTACCAATAAAATTGCTCATTTAGTCAGAAACTGCGATATGCCCGCGCGCTACATTGCCGCGGTAACCTTTACCAACAAAGCGGCCCGTGAAATGAAAGAGCGGGTGGCACAGACCTTGGGTAAACCGGAAGCCCGGGGACTGAAAGTGTCTACCTTCCATACATTGGGCTTAAACATCATTAAGGCCCATGTGAAAGACTTGGGGCTAAAACCGGGTTTCTCATTGTTCGATGACAAAGACTCTACTGCGTTACTTAACGACTTAACCACAGATACCATTGACGGTGATAAAGATCAGCTGCAACTATTGCAAAGCTGTATCTCGAATTGGAAAAACGACCTGATCCTGCCTGATGCTCTGTTAAAGTCGGCGAGCAGCACTGGCGAAAGAGAATTTGCTGAGGCCTATAAACGCTATCAGGATAACCTTAAAGCCTACAATGCCCTTGATTTTGACGACTTGATCTTGCTGCCCACCTTATTGCTAAAACACAACGAGCAAGCGAGAAGTAAATGGCAGAACAAAATTCGCTATTTATTGGTAGATGAGTACCAAGACACGAACACCAGTCAATACGAGTTGGTTAAATTACTGGTAGGTGAGCGTGCCCGCTTTACTGTGGTAGGGGATGATGACCAGTCAATATACTCCTGGCGAGGGGCAAAACCGCAAAATTTGCACTTGCTGCAGCAGGACTTTCCGCGTTTAAACGTCATTAAGCTACAGCAGAATTACCGGTCGTCAGGCCGCATACTGCACTGTGCCAATATTCTTATTCAAAACAATCCGCACCTGTTTGATAAAACCCTGTTCTCTGAGCTTCACTATGGTGAATCGCTGAAAGTTATTGAGGCGAAAAACGAAGAACACGAAGCCGAACGGGTGGTTGCCGAGCTTTTGGCCCACAAATTTATGAACCGTACCCAGTTTAAGGACTACGCCATTTTATACCGTGGGAACCATCAAAGCCGATTGTTTGAAAAACTGCTGATGAGCAACCGCATTCCCTACAAGATAAGTGGAGGGATGTCGTTTTTTGGCCGTGCTGAAGTCAAAGATATAATGGCTTATTTGCGTTTGCTGGTGAATCAGGATGACGACAATGCACTACTTCGCATAATCAATACACCAGGGCGGGGTATTGGTCGTGCGACGCTAGAAAAGCTGGGTAACTTTGCCAACACTTTAGGCGTGTCAATGTTTGAGGCGGCCACTCACCCCAATTTAAATAGTGTACTGACGGAAAAGGCCTTTCATGCGGTATCGGGATTCGCACGGTGGGTGGTAGAGCTCTCTGACAACGCCGTTCGTGGAAATACCGCCGATGCCGTTCGCACCATGATCCGTACTATGGGCTACGAAGAGTGGCTATACGAGCATAGTGCTAGCCCGAAAGCGGCAGAAATGGCCATGGCGAACGTCAGTACCCTGTTTGGCTGGGTTAACGACATGCTCGAAGGTAATGACCTGGATCAGTCCATGTCGCTTACCGAAGTGGTTAACCGACTTATTCTACGCGATATGATGGAGCGAGGGGAAGATGATGGTGAAGGCGATCAGGTACAATTAATGACCCTGCACGCTTCTAAAGGCTTGGAGTTTCCCATTGTCTTTCTGGTCGGCATGGAAGAGGGCTTATTGCCGCATCAAAGCAGTATTGACGAAGACAACGTAGAAGAAGAACGCCGTTTGGCTTACGTAGGCATAACCCGTGCTCAACGAGAGCTGATATTTAGCTTAGCCAAAGAACGTCGCCAATTTGGTGAAGTGATCCAGCCAGAGCCCAGCCGTTTCTTATTTGAATTGCCACCCGACGATGTGCAATGGGAGAATCAAAAACCCAAAGCCACTAAGGAAGAAAGGCAACAAAAAGCGCAAGTAGGGATCGCGAATTTGCGTGACATTATTGGTAAAAAGTAAGTACTAACTTCGAACTGGAATTTTGATAAAACAGGTGTGTTGTTAACATTGCCTGACACTAAAACGCAATAAAAACCTATGCCTGCGCTTAACTAATTAGCTGGCTAATTTGGCCATATCAAGCACGGTGGCCTGTTGTAATATTTTTCCCTGACCGTATAAGCACTCAATTTCATTGAGTGCATCCAACTGGGCCGTTGAATCTACCCCTTCGGCGATTACCTGAAATCTCAGGTGCTCAGAAATGAGCATAACAGACTGAATAAGTTTTAAATTGCGCTGAGAGCGAGGGAGCGACTTAACAAATCGATGGTCTATCTTGATAAAGTCGAATGGATAAGCAAACAAATAGCTTAACGATGCTAAACCACTTCCAAAATTATCCAGCACTAAAGTTACACCAGCGCGCTTTAATTTCTTAATAGCGGGTAGAATGAACTGAGAGCGGCGGTTAAGGTCATTCTCATCAAATTCAAACACAAGTTGGCTTGGCTTCACGCCCGATGACTCAATAACATCAATCATCTGATTAACCATTGACGATTGCAGCAAGTGATTGATAGACACGTTTACTGCAATTTTGTTGATTGGCTCGTCGGTATTCGCGTAGTGCGTGATAAGACCGCATGCTTTAGATAATTGAAATAAGTCTAAGTCTAACGTTAGCCCGCTGTGCTCTGCCACTTGCCTGAACTGTTCTCGGCCAATTTTACCGTAAGAGGGGTGAGACCAGCGGATATACATTTCTTTATACAGGGCCGAGCTGTCATTTAGCGTGATAACGGGCTGCAAGAAATAATCGAATTCTTCTTCACGAAGGGCGCGTCTGAATTCATTTTCTAGCTCTAGCTCTTCAATCAGTCTGTCACGCATACTGGTATCGAACATCACAAACCTACCACGGCCAAGCGTCTTAGCTTGGTACATCGCAGCGTCAGCATCGCGCAGTACTTCGTCGGCACTGCGGTAATAACTTTCAAGATGTGCAATACCGATACTGGCGCCGGAATACATCTCTCTGCCATCTAACAAGAAAGGTTCAGAGATAGAGGCAATGATACGGCTAGCCACTTCTTCAACATCCGCCACATCTTCAAAATTATCAAGCAACACTACAAATTCGTCGCCGCCAAGGCGCGCCAATAAGTCGTGACCCCGTATACACAGTGAAATACGGCGAGCCACTTCTACCAAAAACTCATCACCCGCGTGATGGCCCAAGGTGTCGTTAATGACTTTAAAGCGATCTAAGTCGATAAAGAGTACCGCGAACATATTTTCGGTATAACGTTGTTTACTGGCTATCGCAAGTTCAAGCCGGCTGGTAAACATGGCGCGGTTAGGCAAATCGGTTAACGAGTCGTGGTGAGCGTCGTGAATAAGCTTAAGCTCAATTTCTTTACGCTCTTCAATTTGCTGTTTTAAGAACGTGTTGGCGCGATCTAACTCGACAGTACGCTCTTTTACGCGGGCTTCCAACTCAATGTTATATCGCTGCATTGACTCGGTGTTGCGCTTGCGCTCCATCGCAACAGCAATATGATGCGACACAAAGCGCAGCAATTCTTGGTCTCGCGAGGTGTATTTTGCATGCTTACCGTAGGTTTGCACCGCAATAACACCGGCAATCTCGCCATCTACAATAAGTGGGGAACCCAGCCAGGAGTTAGCACTATTCAACATTTGTTGCGCGACAGTAACGTCAATTTCTCCCGCCTCAGCCAGTTGCAACACGCGAGGTGGGTTAAGTAACTCAGCTTGCCCGGTGCGTAGCACTAGCTCGGTAAGACCTAGGCCGAGGGCACGAGAGTCGACCTTCTCTTGCATGACGTCACTGAAATATGGGAACTCAAGTAACTCATTTTCTTTATCTAAAATGGCAATGTAGCAGTTAGGTGCGCTGATAAGTCTTGCGAGTATCTCGTGTAGACTGGAATAGAAGACATTCATGTCGCCTTCCAGATTGGCTGCAAGCTCTGATATTTCAAATAATGCTTGTTGCAGCGACTCCACTTTCTGGCGTTCAAGAATTTCTTCCTGAAGCTCGTCATTGATTTTGCGTAGCTGACGGGTTCTTTCGCGAATAGTACGTTCAGTTAATTCACGGTTTTTAACCCGATCGACCGTTGTCACGATGTGTTGAGACACAAACAACAGCACTTCTAAATCTTCTTGGGAATAATGAACGCCCTCATCGTACGTTTGTACGACCATGGCACCAATAACCTGACTGCCGCGTTTTAGAGGTACACCTAATAGCTCAAAGGGCTGAGAGCCAACCAGTTCAATGCCGTGTTCTCTTGCAAAAAAGGCTTCGTCGCTACGCTTGTAGAAAAGGTGTTCGCCGGTTTTGAGAATGTAACCGGTCATGCCGCCCATAAGTGATTCAGCGGGAAGTTGCCTAACAGTTTGTTCGTCAAACTCATCAACAAAATAAGCAAAGTCGACCACATTGCTTTCTTGTTCGTAAAAGGCAACAAAGAAATTGTCGGCATTCATGAAATCGGCAATGATTTCGTGAATAGCTGAATACAGGCGGTTTAGATGGCTAACTGAACTGGCGAGTTCTGATATGTCAAAAAGCGCCTTCTGAACCCGCTCAGAGCGCTTATACTTTTCAGTAAGTTGTTGAAGCTGCGGTATTAACTCGCGTAGTTCTTCTTCTGTCAACTCGTATTGCGTTGATTCTTGTGACATTCCGTTAGCCGATTGTAAAAGTGCATTTCCCCGTGCGGTAACTTAACCGATAAGACAGGGAAACGCTACTTTTTCGAGCAATTTGACGTATTGGGAAAGGGTTAGATACCTTCGATCATATACTCAATTGCTGCTTTAATTTCTTCGTCAGAACAGTTGCCACAGGTACCGCGAGGAGGCATCGCATTAATGCCGTTAAGTGCGTTTTGCCACACACCATCAAGGCCGCGCTCGTCTAAGCGAGGTTGCCAGTCAGCGGCAACGTGCAACTTAGGTGCACCAAGTACACCTGATGAGTGACATGCAACGCAGGCAGAGTTATAGACTTCTTCACCTGATTTTGCGCCGCCTGCTGCACCTGCGTTTCCAGCTGCTGCCGCGCCTGCTACGTGAACTTGACCTACCGGCTTAATACGCTCGGCAATTTCTTCGTTACTCATTTCTTGTGCTTGTGCTGCAAAAACGGTTAGCGCAGTAGCAGCAACAGTTAACCAAGTCTTTAATTTCACATCTGTCTCCAGGCAATGGTGAATTCGTACAAAATATAACTGGCCAGATTATAACGGTTAATTGGCCTTGGACAACTATTTGCGCTCAATTACCCATAAAAAGTAAGGATTTTTTAACAATTGTGATTTGATTATCGAAGAGTTTTCAATAAATGAGTTGATGCAAGCCCACGGGCTAAGTATTATTACGCCCCGTTTGCAGCTAGCGATAATCAAAACGCGCCTATTGCTGTAAATGCCATACTACGCACCCGTAGCTCAGCTGGATAGAGCGTTGCCCTCCGGAGGCAAAGGTCACAGGTTCGAATCCTGTCGGGTGCGCCACATACAAAAAACCAGCCTCGCGCTGGTTTTTTGTATGTGTTTGCTGTGACTGTGCACAGCAACTGCATATAATTGTGGGCGTACCTCCCCATAATTTTATTCCTATTTCCCTCTTATTAAACGCAAAACACTCTCAATCTTTTCCCATTAAAAAGATATTCACACAGTGCTTAGTGAATATTGACACAGGTGTTAATTGTCTGCATTATGATGTTAACAAAATGATAATACTAACACGGTGTCGTTACGATGCCTGTCTTTAACGTTATTCGTCTGTTCGACAGGCATTAATAGGATCACTCTATGAAAGTTATGCCCACAACGCCTGGCCACGCTGCTGTAGCCAGTCCCCCTAAAACGGGAGCATGGTTTGCATTAGGTATGTTATGTTTCATTTATGTGCTTAACTTCCTCGACCGCCAGCTACTTTCCATTCTTGCTAAACCTATTCAGGATTCACTGGGAATTTCCGACAGCCAGCTAGGCTTAATTGGCGGGTTGTATTTTGCCTTGTTCTATTGCTTTATTTCTATTCCGGTAGGGTGGTTTGCCGATAAGAGTAATCGCGTCAAGGTGCTCTCGCTAGCCTGTACTATTTGGAGTGCCGCTACCATTGCCTGTGGGCTTGCTAAAACCTTCCCTCAATTAGCCGTGGCGCGTATGACGGTTGGCGTGGGTGAAGCAGGTGGTGTACCCCCTTCTTACGCCATTATTACTGATTATTTCCCGCCGGGAAAACGCGGTATGGCGTTGGGTATTTTCAACCTTGGCCCGCCTATTGGCGCTGCACTAGGAGTGGCATTTGGCGCTGCTATTGCTGCAGCTTTCAGTTGGCGTATAGCCTTTTTAGTACTCGGTGCCGTGGGGCTATTTGCGGCGTTGGCGCTGTATTTGTTTGTGCGCGAGCCTGAACGGGGTGGGTTAGATTCCAAACCGGCTGTAGCAGAGGGGGGCGTTGAATCTGCCGCCAAGTTTGCTGATACGTTAAAAATGTTTATGACGCACCGTGTACTTATGCTGGCCGCGCTAGGCAGCGGCGCAACGCAGTTTGTTACTTATGGGCTTGGCAATTTCACTACGTTGTTCCTTATGCGTGAAAAGGGTATGACTCTTGAGGAAGTCGCGGTGTATTACGCGCTTGTGGTGGGGATAGGCATGAGCGCAGGCATCTTTGCGTCAGGGTATCTCATTGACAAGTTTACACCAAAGGCCAAACAGGCTTTTGCGCTGTTGCCTGCTATATCACTTGCCCTAGCCGTGCCTTTTTATATCGGATTTGTGTGGGCACCCAGCTGGCAATTGGCTACGTTATTACTCGTTGGCCCTAGCTTTTTAAACTATTTTTATTTGTCGTCTTCGGTAACTCTGGTTCAGCAGGAAGTACGCCCCAATCAACGGGTCATGTCGGGGGCGTTGTTACTTTTAATCATGAATCTGATAGGGCTGGGTTTTGGTCCTACTTTTGTTGGGTTTGCCAGTGACTTTTTCAAAAGCAGCTATCCCGACAATTCTTTGCAGATGGCTTTATATAGCCTTGTACCATTTTACTTTATTGCCATAGCGTTGTTTCTTTGGTTGGCAAAAGTACTCAAGCAAGAGCAACGAGGTATAACACGATGACTACCATACAATTCGGCAAGTTAGCAGGCGCTTTTACCTTGGTAATGACTTCAATTATAGGATGTCAGGCAGCAAATATGGGCACTCATGAATTACAAACCAGTACCGTAGAAATTCAATCTGGAAAACTTACTGGGCGAAAAGAAGCTGGACTCAATGTGTATCGCGGTATTCCATACGCTGCACCGCCGGTGGGCGAGCTACGCTGGAAACCACCGCAGGCCCCTAAAGCATGGGAAGGGGTATTGGCCGCCAATGCGTTTGGCCACGCCTGTATGCAACCCGACAACAAAGTGTCGAGTATTTATACTAATAATATCGACCCTCGAAGTGAGGACTGTTTAACGTTAAATATCTGGTCGCCCGAAAATGCAAACGATGCACCAGTACTCGTGTGGATCCATGGAGGCGCATTGGTAAAAGGCGCCAGTAAAGAACCCATGTATGACGGCAAGGCACTTGCTGAACAAGGCGTAGTTGTGGTGTCGATTAACTATCGATTAGGGGTATTTGGCTATTTAGCCCACCCTGAATTAAGTGAAGAATCGTCAAAAGGGGTGTCGGGCAATTACGGCGTGATGGATCAGATTGCGGCGTTAGACTGGATCCAAAGTAATATTTCTCAGTTTGGGGGTAATCCAAACAACGTCACCATTTCTGGGGAGTCGGCTGGCGCGCTAAGCGTTTTATACCTTATGGCAACTGAAAAAGCGCGGGGCTTATTTCATAAAGCCATCGTTCAAAGTGGCTATATGGTGTCTGCTCCTGCTTTGAAAAAACCGGTACATGGTCAATTTGCTGCTGAAGCGGTAGGGCAGTTTATTAGCGCAAAATTAGGTGCTAAGAATATTCAGGATTTACGCCTTATAGACGGTGCAACACTGGCCGAGAAAGTTTCCGATATTGGCTTCTTTCCCCTTGCTACCATTGAGGGCGATATGTTTGAAGAGCAAATTATCGATACTTTTAAGGCGGGCAAACAGGCCAACGTGCCCCTACTGGTTGGCTTTAACAGCGGAGAAATTCGTTCGTTGCGCGTACTTGCGCCTCAGGCACCCAGTAACGCACAGCTTTATACTCAGGAGATTGAGAATCGTTATTTAGATTTAGCGGACGACTTTCTGTCACTTTATCCACATTCTGATTTGGAAGAAAGTGTGATTGCGGTGGTACGCGATGGCCTGTACGGCTGGACCAGTGAATTGATGTCTATTGAACAAACCAAGTTGGGTCAAGACGCCTATTTGTACTTGTTCGATCACGGCTATCCTGCGGCTAACAGCATGGGGTTACACGCTTTTCACGCCAGTGAAATTCCCTATGTATTTGGCACCGCAGAAAAGACGCCGCCGCTTTGGCCTGTAATGCCAAATACCAAAGAAGAGCACGCGTTATCGACTGCGATGACACAGTATTGGGCCAGTTTTGCTACAGCGGGTAAACCTCAGGCTACCGGTTTTGCAAACTGGCCAAGTTACGCACAAGATAAAGGCTATATGCGATTTGCCGAGAAACCCATAGCCTCTCATCATCTTATGCCGGGTATGTTTGAACTGCATGACGAAGCAGTAAAAAGACGCCAGTTAAGCGGTCAGTCGCCCTGGCACTGGAATGTGGGAATAGCGTCGCCAGTTTTACAAAAGGTAGAGCCTGGCGATACTTCAGCGAGCAATTTAACCAGCAATCCTCAATGGATTAGCTTGGAGCTGTTCAATCAAAGTGACAGCGAATAGCGAACATATCAGACTGCGATGAGTCCTTCGCAGTCTGATTTATTTATGGCATCTACCGCCGTTCCCCTAGATAGCTATTAATATTACACGTTGTATTACCCAATAACTGGCAATGCCGCCAGCAGCATAGGCACTCATTTTTCTTATCATTGTAAGGTGCTTAAGGTGAGAAACTACAAAGCGGTGCACAATAAAGCACAAAGCAACAAACACCAGTTGCCCCAACTCTACACCTAAATTAAAGCACAGCAGTGCAGGCCCTAAAGCTGTGCTGGGTAGGCCTATGTCGTCTAACGCTGCAGCAAATCCAAACCCATGCAATAAGCCAAAACAGAAGGCGCTTACCCAAAGGTGTTTGGATGAATCGGCTTGGTTGTTTAATTCAATCGCACGGGCAGCGGTATAAACAATGCTTAATGCGATACAGGCTTCAACAGGTGCAACGGCCAAATACACCCATTGCATAGCTGAGGCGACAAGGGTAACGGAATGGGCCACTGTAAAAGCGGTAATAACGCCTATGATAGCCCGGTTAAAGCCACTGATAAGCAGTAAACAAAATACGAATAATAGATGATCGAAGCCGAGCACTATATGTTCAATACCCAACTGCGTATAGGTGGTTAAAATATCAGTGGTATTAGGTTGTAAGGGCAACACCAAGGTGGGGGTGTCGCCAGTGACTCGAAAAGTAGAGGTTTGATTGTCATGTGAGAAGCGCACTAAAATGTCGGTCAGCGATGCGCTTAGCCCTGTAAAAGTAAGGGGTTGACCGGCCAAAGATGCACTGCATTGTACGTCTCTCTCGGTAACGAAAGCGCCTTCCATAAGGCGAAACGACACCGCTTTTTCATCCCAGCAGAGAGTAGGAAGGGTATAGTCAATGCTCAAGCGTTTATCTGCTTTGGCAGGTACCTTCCAAAGAACGCGATAGGTCTCTTTACCCACTTGTTCAATTTGAAGGTAGGCAGGGCGTACTTCGTGGGCAGAGATTTGCGCAGACCAGCAACAAATAACTACTAGCCAGAACCTATAAAGATGTTCCATGGGTTAGATTCCTTTACCAGAGGTCATATCGTCAACAGTAATGCGATAGCCTTTTCGCAACTCCTCAAAATAGGTCTGCTGACGCGTCAACCGCTGACGGTAATACCAGTCAGACTCCACTTGTCCAGCAACTTTTTCAAACTCAGGTACATAGGCATCTTGTATCTCTTCAATAAATAGTAAATGGACTCCAAAAGGGCTTTCAAATGGGCCTTGCCAACTGCCTTTAGGGGCGCGAAATATTACCTGTGCTAAGGTATTGCCAAATATCTGTGAAGCCTGTTCCTGGGTAGCCATACGCATTGTGTCAGGTAGCAGCGTCGCTTCTGTGACAAGTGAACTAGCAGGGTGCGTAGTTAGGTAGTCGAGCGCTTGTAAAGCTTCAGTCCACGCTTTATCGGAGGAGGGGCTTTTGTGGAACAGTTTTTGTGTAAAAGTTCTGGTTTCCTTGGCGGCAAACCTTGATTGATGCTGTAAGTACCAGTCGTGAAGGGTCTGTTGGTCGGGCGCATCAATGGATTCAGTTCCTTCGGCAATGAAAAGTAGCTTTTGACGAAGTCGGCGGCGTACCACAGTGTCGTCTTTTTCAAGTTCCAGCGCCATCGCTTCTCTATAAGCAATTTCCTCATTTACATAATCGTTTATCAGTAGTTGAAGCGCTTCGTTACTGGGGTCAACGCCAGCAAGAAGACGATAGCGGGATCCCAGTTGTTGTATCTTGGCTTGAGATATGTGAATGGTGTGCTCCGGCGATAAATAACTCGGCCCGTTAAATACAAAAGATAACCAAAAAATGGAGCCGCCCAACAGCAAACAGCGTGTAAAAGGGTCAAACACCATGGCTAGGATACGTCTAAGAAAGGATTTCATGAGGTAGGCAACAGCCAAATAGGAGAAGTATACGCACGCTCTTGAATGGTGATAGGTAGACGGGGATTGGGCTCACTGCCCGCTCTGATTGCATCCCAGGTAGACCATCGACAGGTAGGATTCTCAAGCACTCTGACATAGTAAAAGGCATGACTATCGTCGTGATAGTCGGGGTCGTACCAGCGTGTATGCAGCTCTGATGCACCCGTAGTACGGTCGTAATCACAGGTTTTTATATCTACGCTTGCGTTATTATCCGGGCATCTGTGTGTCTGAGGGTCCGGTTCCAGGTTATCTGCACAGGCAATGTCATAAACCCGTTCTTGAGGATGACCTTGCTTGTCTAGCCATCCTTTTATCATTTGAATACGCTGCAGGGGCGCAGAATGACTATCTTGTATGGCAGCCACCAAAAACTCGGGTGAGGTAGGTTTCGAGGGTAACTCGCCACCCATCGCCACGCCGTTTTGGTAAGCATTTTTAAGGCCCTGTTCGCTGGTAAATGACGAAGTATCAAAGGCATAACCTGCAAAAAAGCGCACTTTAATGCGCGGACCGGAAGTGGCAAAGGTTTCCTTGCGTTTTAACGCTGAATAAATAGCGTCTCGGGTATTCGCCTTTGCCCATACTCCGGTAAGCCCGCCGGAATTCCACGTTGATGAGAGAGGTGGTATATAACCTGCTGCATAAGCTTGCTCCCACGACGTATAGGGGTTAGGTACGACTGAGCCCCTTTGTTTTGGGCTGCTATCCAGTACACCGACTTTAGAGAAGTGATTGAACTCTTCGGCAGTTCCGCCCCCGTTGTGGCTGTCTGTGCCGGCCACAAATCCCATCGCATAAGGGTTGTGTCCCACTGCGGCGTTTATCTTTAAGCCCGTTTTTAGCGCGTCACGCACGTAGCCACCTGCAAACTGAGTGATAGGCTTAACTGTTCCAATATAGGATGTCATGAGTTCAAACCCAGCCCACTCGTCGTTAGGCGACAAAAGGGGCATGGTTTCAGATTGTCCTTTTATCTGAATTATCTCAACGAGGGGTTCGTTGCGTGCTCTTTGTTTGGCGTAATCCACGCCAATGGGGTCGCCACTCCATGTTTTTTGTTCAAACATGGTTCCGTCTGAGCCGTTGCTGTTGTGGGGAATGGCCAATGCATCTCGGCCTTTGCTGCGTTCTTTATCCAGCCAATCCCATAAATCTTCCGGGTTTTGTGAATCCAAAGCTGAAAAGGGCATGGCAGGCACGTTTTCCGAAGCAAAGATTACATTTCTATGTAAGTTTCTCACTTGCGGAAGCGATGTGAACTCATAACCGATAAATGTAGTGAAGGTGCCCGGGTTATTGTGATGTTGGGCCGAGCTGATGGTCTCTTGCCACGCTGAGCGAGTGGCCGACATGTCTGAGAGCTCTTCAATGATTTGCCCGGTAGACATACTTTTTGCAAATCGGCTAAATGCATTGATAACAGACGCTCTGTCACTGGCAAATAAGTGTTTAGCGTAGGGGACTTTAGCGTATTGAGTTCCCGGGGTATCAATGGCGGGAAGTACGCCCAGATACTCTGCATGATCGGTGACGGCCAGAAAATCTAAAGGGCCGGAACGCAATTGCATATTAAAGCCCCCAGAGTGCGTTAAGGGCTCACCTTTGGCAAAGCGATATGCCTCGTCAGGTGTCGCCCTTACATTAAAAATGTAGGCATCAAATGAATTTCGCGTATGTAAGTGTAAATCGCCAAAGTAGGCGTTGTTTAACGGGTTTTCTACAATCTTGCTTTCACTTTGAGGTCTTACTTGGGCAGCATAAGAGACTTTGCCAGGAGGGCTCTTCGTGTCTGTTTTACAGCCAAGTAGCTCACTTCCCGTTATCAATAACACACTAAATGCAATGCAATTCGAAAGAGAGGGTTTCATGACGTACCTCCGGTTTTACCAGACGGGTATAAGAGACCAGGACGTGTAAACGTCCTGGTGCAAGGGTTAAAAGCGTAACTTGGTGGCTATTTCAAAAGTTCGCCCTAATGGATTGGCTACCCACGGGTCATAACCAAACTCTTCCTGAGCGGGCGGTGGGTCACGGTCTAACAGGTTAGCGCCGGTGGCCATGATGGTAATTGCTTCACTGTATTCAAATCGATAAGTGAAATCGACAGTCACCCAGTTTTCACCGTCCTCGCCATACTGAATACCAGGGCGCTCGTCTTTGACTGCCGACACGTAGTTAACACCCAATCTGTAGTTATGGGCATCTAGGCCATAATTGATACCCAGATTGGCTCGCCATTTAGGGGCTGCCTGTGCAAATGTGGCAAAGTTAAGCGTGCCCAAACGGTCATCGCCAGCGGTAATTTCAACACCATCTAGCTCTGTCGAACCGGTTTTAAGTTCAAGCACCCGCGTGGCAGTCAAATCGATGGATAGTAAGCCTTCACTTACAGGTAGCGAGTAAGCCGCTTGTATATCTAGGCCGCTGGTGGTTTGACCCGGACCGTTGCCAAATTGGGTCGTGATAGACGAGAACGCGCCTATTGCACTCATTCCCACACTACAGCCGTCATTGAACGCTACGCGGTTGAGTAGTGGTTGAACGGTAGGATCGCAGGTGGTGATTGTGCCGCCTTCTCCATTAAATACTAAACTGGCAATTTGGTTTGGATCAGCGACTTCCCCAATCTGATCCTCAGTTTCAATATCAAAATAATCGACGATAAATCTAAAATCATGATTAGAGGCGAAGCCGCGATTTTGCCATACAAACCCTAAGTTCCAGGTAGTGGCGGTTTCTGGCTCTAAATCTTCATCAGTAACAAATTGAGCCGCTAACCAGTTATTGGCCGCAACAGTATAAGTACGCGCACCAACGGTAACGGCACCAGGAATAACACCCATAGGCGGGGTTTGATAGTTAGTGCCAAATGAGCCTCGTAGTGTTAAACCGTCCATAACAGACCATTTCCCTGCCACTTTGTATACCGTGGCTCCCAGGCCGCCTGAGAACTCTTCTTTTCGCGCTGCCGCTTGTAAGTCGATGTCATCGGTAATAGGTAATTGCCATTCAAGAAACAATGAATATTGTTCGCGATCTGCGGCATCTGCTGGGTCGGTGGCGAATAGCACAAACGGTCCCGGTGAGTCTGGAGTACATCCTCTAAATGTAGGATCAGTGGTAGAGACTGGGTTCGCTTCTAAATTGGGGCTACCTTCACCATTGGCACTGGTGTACGAATCTGGCCAGGCGCATGGGATGCTGCCATCAAGAAACTCGCTGTCAACTGACTCACGGGTTTTAAAAGTTCGATATTGTCCACCAACGGCCCACATTATTTCTCCGCCCGGTAGCTCAACCCCTGTCCCACCGTTAAAGACAAGATCAATCGTCAGGTTATCAGAAATCGTTTCAACTTCACGGGGATCAAATAACCACTTAGCCAACTCGGCATTATTTTCGCTGCCCGGCCGATAATTGGGGTTGGTGGTACCTAGCATAGGGTTGCCAGTAAACGAGCTAGCAAAAGGATTCCAATACATACACCCATTTTTACCCGCCGCATCGGGGTTTTGTGTACCGAATCGGGAAGGATCTAAATCTTGGGCATTACACGAGGCACCACCAAAACCATATAGCGCCTCTTGCAAACGATACCCGATGGTATCGGCATGGGTATTCGAGGTGTAGGCGTAGTTGTAGGTGATTGCGGCATCAAAAGCAACTTCTTCTGCTACACCAGCCCATGCGCCCAATTCTCCACTTAATCCAGTTGATAACCGCCATACGCGATTTTCAATATCATCAGGCACACCATAACCATCGCCTCCTGCTATGAACGGGTTACCGCCATGCGCCATTAAACGATAGGTGATTGGCGTAAAGCCTTGCACACCCGTAAGGTCATTTTCTTGCGCAAACTGTGCGGCATAAGGGTTACTTATTGGCACATAGAACTGGTAGATTAACCCAGGTGCCAGTGCTGGGCCTCTTATTATCGGCTGGGCGGGAGAGCCCATCACTTGCGGTACTGAAACCTGGCCATAAGACACATTCATATGGAAATCTACCGTATCGGTGACTTCGGCATTTAATTGTGCGTAACCTCGGAATATGTCTTGTTCTTCTACTAAGCGATAGAAAGGAATGTAGTTATACGCACAGGTATAGGCATTGTCGTAACGGCCGCCAACAGCAGCACAACTTTCCGGCGTAAAGTCAGAAACTAAACCCAGAGGTGCACCCCATTCGCCGTCAGCAGTAGCACTCGGTATGGTGGGCAGTGCCCCGCGTGTTACCCATCCAGCCATATTAGTTAGGGTTGACCATGGCGCAGGGTTGTAGCCTTCTTTGGTGGGGTCCAATGACGCAGTGGAGAAGTCTCTATCTAGTGTACTTAAGCGAGAGCGGTGCTCATATTCTGCTGACCACATAAAGTTGACTGTGTCTTCACCGAATCCACCTAAAAGCGCAACAGAGTAGTCACCGTCTGAACCGTCAATTGCTTTGTATTGAACATTAGCTTCTAAACCAGTGAAATCCCGCCGGGTTATGAAATTAACCACCCCGCCGGTGGCATCTGCACCGTAAATTACCGCGGCTCCATCTTTCAAAATTTCAGTTCTGCTTAGCGCAATGGAAGGAATATTTGAGGTGTTGAGGCTGGTGCGTCTGCCGTTTAACAAAATGAGCGTTTTATCGGCACCTATTCCTCGTAAATTGTAGTTCACCGAACCAGTAAGGGCTGGACCGCCGAAGTAATAAGACTCTCCGGTAGTCGGGCCAGAAATAGTCAGACTTTTAGCAAACTCCAATGCCGTGGGAGAGCCTTGTTTCTCAAGATCTTCCTGATAGTAAATTTCAAGTGGTAACGCTGCATCTAACGCTGCCCCTTTAATATTTGAGCCTGTGATTTGAATCAACTCAACTTCTGCAGGTTCAGCTTCTTCAGTGTCCTGCGCGAGTGCATTCGGCACAAGCAAAATTCCACTGGTAAACAAGTAAATCAGTTGGCCAGGCCAGCTATTTTTATTTTTTTGTTTCATATACCGCCCTCTCTCGTTGTAAATATAGTGTTAATATTTATTAACACGAGAGTTAATATTAATCAATGTATTAATATTATATTTAGAGAAAAGATTTTTGGTGAAACGGGATTAATTTGAGTAAAATATTATAAAAACAATATATATCAATGTGTTAATGGTATTCTTTGGAGGGCGGCTTTTTGTTTAAAGAAGTTAAACAGAACTAGGTGGGCAAGAAAAAGCCGAGGACGAACTCGGCTTTATGGAGTAAATTTGTTTAAGTGAATTTATTTCAATGCGGTAAAACCAGCTGCCATAAACGCGGCAATACGCTTTTTAACGGCGGGAAAATCATCTGACTTACAGAGCCCGTTTGACAGTTTATCAATACGGCCTGTGCGCGCTAATGTATTCATTAACGCGGAGGTGACAAAGTGATAGCCCCAAAAAATATCTTCATCAGAATAATCCGGTAAGGCGCGCTTTAATATTGCCACAAGCTTAAGTACAACAGGGTCAAAATGTTTATCCATTAGCTCTGCGCCTTCTGGCGTGGTACTGACCCGAGCGCAAAAAGCGGCATAGTTCATCCAGTTTTCCCCACCTTCATAGTACAGATCTAAGTCCGTATCTAAGAACGCGTGTAAGGCACCCTCTACCGAAGGGTTGTCGCCAGCTTCTGCCTCATAGGCCTGCAGCGCGTCTAACCGACGGTCACTGGTAACACTGGCACGACGGGCAAATACTGCCTCAAACAGGTTCTGCTTGTCCTGGAAGTAGTAATGTACCAAGGTGGTATGAATACCTACTTGCTTGGCAACATCACGCAGCGTCACCCCATATAGGCCGTTGCGTGAAAAAAGATATTCAGCTGCATCTAAAATCAGCTCAATACTCTCCGCCCGCTGCTCAGCCTTGCTTTTTCGAGGTCGACGTTCTGGTGGTTTTGACATATCGGGTTCCAGGTTCTCATAAAGAAAGGAGTTGATTTTAAGTAGGATTCTTCCCTGACGTCAACTCTCACACCCAGTAAGCACCCAATATATTCAGCTGAACTGCTCTCGTAAGGCAATTTTGTCAATTTTTCCCGTCGCTGCTAGCGGCATGTTTGAGACTAGCTTTAATTCAGAAGGCATCCACCAATCGGGTATTTTCCCCTTTAAATGCGATTGCAGCGATTCAAGAGAAATGTTCGCACTATCATAAGCTTCCACAATCATTACGGGCCTTTCTCCCCATTTGGGGTGAGCAACACCAATAACCGCAACTTGGTTGACTGCGTCATAGTTCCCTACAATCTCTTCTATCTCAGAAGGGTTTATCCATTCTCCACCTGACTTTATTAGATCTTTTGCCCGTCCACATATGCTCATTTCACCATTTTCGTTAATAATGGCCAGATCGCCGGTATCAAAATAGCCTTCATCGTCAACATCTGGTGTTGTCGAATTAAAGTATTGGTTTACCACACTGTGACCTTTCACTTTCAAATGGCCAACGTGCCCCCGTTGAGCTGGTAGGGTCTTTCCCTGTTGATCGGTAAGCTTTAAGTCCAATCCTGCCAACGGTTTACCCGCACTTCTTACTGCAGTTGGCTTCTCTAAAGGCGAGCTGATGGTACCTAAGGGGGATAATTCGGTCATTCCCCAGCTAGTTTGAATCTGCGCTCCTAACCTAGACTCCAATCGTTGAATAAGTGAGTCGGGGCATTTGGAACCCCCAATTAAAACGCGTTTCAAAGTCGGTAGGTCGCGGCCTGATTCATCGAGATAGTCAATTAGGCTGAGCCACACTGTTTGTACCCCAGCTGCAATGGTGACACCTTCTGCTTCAATTAAGTCGGCAAGGCTTTTTCCATCGGCATTTCTACCGGGTAACACCAGCTTTGCACCTACGGCAGGCGCGGCAAAGGGGAGACCCCAGCCGTTCGCATGAAACATAGGTACAGCAACTAAAACGGTGTCGTGTGCACTTAGTGCAATAGCATCCGCCTGTAGAAGTCTAAGGGTGTGAAGGTAGTTTGAGCGGTGCGTGTAAATCACG
The DNA here is from genome assembly GCF_047159385.1 of Alteromonas sp. D210916BOD_24. GTDB lineage: Bacteria > Pseudomonadota > Gammaproteobacteria > Enterobacterales > Alteromonadaceae > Alteromonas. The sequence continues at coordinate 3,937,631 of NZ_AP038333.1, forward strand.
CCCTTTGGCTTGCCTGTCGTACCAGAGGTAAAACACAATCCTGCTGGTGTTTCTTCTTCAAACTCTCCCCAAGGAACGGCTTTTCCATGGGTAGTTAACAGCTGGTTGTGACGCCAGATGCTCACTTTAGAGCACAACTCTGGCACAATTGTATCTTCGTTGTGATCGAGCACGATGACGGTTTCAATAGTTGGGCACTGCGCCAGCAATTCGCTGAGCATAGGAAGTAGCGATTGTGAGATGGCCAGTGCTTTATCCTGTGCTTCGTTAATGATGCTCGCCAAATGCGCTTCACTAAATCTTGGGTTTAAGGTGTGACAAATCATCCCACATCCCATAGTTGCGAAGTATATTTCGAGATGGTCCAAGGTATTCCACGCTAAAGTGGCAACTCTATCGCCCTTTTGAAGGTTGATATTTTGTAGTGCTCCTGACAGCTGATTACTGCGCTGAAAAAGTCCCTCATAATGGGTGTGGATGCGTTTTCCTTGATGACTGACACTGACTATTTCGCGGGCTCCTGCCCACTTGGATGCGTGCTCAAGGAACTTGTCGATGGTTAACGAAAACGATTGCATAATCTCTAAGTCGCCTATGATAAAACTCGCCTCACACCAGTGAGGCGAAACCATTAGTAAAAGTTTTTGGTAATTCGAAGACCGAATTCCCGTGGAGGGCCCATAAATCTCAGCCCTGAGTTGATAGCGCCAACGTACTGGGAATCAGTGAGGTTGGTACCGTAGGCAGTCACAATGAGGTCGCGGTAATGCCACGCCACTTGGCCGCCCAATATGTTGCGCGAACCAATGCGATCCCCTAGCGCTTCATTTTGGAACAATGTCGCCCATTGCTCTGATACATGGCCAAAGTTCAGGCGTGGGATAAGTCGGCTTTGTTCAAAAGTGAATTCATATTGCACAGTTGCATTGAAGGTGAAATCTGGCGCATAAGTTTGATCTCGTCCTTCAAGGGCAATACACGAAATGCTCTGTGGCCCTGCACTGGGGTCACAGGGGAGAGCGGCTGGAATGCGGGGGTCGGTCGCGAAGAATTTGCCTAATTCGCTGCGCATCTTGGATACGCCCATGCTCAATGAAAAATTGCCTATCATGGCTTGTACTTGCGCTTCGACACCTGTGATAGTTGTAGTTTCCGGGGTATTCAGTTCTATGCCAAATACTGGATTATCCGGGTAGCCGACGGTTATCTGAAAATTGTCATATTCATTATGAAACGCAGTCAGTTGTGTACGTAAATAGCCGTTTAACCATTGTCCTTTCCACCCGGCTTCATAACTGATGATTTCTTCTGCGTCGAAGGGATCGGGTATGCCTAATCCTACAGGTACATTGAGTCCTCCTGGACGAAAGCCACTGGCAGCAAAGCCGTATAAGAAATGATCCCTACTAATATCCCAATTAAGGGCAATTTTGCCCGTCCAGTCTGAGAACTCCGCAGTTTGGTTGGCACTAATTGGAGTACCGTACTGAAGCACATCGATATGATTGGTCGTTTTGCTTTTTGAGTAGCGCGTGCCAACCTGAAGTTCTAATGCGTTGGTGAGGTCATAGCTAATTTGTCCGAATACCGCGCGGGTTTGCTTGGGATTAGTTCCCCACAGTGAGTATTCCGTAAAAGGGCTTCCCTCTGGCACCCCAATGATAAATTGGCCTTCAGGAAAGTCGTACGTATCATTTTGCGCATACACGCCTAATATCCAACGAAGCCCATCAGTGTCTGGCGAAATAAGGTTAATCTCTTGAGAATATATGGTTTCATCAACTGAATCTCTAAACGTAAAAACACCAAATTGTGTACCGTCTAGATCGGTTTCAAATACAGTATTACCCTGCTGATAGCCAGAAACTGAACGCAATACAGTACCGTTTGAAAACTCATAATCAATTTGAAGTACAGAGCGCATAAACCTATCTATACCAGCAATATGAGCGTTGGCACTAATGTGAAAGGGATCGTTGTCACCCGAAACAGGGTCGGCGGGGTAGCCACTTAAATCTAAATAATTTAAATCCGTCTTAAACAGTATCGACAGTGCTTCGCTTGGTTGCCATTTTAAGCCGATTCGGGCGCTGGCTGTCTCTACTCCTTCATCACCGGTATATGGCCCTTCAATGTCGTAAAAGCTGTCGCGTTTTCCCAGATTGAAAGCAATTCGCGCTGCGAATTCATCATTCACTGGCAAATTTAAAGCACCTTGTAGACCTTGATTGTTGTAATTGCCTAACTGACCACTGATGTAGCCTTCGTAACCACCATCAACAATTGGGCTGTTTGAAGTGACGAATACCGCGCCACCCGTGGCATTTTGGCCTGCAAATGTGCCTTGTGGCCCGCGCAGTATTTCTACTCGCTCTATGTCGTAATAGGGCTCGGCGGTAAAGTATCCAGGAAAGGTAGCCACGCCGTCGCGGTAGGTGATCACGCCCGTGGTGGTTTGAGTATTGTGCTCGGCTTTACCTACTCCTCGAATATTAAAGTCGATCCCTTGGCCAAAGTTATTCACCGTGGCAGAAGGGGTAACAAATTGCAGTTGATCCACTGCATTGACACCCCGGTCTTTAAGTTCGTCACCACTTAGTACAGACGCTGCCAGCGGTGATTTTTGCAAATTAACTACACGTCTTTCTGCTTTTATTTCAATTACTTCTAGTTCATTTTTTTCATCGTTCGCCGATGTCTGTGCGGCGACTTGAAAACTTACAGCTGCGGCAATAAGCGTTAGCTGCAAACCTCTATTGTTAACTGTGTTTTTCATTGTTATCTCCCTGCCGACACGTCCAGGTACGTGCTTAGACTTTAATCACTTTACTTTCATTTTACAGAGAGTCAATATTTATTCACATTATAATTAATATTATGTAACATGAGAATATGTTGGTTTTTTAGTTAATCACTTGTACTCGGTTGAGTTTGCAAAAAATAAAAATGCCGGAGGTTTCGCTATGGATATACGTTTTGACGGGAAGGTCGCAATTGTGACCGGGGCAGGAAATGGCTTGGGGCGCTCTCATGCGTTGGCTCTTGCCGCGAGAGGTGCCAAGGTTGTGGTGAACGACTTAGGTGGGCGCGTCGATGGATCAGGCTCCAGTCTTTCTGCTGCAGAAAAAGTGGTTGCAGAAATTAAGGCAAACGGAGGCGATGCAATTGCCAATGGGGCGAACGTGACCAACGTATTGGAAGTGGACGCGATGGTAAGGCAAGCACTGCAAACGTGGGGGCGGGTGGATATTCTGATCAACAACGCGGGGATTTTGCGCGACAAAAGCTTTGCAAAAGTGACCGATGACGATTTTAAGCTGGTCGTGGATGTTCATTTGATGGGTGCCAAGAATTGCAGTAAAGCGGTATGGGAAGCAATGAAAACACAAGGTGGTGGCACAATTGTGATGACCACGTCCTCTTCAGGACTATACGGCAATTTTGGGCAGGCGAATTATGGTGCCGCCAAGATGGGGCAGGTCGGTTTGATGAACGTATTGGCAATTGAAGGCGCTAAATACAACATCAAAGTGAATGCAATTTCACCCTGTGCAGCGACGCGTATGTTGTCAGACCTCGTTGATGAACAGGCAAATCAGGTGCTTACCGTGGAAAGTGTTACGGCGGGTTTGCTCTTTTTAGCCAGTGAGCACTCCCCTTCTAAATTCATTTTAGCTGCCGGGGCGGGAGGTTATGCGTCGGCAGGAATTTTCGAAACGCAAGGTATTTATCTACCACCAGAGCAGCAGACGCCTGAAAATGTAGCGCGTAATTTAACGACAATCCTCGACACTTCAAATCAACAACAGTTTAAAGAGGGAAATGATCAAACGGTTAAGTTTGTTGGTAAAGCGGTGGAATATCAAAAGAGAGCTAAGCAATGAGTGATGCCATTATACTTGCTACCGCACGCACTCCAATTGGTAAGGCGTACCGTGGGGCGCTTAACGATACCCAACCCACCCAACTTGCAGCACACGCTATTAAGCACGCATGGTTAAGAGCGGGAATTCAACATATCGAGGTGGACGATGTTGTATTAGGCTGTGCCATGCAACAAGGCAGTGCGTCGTATAACGTCGCGCGACAATCAGCATTAGCATCTGGGCTCCCGGTTACGGTGAGTGGGATGAGCCTGGACAGACAATGTGCTTCGGGGTTATTTGCTGTTGCCACTGCGGCCAAACAAGTGGTTCACGACAAAGTACCTGTGGCAATTGCAGGTGGAGTAGAATCCATATCACTTGTGCAAAACGAACATATGAACACCTTTCGCCAACATGATGAACGACTTCAGCAGTTACACCCTGCCATTTATATGTCGATGTTAGAAACGGCGGAAACCGTAGCAACGCGCTATAAAATAAGTCGAGAAGCACAAGACGAATATGCCCTTGAAAGCCAAAAACGCACTGCACTCGCACAGCAGGCCGGATTATTTGAAAGTGAAATTGCGCCAATAGATATCAGTCAGAAAGTATTCGACAAGACGACTAACACGACGCAAGCGGTTGACAGGACACTGGGATTGGATGAAGGCAACCGGCCCGACACAACGCTAGACGGACTAGCCTCGCTAAGACCAGTATTTGAGGGAGGCAGTATTACAGCCGGTAACGCTAGTCAACTGTCTGACGGCGCGGCGGCACTGGTTGTGGTAGACGATAAAGTGGCGGCTAAATCTCATGCCACACCCTTAGGTATTTATCGCGGTGTAGCGGTGGCGGGGTGTGAACCAGATGAAATGGGTATTGGGCCCGTTTACGCTATTCCCAAACTACTGAAACGCTTTGGCCTCACCATAGACGACATTGGCTTGTGGGAATTGAATGAAGCATTTGCCGTACAAGTGATTTACTGCAGGGATAAACTCGGCATTGACGGAAATAAAATGAACGTTAACGGTGGGGCTATTTCAATAGGTCACCCTTATGGAATGTCAGGTGCCCGAATGGTGGGACATGCGTTATTAGAGGGAAAAAGACGCAACGTGAAGCATGTGGTCGTGACCATGTGCGTTGGCGGTGGAATGGGAGCCGCTGGTCTATTTGAAGTGTTGTAAAGGGCTATTGGCTACATGCAGGTAGAGTCCTTGTCTACCTGCACCAAATGGTGTTAATGCTTACTTGTGAAACTCTGAAAAATCGTCTTACTGGTCAGTCTCGTCGCGTAAATTTTAGGGGGCGACACGCGCCGCCTAACGTTAAGAATGCTCCCTTAGAACCGTCTAAAGATACTTTGAATTGTGCCAAGCTGATATAAGTTATCGCGAATAAATTACTGTTTAATTAAAAGAACTATTTGACTGGTTGTACCTTTTGATGCTTATTATTTAACCATGTGCTCAGCTTTTTAATTCATACAATGTAATGAAACTGGGCTGCAGCTTTGATTAATAATAAAAAGTGCTAACACTTTTTGACGTGACTCAATTGATTTTTAAAAGCAATTCCGGTGCTTTTAAAGAGAATGGGAAGTAACAAAAAAGATGATAGTCCGAGTATTCCTTGTCGTCATTTTGCTGTTTTCAGTGAATGGTGCCAATGCTAACGAACAGCGTATAAAAGCGCTTGAATTTCAACTCGACAACGTGACTGCCGATAACACGTCACGGCTTCCGGTATTGCTTGAGTTGGCTGAACTGTATTTATACGAAGCACCACAAAACGCCAAGCAGTATGCTCTACACGCTTTGCCCCTGAGTACTCAGCTACAAGATGACTATAGCCGTACGCGTACTTTATGGTTATTGGGCATGGCCAGCATATATCAAGGTGAAAACAATGAGGCGTTCACTAATCTCACCAAGTCAATCAGTGCTGCAAAGTCGACGCTCGATCCTCATCTACTTTCCATTACACACCGTTCACTAGGTGTCTATTACGAACTCACACTCGACTTTGATAATGCGGTAAGGTTTTATATTGAAGCAATTCGCTATGCCAAACAAAGCAACATCATTACCGATCTTGCTATGGTATATAACAACCTGGGCAACGTATTAATATCACAAGGGGATTTTGAAGAAGCAGAAAGCTATTTTCTGCGCTCTGCCGCGTTATTTCGACGTGCCAATAATTTCGACAAGGAAATGAATGTGATGGTAGGGCTGGGTGTGTCTTACCTAAAAATGCAAAAGTTTGAAGAAGCTAGGCGACTTTTTGAAACTGTGTTGGCCAATGAAGACGCGATATACGATTTTACCTATAGTGAAGCTAGCGTGAATTTGGCCCATGTATTTCAGGCGCTGGGCTTACACGACGATGCTAAGGAAATGTACAACCACGTTATTACCGATACGCGTGCAGGCGCCTACCCCCAAGCATTAGCGTCTGCTTATTTGGGGCTTGCGAAGCTGTATACCAATGATGAGGAGTATGGTGAAGCGCTAAGCTTGTACCGTCAGGGCATTGTTGAAGTCAAAAATAAAACGTCAGTGGAAAGTGAAATCGAACTTTATGAAAATTTGGCAAAGCTCGAGCTCAAACTAGGCTATTTTCAAGATGCAGCAACTACTCAGGCTGAATACATTGCGCGCAGAAACAAAATACAGCCTGTTACTCAGGCTGGCATTATCAAAAAGCTAGAAGGGCAGCTTCAAGCTGAACGCGATTTAATCGACCTACAAGAGACTTTATTGCAAAGGGAACGAGAGGCTCAGCATTCATCTTTGTTTTTGTTTACCTCTGTCGTCATTTCATTAATTTGCTTAGTGTTATTTTTATCACTGCGACTACGGCAGCAAAAGCTGATGAGGCTTGAACAAACCAACGAGTCATTGGTGATTGAATCAGAAACCGACCCCCTTACGGGTATAGGGAATCGCCGTTACCTAGATCGCAAACTAGCCAGTATGCAAGGAGAGTCAATAAGTACAGCGTTTCTGTTAATCGACGTTGATCACTTTAAAGAGTTGAACGATAGCTACGGCCACGATACGGGAGATGAAGTACTGATCGGGTTAGCCAATATGCTTAAATCGCTATGCCGAAAAGACGATATAGTGGCTCGTATTGGCGGAGAAGAATTTGTTATTTTACTGTTTAACACAACCGATGATGCGTCACTTGAGTTTGCAGAACGGATACGAAAAACAGTGGAAAAGCAGGTGTTTAAAAGTCGAAGCTCGGTTACCGTCAGCATTGGGGTGGCTAGCGGCACTATGGATTGTGCTAACTATGATAAGTTTTACAAACAGGCTGATATTGCCTTATACAACGCGAAGTCTGATGGTAGAAATCACGTAAGAGAATACGTGACAGAGGAAGGGCTAAACCCTCAAATACAATATTAAAACTGCATGCTACAGCCTTTCGCTGTAGTGTTTTCCGTGTTTTTGTTTAGACCGGTTGATTTACCGCAAAGATCGAAAAACCTAAGGCTCTATACTTAACGTTCATATTAAATTCATTACTGAAGATCACACAGGGAGTGTCGCTGTGAAAAAAACACCGTTTATATTATCTATTTTATTCCTTGTGGTGGTGGGTTTTGTGTTAAACGCGTTGTTTAACGAAGACGAAGTTGGCGATGTGGTGTCAGGCAATGGCAGGATTGAAGCAACAGAAATAGGTATTGCTGCGAAAATTGCTGGCCGCATTGAAGAGATCTATGTGGGTGAGGGAGAGTTGGTTAACGCTGGGGACATCGTTGCCAAGTTGGATACCACCACCATAAATAGTCAACTTCAACAGGCCAAAGCGCAACGTCAACAAGCGCTCAGTGCGGTAGAAGCGGCTAAGATGGCTATCGCTCAGCGAGAAAGTGAAAAGGCGGCACTTAACGCTGCGTTGTTGCAAACGCAAGCCGAGCTTAAAGCCGCAAAAGCTCACGCCGCACGAACCAGTGAGCTTGCTAAAACCGGCGCGGTGTCACAGCAACTTGCAGAAGACAATTTAACCTCAGTAGAAAGTACCAAAGCGGCGGTGAATGCGGCAAAGGCGCGTCTGACGGCTGCGGATGCCACGATTGAAGCCACTCGCGCGCAATATTATTCCTCCCAAGCTGCAGTCAGTGCAGCAGATGCCACTATTGCTCAAATTAGTTCTGAAATGGATGACATGATTTTAAAAGCGCCCCGAAGTGGTCGAATTCAGTATCGAGTGGCAGAGCCGGGTGAAGTGATTGGCGCTGGGGGACGCATTCTGAGCTTGGTCGATCTGACCAATGTTTATATGACCTTCTTTTTACCCGCTTCTCAGGTTGGCAGGCTTTCAATGGGGAGTGAAGCGCGTATCGTTCTCGATGCCGCGCCGCATGTTTCAATTCCTGCCTCGATATCCTACGTGGCCGATGTCGCGCAATTTACCCCCCGTTCGGTGGAAACGCAAAGTGAGCGAGAAAAGCTAATGTTTCGAGTGAAAGCCACCATTCCAGTTTCACTGCTTAAACAACACATCGATAAAGTGAAAACCGGTTTGCCGGGTGTGGTGTGGGTGAAGCTTAACGACGAAGCGCAATGGCCGGACGATTTACCTGAGCTAGTTGTGCAATGAGTAATATCATTGAGTGCCAAAACCTTACCATTCGCTACAAAGAAACCACGGCCATCGATGATATATCACTGTCGGTGCCGACCGGTGTCACACTTGGTGTTATTGGCCCAGATGGAGTAGGAAAGTCAACGTTGTTATCGTTGATTGCAGGCGAACGGGTAATACAAGAAGGGCAGCTACAAGTACTTGGCGGTGACATGCGTCGCAAAAAGCACCGCAATGCTATTTGTGCTGATATTGCTTATATGCCGCAAGGGTTAGGCAAAAATCTCTATCCCACCTTATCAGTAGAAGAAAACTTACAATTTTTTGCAAAGCTATTTGGGCACAACCGCGCTGCACGCCGTGCACGAATTGATACCCTGACTCGACGTACCGGGCTTTATCCGTTTTTATCCCGACCTGTGGGCAAGCTTTCAGGAGGGATGAAACAGAAACTAGGCTTGTGCTGTGCGCTCATCCATGATCCCCGTTTACTCATACTCGACGAGCCTACCACTGGTGTAGATCCGCTAGCCCGCAGCCAGTTCTGGTCATTGATAAGCGATATCCGTTCTGCGACCCCTGACATCACAGTGGTGGTGGCAACCGCTTATATGGATGAGGCGCAACAGTTCGATCATCTTCTCGCCCTTAACGCAGGTAAAGTATTAGCAGAAGGTACTCCAGCGTCGTTACTTGCGAAAACGCAATCAGATAATCTTGAGGAAGCTTTTATTGCCTTGCTGCCCGATGAAATAAAACAGCAGCATTATAACTTTGAAGAGGTTACTCATCCGGCTTCTACCAAGAGTTCAACAGCAATTAAAGCGAAAAATCTGACCATGAAATTCGGTGATTTTGTGGCTGTTGATGACGTCAGTTTTGCCATCGAAAAAGGGGAGATTTTTGGTTTTCTCGGGTCAAACGGTTGTGGCAAGTCCACTACCATGAAAATGCTGACGGGTTTATTACCACAAACGTCGGGAGAGGCGTGGTTACTCGGTACGCCGTTGGGAACAAATGACTTTACCACCCGTTACCGCGTGGGCTATATGTCACAAAGCTTCTCACTTTATACTGAGCTTACCGTTCGGCAGAATCTGACCTTACACGCGCGTCTGTTCAACGTGCCCAAGCAACAGGTCGAGTCGCGAGTTGAAGCGATGCTAAAACGATTTTCGCTTGGACATCACCAAGACAGCTTACCCAACGCTTTGCCATTAGGAATTCGTCAACGCTTGTCTTTGGCGGTGGCAATGGTACACAAACCAGAAGTACTTATTTTGGATGAGCCGACCTCAGGGGTCGACCCCATTGCCCGTGATAATTTTTGGCGCTTACTCATTTCGCTGGCTCGTCATGATGGAGTAACCATTTTTATTTCTACGCATTTCATGAACGAGGCTGCCCGCTGTGACCGTATTTCTTTAATGCACGCGGGAAAAGTGTTAGTGACGGATACGCCTGATGCGATAAAGGAAAGTAAATCAAGCTCGACCTTAGAAGAAGCGTTTATAGCCTATTTGATAGAGGCGCAGGAGCCAGACGCGCCAGAGACTCAGTTACCTTCTGCATCTGATAACAACAAATTAGTGATTAATAAGACCCCAAAGCCCAAACACAGTGCAAAACGATTACAGCGTTTGTTCAGTTATGCCTCAAGAGAAACCCTGGAGTTAATACGCGACCCCATTCGACTCACCATGTCGTTTTTGGGCAGCATGGTACTGATGGTCGTGATTGGACTGGGAATAACCATGGATGTTGAAGATCTCCAATACGCCGTTTTCGATCGCGACCACTCGGCGATGAGCATTAACTATCGCAATGCTTTGTCAGGCTCGCGATATTTTGTGGAAAAATCGCCTATCACCAGTTATGAAGATATGGACAGGCGCATGAAAAATGGTGAAATTTCGCTAGCAATAGAAATCCCCCCTGAATTTGGGCAAATGATCCACAGAGGGGAAAAAGCGGAAGTTGGGGCTTGGATTGACGGCTCTATGCCTTCGCGGGCTGAAACCATTGAAGGTTATATGACAGGTATTCACGTGAATTGGTTAGCTCAGCAAGCTGCGCAAACTAACTATACACAAATAACCAGCCATATTAATATTGCGTCGCGATACTTATACAACCCGGATATCCGAAGCTTGGTTGCCATCGTGCCTGCGGTTATACCCATGTTGTTATTAATGATACCCGCACTGTTGACGTCTTTGGCCGTGGTGCGAGAAAAAGAGCTGGGCTCTATCATTAATTTATATGTTACACCGGTCACTAAACTGGAGTTTCTGTTAGGCAAACAATGCCCTTATGTGGTGGCGTCTTTTATCAGCTTTCTACTGCTGGTCGCCATGACGGTGTGGTTATTTAAGGTACCCTTGAAAGGCGATGCGGTTGCATTGTGTGTGATTGGTTTGCTGTTTGTTATTTTTTCTACCAGTTTTGGGCTTCTTGCTTCCGTTTTCACCAATAGCCAAATTGCCGCCATCTTGCTCACTACCATAGGGACAATGGTACCAGCGGTGCAGTTTGCAGGTATGATCACCCCTGTTTCTGCATTGGAAGGGGCGGGGCGCATTATTGGCGAAGGGCATCCAGTAAGCTACTTTTTGTTAGCCAGTCGGGGGATTTTTAGCAAAGGTTTGGGTTTTAGCACCTTAGACTTTACGATTTATGCCATAGCGGTTTCTATTCCGATCACCTTGTGGCTTGCGACCATACTGTTGAACAAGCAGGAGCGCTAGCCAATGAAGATTGCTAATATCACCCAGTTGGGTATTAAAGAAATGTGGAGCCTATGGCGTGACCCTGCGATGATGATCCTCATCATCTATGTATTTACCCTTAATATTTATACGGCAGCCACTGCCATTCCTGAGTCTCTACACAACGCCCCTATTGCCTTTGTTGATCACGACCGCACGCAGTTGTCCCGCCGTATAATTGATGCCTTTTACCCGCCTTATTTTCTTACACCTGAAATTATTGATGACAACCAAGTGAACGTATCATTGGACACTGGGGAGTATACCTTTGTTGTCACTATACCACCGGATTTTGAAAAGGCGGTGATGAGAGGAACCCAACCCGATATTCAGGTCAATGTGGATGCTACACGGATTAGTCAGGCCTTTTCCGGTAACGGTTATATTGCCCAGATTATAAACGCAGAAGTAAATGCTTACTTACAGGGTTATAAAGAAGAAATAAGCTATCCTGTTGAGCTTGTCATACGCGCAAGATTTAACCCTGCGTTAGAGAATTACTGGTTTGGTTCGGTAATGGAACTCATTAGTGCGGTTACTATGATTGCCATTATATTGTCTGGCGCTGCATTAATTCGTGAAAAAGAGCGCGGCACGATTGAGCATTTGTTGGCTATGCCGGTGTCTGATAGCGAAATCATGATCTCTAAAATACTGGCGACGGGATTAGTGGTCTGGAGTGCGACATTGCTGTCTGTATATAGTGTAATTCAGGGCGTGTTGGGGGTACCTATAACCGGGAATGTCTGGCTATTTATGGTGGCGGTTGCATTACAGCTTTTTGCGGTATCCAGTATGGGAATTTTCATGGCAACAGTAGCGCGCTCAATGCCTCAGTTTGGATTACTACTTATCTTAGTATTGTTACCGTTACAATTGCTTTCGGGCGGTACTACGCCGCGTGAAAGTATGCCGGAAATCATTCAATACCTTATGCTTTCTATGCCTAACACTCACTTCGTTATGGCCTCGCAAAGTGTGCTATATCGAGGGGCGGGATTAAGCGTTATTTACCCACAGCTTATCTCGCTTTTTGTTATAGGCTGTGTGTTTTACATCATCGCACTTCGGCGCTTTAAAAACACCATTGGGAGTATGGCGTAGCAAGCCACTTTATTTAGCTCGCTACTAAGTCAGTAATCAGTCTGTGCTCAGCCTGTAACAAGTCGGTACTAGGCTGTGGAGTAAATGTTTATTGCCCACTACCTATGCTAGTCAGCATAGGTATCGCGATAGAAATCATTGTATTGTTCTCTCAACGCCACTTTGCGAATTTTGCCCGTGCTGGTCATGGGCAGCGAATCGCAGAGAAAGATGTGTTTGGGCACTTCGAACTTGCCTAGTTTTTCTTTGCAGAACTCGTTAATGGCAGGCAAGCTGTTGTTGGTCAAATGGCGACCTACCACACACACACAGACCGCTTCTCCCCAGTGGGGATGTGGAACGCCAAATGCGGCTGCGGCTTCAACGTCGGGGAACAAGCAAAGGGTTTGCTCTACTTTTTGCGAAGAGACGTTCTCTCCCCCAGATTTTATTGTGTCTTTTATCCGGTCAATAAAAAGCAACTGACCTTCACTATCGATAAAACCCAAATCACCGGTATGATGCCAACCATGTTGGTAAGAAGCACGACTGGCCGACTCATTTTTATAGTATCCGTTCATAACTTGAGGGCCGCGCCATACGATTTCGCCCACTTCGCCTTGGGCTACCTCCTGACCTTTGTCATCAATGACAGCTTGTTCAGTAAAACAAAGGGGAACTCCCCAATAATTTCCTTCTTCAAATTGCGTTTGGCTGTTGTCTAAAAACAAGCATGACACCGGTGAGAACTCCGTCTGACCGCTACCGAGGTGAATTTTACAGCCAAAGGCGTCGCGAATTTGTTGACGATTCTGTTGGCTCATAGGAGCCATGCCATAAATCGCTAACTTGAAATGGGTAAAGTCGCGTTGGGCAAAGTTAGGCGTCGCCATAATGGCATTCCACATCATAGGTAATAGGACAGTGGTCTCAATTTTTTCCTTCTCCAGACTTTCAACAATATTCATGGGTTCGAACGCGGCGTGCAGTACAGCGCAGCCCCCACGCATCATTACCGGAAACAGAATTGAAAGCGCCGTACAATGAAACATAGGCAGCACTAACAGCATGCGGCATTGCTTGGCTATATCTAGCTCTAATGCCCCGCTAAGGGCGGCCATGGTCAATGATAAATGAGACGTTTCAACCGCCTTGGGTTTTGACGTGGTTCCTGAGGTGTAAATCATGTGGGCTGTATCGCGATCGCGAATTACCCTATCAGTGATTTCTCCGCTGTTACTTTCGGCCAGCAGCGCGTTCATGGCGTAGGTAGCGCGTCCGTTTTCATCACCTAATTGCACCGTAAAGGCAATATGATCATTATTCTGAATGCTGGCAGCCACCAGATCGGAAAGCATGACATCATAAATGATTACGCGGGTTTCACTGTGTTCTAAATTGAAAGCTACATCTTCAATACTTTGCATAAAGTTGATGGGTACCGCTATTACGCCCAGTTTGTAACAAGCAAAATAGACAGCAACCACATCAATTTGATTAATTGCAATAATCGCAAGCTTGTCACCTTGCTTGACCCCTTTGTCCATAAGGGCATGGGCCAGCTGATTAACCTTGTGGTTCAGCGCACCGTAGGAGATTTCTCTTCGTTGTCCCCCGTAGTGATCTACCAGCGCAGGCAATTTAGCGCTGTCCCGGGCGCGCCGTCGAAGTAAATCGCCCATTGCTACACGCTCTACCAGATTTTTTTCGAGTTGTTGTTGTCCCATGTTGCTTTCCTTCTATCAGGTTAACGCAATACGTCAGGCGTGATACTGCGGTGAAAACCGTTGTACGTCTCACTGTTGGGGTTGCCCTTGTGTGAAAGGGGGTAAAGCGCCGGGGCTGAACCCATGCTGGCGCCGCCATCGACAAATAAGGTTTGGCCGGTAATAAAGTTTGCACCTTTGCTCAATAGAAAACAGATGACCGAGGAAATTTCAGCCTCGCTGGCAATGCGACCTAAAGGCACTGCATGAGGTAGACTTCGAATCGCTTGTTGCATGGCCTTAGGGTAGGTATCAAGGCCAGATGAGGCCACCCAGCCCGGCGCCACGGCGTTAATTCGCACGCCAAAAGGGCCCCATTCCCATGCCGCTGTTTGGGTTAAGTTTTCCACACCTGCGCGCGCAGCCCCAGAGTGCCCCATACCTGGCATGCCGTTTTTGTTGTCAGCGGTAATATTCACAATGGCACCGCCGTGATGTGAAAAGTGTGCATTAAACAGCGTCTTAGACATGAGAAAGCCGCCAATTAAATTGGTTTGCACGACTTTCTCAAAGCCGCTTTTTGAAATATCAGCAAGTGAGGCGCGGTATTGACCGCCAGCCGCGTTGACCAATCCGTGTACTCGTGAATGTTGTTTAAGAAGGGTTTCAATGGTTGCAGTAACGGCAGCTTCATCTCTAATGTCCAAACTGTAAAAGCTTGCCTTGCCGCCATCTTGTTTAATTTCGTTCGCGGTATTGATGAGTTTGCTTTCCCTACGACCTATTAAGATGACATGGCCACCCAATGCGGCTATTTCGTGCGCCGTGCAGCGACCTATGCCACTGCCACCTCCTGTGACGACAATGGTTTGGTTTTTAAACGAGTAGGCTGCAAGGGTCGATTGATAAGGCATTAGTGTTGGCCTCCCTTGGTATATGTCAACAGTGAAACTGGCACCTGGATAGGCATGGTCAGTAACATTTGGGCAGCCGCCTTGCCCTGACTATCTGTTCTAAGCGACGCCGTACCTCCGCCTCCCAAGGCTTCAGTCATTAAAAAGTTAAATGCATTTAAGCCGGCTAATTCAAATCGCGTCACCGAGCCTTCTATGTAGTGATCAAAAAAAGCACCTACTGCTGACTCAGTCAGCTGCGCGTATAGTACAGGTACTAATTGAGGGTGTCGGGCAATCACGCCAATATTCAGATTATTACCTTTGTCACCACTTCGCGCGTAGGCCAGTTCGATCAGGGGCAATGTCTGGGTATCCTGTACGTCTAAAAGGCTTAATGCTTCATCAAGTAAAGTACGGTCAAATAGGCCGTTTACCTTGTGTTGGCTTGTTTCTTTTGTCGCATACGTAGTTTGTTTTATAACGCTGTTATTTTTTTGAATGATTACGTCAATCTGATCTTTGTCGAGCAAAAACGTGTGCAGGCGAATGAAAGGCTGAGGCTTGGGTCTGCCTGCACCAAACCCGGCCATGCCGGGTGCGGCCGACGTGGCTAAGTAGGCCATTTCGTTGGCGGCAAATTGCAACGCGCTTTTGTCACTGTGATGTAGGGAGAAAACGGCAACCGCTTCTCGTGTATGGTGCATTTGAGCGTGGGGGCCGTAGGTATCTTCGCTGCCCAAGACTTCGAAATAGATCTGACGAAAGGGCGCTAAACCCTGCGCATCCAGCGCTGCTTGAGTGCGTTTGAGATAAGCGCGAATATTCGTAAGTGCCTTCTCGCGCGCAGCTAAGCCCGCCATAAAAAAGGTGCCGGTAAGTCTAAATCCATCAATGTATGTAGCACACACTTTGTATTTGTTGCCCGGTGCGCTGCCAGTAGCCCCCTGTACTGATACAAGATTGGGTCCACTCTGATGTAGGTCTATCTGTGTGAAATCACATCGTACATCGGGAAGCAGGTAGTTGGCAGGATCGCCAATTTCATACAAAATTTGTTCAGCCACGGTCGCCGGTGTCACAAGCCCACCAGTTTCTGGGGCAATCCCAATGGTAAAGCTTCCGTCTGCACTGACTTCGGCTATAGGGTAACTCATGTCGGAAAAGTCCGGCACGGTTTCCCAATCGGTAAAGTTACCGCCGGTACATTGAGCGCCGCATTCCAACACGTGACCTGCCAACGCGCCCTGAGCTAATTTATCGTAATCAGTGTCGTGCCATCTAAACGTGTGAAGCAGAGGGCCTAGGGTGAGCGCACTATCGACTACCCGCCCGGTAACGATGATATCGGCGCCGGCATCCAGCGCATCTGCAATAGGGCGTGCCCCTAAATATGCGTTCATCGACGTAAGCTGACTGGGCAAAGGGTCACCGGTGTCCATATGCTGGGTATCGCCAAGCGACATGTTGTCGCGCTTTGTTAGTATGTTGTCGCCATATACGCCGACGATGTTTAGGGACAGATCAAGCTGCTCGCAAAGCTGGTATAACGCCGTTATGCAGCCCGGCACGTTAACACCGCCTGCATTGGCAATAACTTTTATTCCTTTGGCAGCACAATCACTTATTACATCTTTCATAGCCACGGTCACGAAGTCGACGGCGTATCCTAAGCTGTTATTATGACGCTGCGCCTGAGACAAGATTGCCATGGTGACTTCAGCGAGATAATCAAAAATTAAAAAGTCGATATCGCCTTTTTCAACCAGTTGCCTGGCTGACAGCTGGCTGTCGCCATAAAACGCCGAGGCGCCGCCTATTCTTACGGTTTTTTGCGAAGAATTATTCACGGGGCTCATCCTCTCTAGTTGGAGTAATAGTAGCAATTACCTGTTTTGTCTTTACCTGTTCCCCTATTTGAGAAACGTGCAAAGACACTGTTCCTGTGCATTGCGCTTTTAATGGGTGCTCCATCTTCATCGCTTCCATGATCGCAACAGTTTGCCCGCTTTCTACTAGGCAACCCTCGTTACACAGCAAGGCTACAATAGCGCCATCCATGACCGCTCGAATATCCGTCGCTTGTACGGTGTTGTGGTGCACATTTTGGTGGTGGGTAACGTTATTAAATTGATAATGTCCTTGCCCATCGTCAATAAATAGCATGTCGTTATTGCGCCAAAAACACATACGCTGTCGCACGCCATTTACATGAACGTCACAACCGTTCGGGTTTCTGGTAACCATGTAAAATTCGATGTGCTGTTGGCATGTGGCGTCGGTTACGCTAAAGACGTTTTGCTGCTGCGTAATCATCAGTGCACTGCGCTTCTCATTGCAACTCAATGTGATAGGGAATTGTTGCACAATAGCTGCCTGCCAGTGTTCAGCGCGGGATATGTGGGAAGAGCAAATAAACAACGCAGCTGCCACTGCCTTACACAGAAACGAGGGGTCTGCACTGCCTAGAATGGCGCTGGTATTGGCGTGTTGTTCAATAAAGTGCGTGGTTACCGCGTCGTTTAAAAAGCCTGTAGACATTAAAATACGGGCCAAAAAGTGCTTGTTGGTGTTTACACCTAATAGCTGGGTATCGGTTATCGCCCGTGTCAGTTTACGCGCTGCACTGGCGCGATTGTCGCCCCACGCAATCACCTTAGCTAACATGGGGTCGTAATGGGCACTGATTGCACTATGTACTTGCATGGCGTGATCCACTCGTACATCATTTGCTTCTCGGGGAGGCTGCCAATGCCATACGTGGCCGGTCTGAGGGAAAAACTGCTGTCGGGGGTCTTCGGCATACAAGCGGGCTTCAATAGCATGCCCTTTTATTGTTACTTCTTGCTGGGTAAGGGGAAGCGGTTCTCCTGCAGCAATACGCAGTTGCCAATCGACTAAATCAAGCCCAGTGACTAACTCGGTAACGGGGTGCTCAACTTGCAATCGCGTGTTCATTTCCAAGAAATAAAAGCGTTTGTGCGTATCCACAAGGAACTCTACCGTACCTGCGCCGCAGTATTGGCAGGCTTTCGCGGCATTAACCGCCGCTTCACCCATCTTTTGGCGCAACGTTTCGTCGACAAAAGGCGAGGGCGCTTCTTCGATTACTTTTTGATGCCTGCGCTGGATAGAACAGTCCCTTTCCCCTAGATATATAGTGTTGCCATAAGCGTCGGCGAAAATCTGTATTTCTATGTGTCTGGGCTTAATGAGAGCTTGTTCTAAAATAAGTTCGTCATTGCCAAATGCCTTTTGGGCTTCAGACCGGGCAGCGCGGATTTGCGTGTCGAGTTCATTTTCTTCCCACACCAGTCGCATGCCTTTGCCACCGCCTCCAGCACTGGCTTTTACCATCAGAGGAAAGCCGATCTCTGTCGCTTTTTGCAATAAGGTCGCGTCACTTTGATCATCACCTTGATAGCCAGCAATGCAGGGCACACCCGCTTCTAGCATGGCTATCTTTGATAGCCGCTTGCTACCCATCAGCGCGATAGCTTCGGGACGGGGCCCGATAAAGGTGATACCTGATTGGGTACAGTTTCTGGCAAAGTCGGCATTTTCGGACAAAAAGCCGTACCCTGGATGAATGGCGTCTGCCTGGGTAGCGAGTGCGGCCTCAATGATGCGTTGTTGATTCAGATAAGAAGATGCGGCATCAGCAGGCCCGAGCAACACCGCTTCATCAGCAAGCTCTACATGGCGTGCGTCGCGGTCAGCTTCACTGTATACCGCGACAGTATAATAACCTTGTGCATGAGCGGTGCGAATAATTCTGCACGCAATTTCCCCGCGATTAGCAATCAAAATTTTGTGGATAGTGGTTTTCATAAGTACTCTACTTGCACCAGTAAGGCGTTCGTTTTTCAACAAACGCGCGGGTACCTTCTGTACCCTCTTTTGAAGTCAGGGATTGGACGAATAAGGTGGCAGCATGATCGAGCAGGGCGGTTAAAGGCTGATGCTCAATGTCGCGAAGTAACTGCTTGGTGAGAGCATTAGCTGACGGTGCACAATGCTTCACTTTTTCAATTAATGCTGTTTTTTCCCGTTCCCGATGTGCTTCTTCGAAGGTATAGTGAACAAGACCCAGCGCCTGGGCTTGTGAGAATGAAAGCTGCTCACCGGTAAGCGCTAATCTTTTGGCCTGATGCAGGCCAATACGTTTCGCGACAAATGGTGCAATTTGGGCAGGAATTAGTCCCAGGCTCGTCTCAGGTAGGGCAAAGTAAGCACTTTGGTTAGCTAACGTTAAGTCAGCGACACAGGCTACGCCGAATCCACCTCCAAGTACCGCGCCTTCAAGCACTGCTATGACCACAGCAGTAGCGTTATCGACTTTGGTGATCATCTCGCCAAAACGTCGGTTAAATTGCCATATCGTGCGCTCTCGCTGTTCAGGTGCTAAAGAAGAGAGGTGCATATCTGAAATATCACCGCCTGAGCAAAAGTGGCCATCACACCCTTCTATCACGACCACACGTATGTCAGGTAGCTGCGTGATGGCGTCGAAAACGTCAATCACTTCGTTTACCAGCGCCAGATTCATGGCATTTTTCTTTTGTGGTCGATTAAAGCGAAGAGTAAGCACACCCTTGTTTTCTTTGACGATTATTTCTTTAAATGTATTGGCATTTAATTCGTTCATAGCCTATTTACCTTTTGCTTTTCGTCCGTGCCTATAGGCGCCCTACACCAAAGCTGGTGGGATTGACAGTACGAGATTTGGCTTCTAGACAGATGGAGAGCGTAAATGCCAGCACACTTCGCGTATCACGAGGGTCTATTATGCCGTCGTCCCACAATCTGGCTGAGTTAGCCAATGCGCGAGACTTGGCTTCCATCGCGCTGATAGTGTGCGCAGCCAATGCATCAAGTTTTGCCTGATCTACATTCCCAGAACGGGCCATTTTGGCCTCGGCGACTGTGCGTAACACACTTCCAGCCTGAGCTGGGCCCATTACCGCCACCACAGAGCGAGGCCATGCAAACATAAAGTCTGGTTCGATACCCCGACCAGCCATAGCGTAATTGCCAGCGCCATAAGAGCCTCCTAACACCAGACTTATTTTGGGGACACTACAATTGGTGACCGCCTGGATCAGCTTTGCGCCGTGCTTGATGATGCCAGCGCGCTCGGACTCGGTTCCCACAAGAAAGCCCGTGGTGTTGTGTAAAAACAGTAACGGTAAGCCAGCTTGTTCACACAACTGAATAAACTGTGCCGCTTTGGCCGCACCGTTAGCGGTAATGGGGGCATTGT
This sequence comes from Alteromonas sp. D210916BOD_24, assembly GCF_047159385.1. Taxonomy (GTDB): domain Bacteria; phylum Pseudomonadota; class Gammaproteobacteria; order Enterobacterales; family Alteromonadaceae; genus Alteromonas. The sequence continues at coordinate 3,957,824 of NZ_AP038333.1, forward strand.
TACCGATAGCGCCGCACTTCATTCCCTCAATCGCCATATAGCCGCAGACTGTGCCCATATCAAAATCCGCTTTGAAATCGACAAATTGTGAGTGGTCAGCAATTCGAGCGATGACCTCCCGCACGTCGTAAGGGGTTTTGGGGTCGCGCGGCACAATACCAATTAGCTCGGAGACTGGGTAATGAGGGGAGGATGGTTGGGCGTCCTTTTCAAAGGACTCTCCATATCCTCCATGCCCTGGCAACGCTTGTTGCCAGGGTAATGCGGCTACGATGTCCCGTGCGATACGGATACTGTCATGGTCATCTTCGGCTAAAAAATCTGCTACGCCTGATACCTCACTGTGCATTTGTGCGCCGCCGATTTCTTCGTCGGTAGCAATTTCGCCAGTGGCAGCTTTAAGCAAAGGCGGGCCGGCGAGGTATACCGTTGATTGTTGCTTTATCATGATCACGTAGTCAGATAAGCCGGGTTGGTAGGCACCACCTGCTGTGGCACTGCCATGCACCACTGTAATTTGGGGAATACCTGCTGCTGACAGTTTGGCTTGCATGGCAAACCCTGCGGCAGAAAAACCAAACCAATCGCCTAGTGACGTGAGGTCGCCCCCGCCACTTTGCGACAGGGCCAAGACGGGTAGCTTTTGTTTCAACGCAATGTGATACATGCGAAGGCGTTTTTTGCTGCCTAACTCAGTAATACTTCCGCCTTTAGTTAGGTAGTCATCCACTATGATCATACAGCGTGTATTAGCTACGTAGCCAATGCCGGTGATCACCCCCCCGCCTGCAGCACTGCCGTCTTTGTCGCCTTCTTGAAGATAACCGCACAGGGTCGACAATTCTAAAAATGGCTGACCTGCATCTAACAGTAAAGACAACCGCTGGCGCGGCGAAAGTAAGCCCTTTTGGGCAAAACGAGGGGCTTTCTCCTTGGCAAGTGTGATCACGTTTCGCTCTATCTCGCGAAATTCTTCCACAGCCTGTTGCATGACTTGCGCATTAGCAATAAAGGCGTCGCTGTTTGTATCAATATCTGAATGCAGAGTAGCCATGAATTATTCCTCTAATTGCGAGGCGGTAGATGAAGTAGAAGGGCTAAAAACGGGGGTGTTTGACGCTTGTACGTATTCACTTTTTAGCTGTGTAACTAACTCGTCTACCGAGAGCACTTGATGGATACCGCTCACACCGTGACCGGCACTCCACATATCTTTCCACGCATTGCTGCCTCCCAGGTCAAGATCGACGGCTGTTTTGCTATTTAACTGTTCAAGGTCGATACCTGCACGGGCAATAGAGGGTTTCAGGAAGTGGCACTTCACGCCTGTGAAGGTATCAGTAAATACAAGATCATCTATGTCTGCATCGATAAGCATGGATTTATAGTCGCTAGGCACTTGCGCTTCTTGGGTGGCGATAAATCGCGTGCCCATATAGCTGTAATTAGCGCCTAAAACTTCTGTAGCTCTCACTCCAAAACCGTCGTTTATTGCTCCTGCAAGGGCAATCGGTCCTGCCCATATTTCCCGGATATCGCGCACCAATGCAAACGGATTAATGGTGCCCGCATGGCCACCGGCGCCTGCAGCAACGAGAATAAGGCCATCGACCCCCGCAGCCAGGGCCTTTTTTGCGTGGGTCAGGTTTGTCACATCGTGAAAGACAATACCGCCCCAGCGGTGCACCGCCTGAGTTATCGAAGTCGGGTCGCCTTGACTGGTAATGACAAAAGGCACCTTGTGTTTGCTTACTACGTCGAAGTCGGCTTGCAATCGCTGATTAGAAGGGTGAACCACCATATTTACTGCATAGGGGGCAATTGGTTTGGATGGATTGGTTTCTCGTGCAGTTGCAAGCGCGTGTTCTATCTCGTGCAACCATTCATCTAACGTACTTTGTGAGCGCGTGTTAAACGTGGGAAAGGAGCCCACGACACCATTAAGGCATGTGCTAATGACGAGTTGCGGGCTCGACACAAGAAACATAGGGGCACAGATCACGGGAAGTGCTAAGTTCTTATCTAGCGTGTCATAAACCTTGTTCATGGAAATATGCTCAATATCGTTAAATTGAATTATCGGCGTTTTGGAAAGATATCCATGTATTTGGCGATAATACCCAGCATCATTTCATCACTGCCGCCAGCGATAGAAAGTATGCGTGTATCGCGATAAGCACGGGATACCGGGTTATCCCACATAAAGCCCATGCCGCCCCAATACTGCAGACAGCTATCGGCGACTTGTCGCCATAAACGGCCGCTTTTGAGTTTGGCGATAGAGGCGAGATAGGTGGCGTCTTTACCGTCAATGTGCTCTTGGCATGCTTGCCACGTAAGGGCGCGTAGTAATTCCACCTCACTTTGTAGTTCGGCAAGTTTAAAGTGAACCGTTTGATTATTGATGACGGGTTGTCCAAAGGTCTGGCGGTCTTTGGTCCATTCGATAGTATCGGCAATAATGCGTTCCATACCTTTAAGCGCACTGGCAGCGGCATACATGCGCTCTTCTTGAAATTGCATCATCTGCATAGTGAAGCCTTTATTTTCTTCACCAATCAGATAGCGCTTGGGCACCCTGACATTGTCAAAGAATATCTGACCGGTATCACTGGCGCGCATGCCCAACTTGTTCAACGGCTTGGAGATGGTGATCCCCGGTGTGTTTAAGGGAACAATAATAAGTGATTTATTGGCGTGAACCTGACCTTCACTGGTGTTAGCTAATAAGCAAATCCAGTCTGCTTGCGTGGCATTGGTGATCCACATCTTGGTGCCGTTTATCACATAGTCATCGCCGTCGGCACGGGCAGTCGTTTTAAGGCCTGCCACATCTGAACCCGCACCGGGCTCGCTGACGCCGATACACGCTACCATGTCACCGGCTATCGCTGGCGCAAGAAAGTTGCGTTTTAATTCATCGCTTCCAAAGCGCGCAAGGGCAGGGGTGGCCATATCAGTTTGCACACCGATTGCCATGGGAATAGAGCCGCCGTATGCTCGTCCTACTTCTTCGGCGAAAACCAGGTTATAACTATAATCGAGTTCGGCTCCCCCATACGCTTGGGGTTTGTGGATCCCCAGTAACCCCAAATTTCCCATTTTTTTAAACAGTGAATGTAATGGTGCAATGCCTTCTTGTTCCCATTCTTCAATAAAGGGATCCATTTCTTGACTGACGAAGTCGTGTACGGTTTTTCTGAGTGCGTTGTGTTCCTCGGTGAACTGCATCGCTTGTCTCCACAAAATTAGCTTAGGTTTATAGTAATTTTGTGAAAAAAATGTTAACAGTGTGAGTTGGGACAATTGATTGGCCATTTGGGCCAAAATGGGATTTTTTGTCAACGGAGAGTAGGGTGCTTAAACACGTCACGTTATTTGCCAGCGAAAACACCATGGGCTTGAGTATGGGACTGACCCACGATGTCCTTAAGTTTGCCTCGGATCTGCAGGAAAAGCTGTTTGGTGTACCGATTGCGATAAAACTGGTTACCATTGACGGACAACCGACGACCACTTTCAGTGGCCTGGCTATTATTCCAGATTGTGCCTTGGCGGATATTGAAGAAACCGATTTAGTGGTGCTTCACAGCGTATGGGGAGATGTGGACGATTTATTGGATAAGCAAGCTGCCCTTTACCCTAAACTTCGTCACTGGCATGCGCAAGGTATTCCCATTATGGCTGCTGCAACGGGCGCTTACTTTTTGGCTCAAGCGGGTTTGCTTGACGACAGAATGAGTACCACCCATTGGCACAAACAGGCCCACTTTGCCAAATCCTTCCCCAAGGTGGATGTCAGAACCGATAGATTTATCACTGCTACTGGCGAGTTGTATTGTTCTGCGGGACTTAACGCCGGCATAGAGATTATTGTTTACCTAGTTTCCCGTTTGTCTTGTGCACAGGTGGGCAGTGCAATTGAACACACATTTTTGGTGGATTTTAAACGGGGTGTTAGCGGTGAGATGACCTCGCTTAACCACCAAACTCACCATCAGGACGATGAAATTCTTACCATACAGCAATGGTTGGAAATCCATTTTGCAGAATCGGTAACTGTCACTGAAATGGCCGCCCGTATCAATATGTCAGTGCGTACTTTTAAGCGGCGTTTTAAAGATGCTACAGGAGAAACGCCACTGGGGTATCTCCAGCAATTGCGTGTTGAGCAAGGAAAAGAATATCTGAAGCACAGTGATAAAAGTGCAGAAGAGGTTGCATGGGCTGTGGGATATCAAGACCCAGGCCACTTCAACCGCTTATTTAAGCGTACCTACGGCAAAAATATAGCGCATTGGCGTATGGACTACCGAAATCGAGTTCATGCTGCACCTCGCAAATCGTGAATCACCAAAGCGAGTATTCATTTTAGAGAGTATAGTGCTTTGCTAAATAGACATTTTAAAACAAATGAAAATAATTATCATTTGTGTAATTTTTTGATTTGAGTATAATCTCCGGCCACACAAATATACTAATCCAGCGCTGAGAGATTTATGAAACTACTTTCCTTATTTGCGTTATCGCCAATTGCATTTGCATTGTCTGTAAATGCACAAACTGCACCAAACGACACGTCTGAAGTCAAAGAAGCTGACGTTGAAAAAATTCGTATTGTAGGTGTGCGTCAAAATCGTGTGAGCCGCGGCGCAACGGGCTTAACCATGGAAATTAGTGACACGCCACAGTCCATTAGTATTCTTTCTGAAGATCTTATGCAGTCTTTTGGCGCATTCAACATCAACGACGCCTTGAAGCTTGCGCCTGGTATCAATGTTGAAGAGTGGGAAACTAACCGTACCAATTACACCGCTCGTGGTTTTGAAATTAAGAACACCCAAATTGATGGTGTTGGCTTGCCTAATGACTGGGGTATCGTTACGGGCTCTGTAGAAGCTTATGGATACGAGCAAATAGAAGTAATTCGTGGTGCCAACGGTCTTTTAACCGGTGTGGGTAATGCGTCAGGTACTATTAACTACGTGCGTAAACGTCCTAAAAATGAGGAAGGCGGTGAGATGGCCGTCAGCGCAGGTTCGTATAACTTCGTACGTGGCCAGGGCGATTACTCAATGCTGTTGACTGAAGATGGCAGTTGGGCTGCGCGTGTGGTGGGCAGTTATGAAGAAAAAGAGTCTCATCTAGATGGCTTAGCCAATGATCGTATGTTCCTATACGGTGTGGTAGATGGTCAGCTAACCGATAATGCAACGGTTACTGCAGGGGTGTCGTACCAAGATGCTAACACTGATGGCAATACCTGGGGTGGGTTGGTATTTAACTACAGCGACGGTACACAAGCTGAATGGGACGTGAGTGATACGACTACCCAAGAGTGGACGAAGTGGGATACAGAAGCCACCAATGCGTTTGTAGAACTTGATTACGTATTTGATAACGATTGGCAGCTACTACTTAGCTACAACTACCGCGATTTCGCAAGTCAGAGCAAATTGTTCTATGCCTATGGTGTAATTGATAAAGAAACGGGGTTGGGCCTTACCGGTTGGCCAGGTCGTTATGACGATGAGCGCGATTCACACCTCGTAGAAGGACGAATTTTCGGTAGCTTCGAATTATTTGGCCGTGACCATGAAGTCAACTTCGGCATAAGTCATGCTACCAGTGACGATGTGTCATACGTTCATGCATTTGATTATGGCAGCACACCTGCCTTTGGACCTACGCCAGCCTTTCCATACGGCATTGGCGACATTCCAGAGCCAGAGTGGTTAGCCGTATCTGAATACTCAAATATTGAGCAAACACTGACTCGCTATTTTGGCTCTGCTAAACTTAACATCACTGATGAGTTGTTTGTTATCGCCGGTTTTAATGCCATTGAATTTGAACGCGATGGTCAAAATTCAGGTGCCATAATCGACAACAAAGAAAGCGAAGCGAGTCCATACATTGGCGCTACTTATGCATTCACAGAAAGTGTTAATGCATACGTGAGCTATTCGGATGTCTATCAGCCACAAGAGCAATATGACATCAATGGCCAGTACCTCGACCCTACAAAAGGCAAAAACTTCGAAGCAGGGATCAAAGCGCAGTGGTTCGACGACAAGTTGATGACGACTTTTGCTTACTTCACAGCAGAGCAAGACAATCTTGCAGCTTATGCAGGTACTAACCCTGACACGCTACAATACTACTACAAAGGGGTATCGGTAGAGTCAGACGGTTTTGAAATTGAAGTAGCAGGTCAATTGACAGACGCACTTCGTGCAAACGCTGCTTACACCCACATTAATGTAGAAGACGAGCAAGGTAACGATGCGAATACTTGGGCACCGCGTGACGTATTGATCTTCCAACTGGGCTACCAAGTACCTGCCGTACCTGAACTTGAAGTTGGCTTTGGCGGTAGATGGCAGTCAGAGATCAGCAATGTTGATTACAATGTTGAGCAAGGCGCATACTTCCTAGCGAATGCCTATGCTACCTATGCCGTTACTGACGCGCTTGAGTTACGTGCAAACATTAATAACTTGTTTGATAAGAAGTATATCAACAGCCTTCACACTATCGGTTACTACGGTATGCCGGTAAATGGCATGGTCAGTCTGTCTTACACCTTCTAACTATTGTTCTAATAGTGAAAAGAAAGGGAGCATTTTGCTCCCTTTTTTGTGTGTTGAACAAGGCTAACTGCAAAAGGTTAAACTTGTTTTGTCTGGTACTTTTTAAGTTCCAGACGAGATACCATGGCTTTGTGCACTTCATCTGGCCCATCGGCCAAGCGCAGCGCTCGTGCACCTGCAGCAAATCGAGCAAGGGGAAAGTCACTGCACATACCTGCACCACCGTGGATCTGCAATGCCATATCAACGACCTGTTGAAGCATATTAGGCACCACCACTTTAATGGCAGATATCTCTGTCATGGCGTGTTTAACCCCTAAGTTGTCAATTTTCCAAGCCGCATGAAGAGTGAGAAGCCGCGCTTGTTCTATGGCCATTCGCGCCTCTGCCACGCGTTCTAGATTGCCCCCTAATTGAATAATGGGTTTGCCAAATGCTACTCTTTCGTGACCACGCTGTAAGGCAAGATCTAATGCTTTTTCAGCCATGCCGATAGCACGCATGCAGTGATGAATACGGCCGGGGCCCAAGCGACCTTGGGCAATGGCAAAGCCTTTACCCAATCCCATAATGAGATTGTCTTTGCTCACGCGTACATTATCGAAATGCATCTCGCCATGCCCATAAGGTGCATCGAAATCGCCATAAGCATCTAACATACGTTTAATGGTAATTCCAGGTGTATCAAGAGGCACGACCACCATACTGTGACGTTCGTGTTTTTCGTTGTCGGGGTTCGACAAGCCCATAAAGATAGTGATAGCGGCGTTGGGGTGACCGAGCCCTGTTGACCACCACTTTTTTCCGTTGATCACAACATCGTTGCCGTCATCGATAATGGTCGCTGCCATATTCGTCGCATCAGATGACGCCACGTCAGGCTCTGTCATGCCAAACACCGATCTTATTTCCCCTGCCAGCAAGGGCGTCAGCCACTTGGCCTTTTGCGCCTCGTTGCCAAAGTGATAAAGCACTTCCATGTTACCTGTGTCTGGTGCATTACAATTGAATATTTCAGGGGCAAATAGATATTTACCCATACGCTCCGCCAAAGGAGCATATTCCAATGTGGTCAAGCCCTGACCCAGCTCAGCATCGGGTAGAAACAGGTTGGCTAACCCGGCGTCGCGGGCTTTTTGTTTGAGCGCTTCGGTACCGGGGTGCAACTTCCAACGTCGCCAATCACCGTGGTTGTTTTCGCTGTGATGAAAGTCGTACACCTCGTTTTCAATAGGTGCAATGTGCTCGTCGATAAAGGCGTCAAGCCGTTTTAGCAAGGCTTTCGTTTTGTCGTTGTGAGAGAAATCCATAGTAAACCCCCAAGAATGCAAGTTGGTATCGTTTTGTTTTATTCATACTAGGGGTTATTGCGTGGTGAATGAAATGAAATATAATCCTATGTCGATGTGAATTATATTCATACTGTGAGGCATGGCTATGTGCGCTATCGTCCGACTGTATGGCGGTGGGCAAAGGCACGTAATAGAGACGCTAAAACAACGCTAACGATATTGGGAGTACAACATGCTAGAGAACAGGCAGTTTGAAAAACTCGATCTCAATTTACTGAAAATATTTGAGGCACTTTGGCATCACAGAAACATGACCCGAGTGGCAGAAGTACTTCACCTCACACCGTCTGCGGTAAGTCATGCTATGCGTCGGTGCCGTGACATACTCAATGACCCACTGTTTGTTAAAGACAAGCAAACCATGTTGCCCACAGCGGCCTGCGAAAGGCTAGCGCCTGCTGTTTTACAAGCGCTCAACGATATCAGAAAAGCACTTGGTGAGTTTAGCGCATTCGACCCGCTCCATAGTCATCAACGCTTCGTCATTGCTATGCAAGAGTCTTTGGAATTAGGCGTTTTACCCGTGCTGTTGGCCACACTAGAGCAACAGGCACCCAACATTGAGATAGCCAGTACACGTTTGCACCGCGATAGTATGCTCGCTGATCTGACTAACCGAAATTTACACCTCGTCATAGACATTGGCCGTTCAGTGCCACCGCCGATTTCACATACTCTGTTGAGAAGAGATACCTATCGCGTTTTGATGAATAAACGCAATCCGCTTGTTGGCGCATTGGACAAAAAGAAATACCTAGATGCGAGGCATATCACGGTATCAAACCGGACAAAAGGGGCGTCGGTTGAGGAACTTGCCTTACAGCAATTAGGAGTAAATCGCCCTTCAGCTTGGCGGTGTCAAAGTTATCGCGCTGCTGTGGACGTGGTGGCAAACACTCAGGCGCTTCTGACGCTGCCAGGGTCTATTGCCAGTGTGGTGACAGACAGTCAGCTGATAAGTACAAAGCTTCCCTTTACGCTGCCTGCATTTGAAACACACCTCTACTGGCACAACCAACAAGAGGGAGAGCCAGGCCTCATGTGGCTTAAAAACTTGGTGCTGAAGCTATTCGCCGAATCTGGTCTAACCAGATAAACTTTGTTAGCATTCAGCTACCCTGTGTTACGGCTATTTTTATGAAGATCCACACTCTATCTGGCTATATTCAGCAAATTTACCTTGTCGAAGAAGAGGCTGGGTTATTGTTACTCGACGGTTGCAGTCGCGCTGACGTGGACAATGTATGTCGTTATATCACCCAGACACTAGGGCGGCCTTTGGGCGATTTAAAATTAATTGTAGTCACTCATATGCATCCCGATCACGCTGGTGGCGCGATGCGACTTCGCGCGCGCACCGGTGCACAAGTGGCGGCTCACCCCAAGGCAGGTCAATGGTATGCGGGATTTGCGGGGCGAGTTGCCCACAGTATCGACCTATTTTTAACATTGTGGGTTGCAAGCCGAATAGGTAAGCCACGTTTGTCGGTGTGGTATCACCCTATTTTGATGGCCGATATCATCTTACACGATGAACAGACCTTACCCGGCTTCGCCAATTGGCAAGTGCTATATACCCCTGGACACACTGACCACGACCTCTCGTTGCTGCATACACCTACGCGACAAGCCTATATTGCCGATGTGTTGGTGCAGGTCAAAGGCCAATTGGTACCGCCATATCCGTTATGCCATCCCAATCAATATCGTGAGACCCTCAAAAAACTAGCCCAGTCACAAATTGATACATTCTTTTGTGCTCATGTCGCACCGACTAAAAAAGCCGATATCGATTTTGAACACGTCATTGATAACGCGCCGCGAAAGCCCAAGAACCACTGGCATTCGAGCAAAAATCGCATTAAGAAAAAGTTGTTTGGGCTAACTAAGGAGCACTAGGGCTTCGTGCTTTTTGGTGTTGCAAGTCAGTTGTTGCGCTAGCCGACCTTGCTTTTATCTTCTTCACAACCACATAGTAGTAATAACGCATTGTCATGTGGTGCTCGGTAAAGCGAGCGACCTGATACAATGCGAATGAGTACTTTGTGAGAAAACGCGTGTGATGACAAAACACTTTAGGGAGTGACTGAGACGCCATGCAGAAAAATATTGCCTCGCTTATTGATAAAACGCGTGCGATGGCGTCTTTCACCAGCGATAAATTGGCTGACGTATTCAGTAAAGAAACTCACCGATTTACTATTACCGGACTGAGTCGCAGTGGCAAATCTATGCTGTTTACCAGCCTAATTACACTGTTAAAAAGTCGCAGTGAAGAAGGGTATGCTTGTTTGCCACTATTGCGCTATTTGCCTCCTTCAAAAGTACTCGATATGCGTATTGAGCCGCTGGAAGGCTACAAACCCTTTCCTCACCTGACCAATATTACCGCGCTGGAAAACGGCCAATGGCCTGATGCGACCGAAGAAGCCTATGGTTTTAAATTGGTGGTACGCTTAAAGCAGACAGCATCAATAAAACGCCACGTGCTTCCCCACAGTGATGTGGTCTTTGAGTTCATAGACTATCCGGGGGAATGGATCACTGACATTCCTATGTTAAGTAAAACCTATGCCCAGTGGTCAGACTCTGCGTGGGCTCAATTGAGCAGTGGCCCTCAACAGTATTTCGCCGACGCTTGGAAAACCCAGGTTAATCGCTTTGACTTTGAGCAGCCCCCTACGCCAGAGCGAATACAGCACTTGGTGAATGCTTATCGCGATTACCTTATTGAGGCAAAAACTAACGGTATATCGTTATTGCAACCGGGGAGTTTCCTGTTGGACTCCAGCGATTTCGACTGGCTGGAATACGGATTTACGCCCTTGCCCTCTAGTATTACCAGCGATGTTTCTCACCCTTGGTACAAGGCGTTTGATGCCCATTTCCGCACGTTTCAAACTAAGTGGTTAACGCCGCTTAAGCAGTCAATATTTAAAGAAACAGATAAGCAGATAATTTTAGTCGATCTCTTTGAAGGGCTTAATCACAGTCGCCAGCACTTGTACCAATTAAAGGAAACCTTGAGTCACTTGGCTGACACTTTTGTTTACGGGCAAAGCAATTGGCTTTCTCGCAACATACTGAAAAAAGAACAAATTGGCAAAGTGGCTTTTGTTGCTACAAAAGCAGACTTAATACCTGCCAGCCAGCGACCTAACCTATTGCAATTGCTGACCCAAATAACAGAAGGCGCAAGAGCACGCTTTACCGATAAGCCCATCACCTTTGAACATTTTTTGGTCTCTGCTATGCAAGTGACAGACGAAGGAAGCACCGAACATGCTATTCGCTACAAGGACAGTCAAGGTCGCTACGTTGAATCGACGTTTGAGACTATCCCGAGTACATTAAAAGAGATGGACGAGGGAAGTCACTTTCCCACGGAAGACGTATGTGTACCACCGGACTATAAAGCACGTATATTGGCGGGCAAGGGGCTAGACAGACTGCTCCAATTTTTATTGGAAGGAGAGCGGGAATGAGTAATACACCACACCCTTACAAAGACGAGCATAACACCCTCGACACTGCTTACGAGAAGGGAGACGAGCAACAGGGTGAGAGTACGTCACAGCAAAAGCGTATCCGACCTCAATACAAAGCTAAAGTCACCACCCAGGCGCTAGATATCGCTCAACCGCAAACCCACTTACCTCAGCAGATGTCAGAAGACGTATGGGAAGTGGAAACCCAAAATGAAGGGATGCCGTTAGGCAGTCTGACACTGGGTTTTGGGGTGATATCCCTGCTGGGCTTTTTTGTATTCGATGCCTACACTACACTTGCGGCAAATTTTAGCGAACACCCCATTGGAACCGGCGTACTTGGCGCACTGTTGGCGGGTTTCGTGGGATGTTTTGGACTGCTCAGTGCACGGGAATGGCGAGGGTACAAACAGGTGAATACGGCAATGGCTGATGCAGTTGTGATCCGTCAATTAATCGCCAATAAAGGGGCGGATGAAACAGTCGAAAAAGTCAGTGAAATATTATTGAAGCACGGCAGACGATTTTCCAGCCACTCCTATGCAGCGTATTGTTTTTCAAGATACCAACAGCAGCTGCAAAGTGATATGAGTGCACCTGAACGATTGGGCTTATACGAAGACACAGTACTTAAACCGGTTCAGGAAAAAGCACAGAAGGTGTTGAACAAAGAGTCGGTAACCGCAGGAAGCTTAGCCTTTATTAGTCCCAACAATTTAATTCAGACACTGGCAGTGGTGTGGATTAGCTTTAGGACGATTAGGCGCATGGCCAAAGTATACGGTGTTCGACCGGGTACTGCGGGGAACTGGAAGCTATTGAAAGTATTGGCGCAAAATATTGCTGCTCAGGGAATATTTGACCTTGCTACCGATGAAGTGGCAAACCAAATAGGGGGCAGTTTGTCGGCTAAATTTATGGAAAACTCAGCCGAAGCCATCGCCGCGGGAGCACTTAATGCCAGACTCGGCAGAGCCTTAATTAAGCTTCTGAACTAGTTTCACAAAGGGCGCGTTAAAGCGCCTTTTTCGTCGGCACCACCACGTTGGCGAAAATTAAGCCGGCCACCAGTGACATAAAGATCAAAAATACTTCCTGCCCTAAATGGTCAGCTTTGACAAAATCCTGACCTGTCATAAATGAGTTCAGGCCAATATAGGTTTTTGACCCCGGCACCAACACAATTAAACCATGCATGGCGACAATAGTGGCGGGTTGGTTAGCTATACGCGTAAACGCATTTGCAAAGATCCCCAACGCAAAAGCGCCGACGAATGCACCTAAACCCGGGCTCATATAATCTGAACTCCACGCGGTGGCACTATAGGCAATAAAGGCCGCAGCCAGTGCCCAGGGAATATGTTTGATGCGCGTACGGAATATGGCCACAAGTGCGATACACAATAAGAATACCGCCAACCAGGTCGCCCAGTACGGCAACGACTCAGCCGGTGAATAAATGTTTTCACCAAATGCGCTAAAGCCCACAGAAACACCCAGAAAAGCACCAAAATAGAGCTTGAATAGTTGCATAATGGCATCCATGGTGCGGGCAGTACCAGAAACCATATTGCGGGATGACAACTCAGCCAGTCCCATGGTGAGAGCAAGACCAGGCACGAAGACAATCACCGAAGACAGCACGACAAGAGGAATATTGATCCCAGGATCAATATAGCGACTTATTGCGCACGCCAATATACCGCCGACAAAGGCAGTAACAGGCTCAAGCATTAAATTAACTCGTTTGGATTGCTGCGCCCATAATGTCCACAAATAGGCCACAATACCCAGGGCTCCAGACCATACAATTTCACTTAAGCTGGCGCCCATCAATATTGCGAATGCCCCCGTTGCCATTGCAAAGGCGACGCCTGTCACTACCTTGCCATAAGGGCTGCCCATCGCATCAATTTTATTGAGGCGTTTATCTGCTTCACTTAGCGTTAATTTGCCTGCCAATAGCTCACTGGCGAGCTCATCAGTCAATGACAGCGCATTCATATCCAGTTCACCGGGTAATAGTCTAGCCGCATGGCTGTATTCGTCTTCGTGGCGGTCGCTCCAAATGACAAAGGTCAACGAAGTGGGAGTAGAGATAAAAGACGCGTGGACACCTAAATACTTAGCTACTTCGCCGAGATAGGCTTCGAGGCGGAACGCCGGCGTACCGTACTTGTGCAACATTTTGCCAAGCTTCACAATAAATCTTCGAATTTGAATAAATTCAACGGTATCCAACGCTATTTCCTTAACATTCAGTGTGTGTAATATGATCTATCAGCGACAAAAAAGCCAGACCAACCAAAGGTTGTCTGGCTAAATTTTCGGCGGATTGTACGGAGGCTTTAAAGGGAAATCAAAACATATTTTTTCTTATTTACCCTCAAAAAATCTCATCACAACAAGGGGTAAACTACTTGCATTTCATGAATGGCTTTCAGACGTGAAGACTAAAGGAGAAGTAATCATAACCTCTGCGTTGTACTGCCCTCGTAAATTTGCTTGACTACTTAAGGTACGCAGGCTGGCAAATTGCGCGACTTTGTGTGGTATAAAAAAACGCTCAGTCATGTGTCATGACGAGCGTTCTTACTATCTCTGCGTAATGTGTGTAAGTATTAACTTACCTGTTGTTGACCTTCTTTATATAGCTTGAGGGCAGTCGCATTATCTTGTTTGCGCTCACTGATAGCTGATAGCAGCAACAAATCATTTTTGCGCGCTTTCATCTTTTTCGCTTTTAACAGGGCTTTTTCTGCTAAAACGTCGTCACCAGAATTAAAGGCTACCTGGCCTAATGTAGAGTAGAATTCAACATTGTTTTCATCATGCTTAATCCAATTTTCTAACAGCCGTAATGTAGGCGTAGAATCAGGAATATTTAGCTGAGTAAACAGCGGGAACAGCGTACTGTTTGGCCCCCGCTTTTGCCATTCAACTAGTAGCTGCTGGGCATCGGCGTGCATGCCCTGCTCAAGAAGTTGTTGAATATAGGCCGCGCGATAGGCGTCATCGTGACGTAATTTTCGCGGTAGGCTTTCCCAATATGCCTTCAACTCTACTGCACCTTGTTTGCTGGCAATTTCCGCAAATTTGCCTTTAGCAATACGCTGACTCCACTTGGTGTAGTCATCTTTTGATAAGGACTTCCGCCAAGCTGCTAAGTTTTCCTGCAATAACTGCCACTTACCTAATTTTGCGAGCAAGTGGGCTCTAAGTTGGATAACTGATGAATTTTCACCTTCCTGAGCGTCAAGCTCATCAAGTTTTTCAAGGGCCTGTTGGTATTTTCCTTCGCCTTCGTCAACACGTGCGTGCATTACGGTGGCGGCGACTTTTGCTTTGGGAAACTGTGCGGCTTGTTGCAGGAAATAGCGAGCCTTTTCTCGATTATTGCCTGTTAACGCTATTTGCGCTGATGCGAGGTAATTAACCCCCTCAAAGTCACCGTTAGTGGTTTTACTCAAGGACTTTTGCGCCGCCTCAAAATTGCCGGCTGCCATTGCATGCAAACCTTCATAAAAAGCACTTTTGCGTTTGCGCTCCCCTAATGCGCCAAACCACTTATGCGATCCGGTAATCAGGCTCAGCGCCCAAAGTGCGGTACGCGAAATCACATACCACCCAATTATCGCGCCAATGAGCAAGATACAAAAGCTGATCACTGTCATCTCAATGGCTGTGTTTCCTAAAGAGATGAGCACATAACCTTTATCACCAAGTAGCATAGGGCCGACAATCATTGCCACTATAAAAGCGGCTATTACCGCAAGGGCTATTACTAACCATTTCATAGTGCGCTTGCTCCTTGTCCGAATACCTGCTTAACACGACTGTCTAGCAATTTCTCCAGAGGTTGCTGAGAGGCGAGTTCGCTTGGAATAGGACGAGAAACATCGGTGCCCATCAGGTTTTGCAGTGCATTGACAAATCCAGTTACTTGCGTGGATCCAGACTTAAATTTGTCATTCAGTATAGTCAGTGCGTATTGCAATGACTGTTGGTATAAGCCTGCTTCAGCTTTAAGTGCTGCGCTTTGAGCATGCATGAGTTGAAGGCGAAGTTGTTCTTTCACCAGAAACTGAGCTTGCAGCGACATGACAGGCTCTACTGGCTCTTCAATAGTTTTTATCGTTAGGAAATCGGCGACTAAAGAACGCCAGACTTTAGCTAAGTTGTCTTTCCAATCGTCCGTCGATTCAGATAGTTGGGTGTCATTGCTATCACTATCTTCAGGTTTTTCAAACGTGTCTAACGGCAATTTATCGATTTGTGCCATCATTCCACTAAGGGCTAATGCCACCGAGCTTTGTGAAACGGGATTGAGCTGTTGCAGGGTTTGGATATCCTCTGCTAGGTGAGCGCGCACTGGCAAAATCGAAGGGTCAGCTAAAGATTTAAGGCGTTTATCGGCATTGACCAATAGCAGAATTGCCGTACGCACGTCATTTTCCAGCCACAACTTGCGACCCGCCATGCGTACCAGATAATCCGCTTCAGCGATAAGCCAATCTGCAGGCCGGCGGCCTTCCATGTTGTTGAGTTGCTCTAACGTAGATTTCAGCTGAATATCCAATGCATCATTTTTGGATTTAAGTTCATTCAGCGAATTTTTAAGTGCCTCGTTGGTTTGAGTGACTTCCCGCAATGATGCATTGATAGCCGTGCGTTCTTTTTCAATAGCGTTAAATTGAGATAATTGTTGTTGTTGGACTATAGACGTTTGCTGGCTGGCATTGCTTTGTTGCAAATAATACCAATAACCTGCCCCTGCCATACCGATTACCAACAAAAATATAACGAGTACGACAAACCACAGTAAACCATTACCCGACGACTTTTTGGATGTATCTGCTTGGCGGGTGGAAGGCGCAGAAGAGGCAGATTTGTTGACCGTCTCTTTTTTATTTGCCGCGTTTTCTATAGCCTCTTGTTGAGTGCTATTGTCTTTATTATCTGCCATTCAATACTCCCAATTATCCTTTACCCAGGCAATAAGCGCCTGATCGGTGGCTCGATGGCACACCCCAACGCGTTTAATACCGCTTTGTATCAGTGTGCTTTTAACCCGTTCGCTAACGGTTAGCCATGGCAGTTGCACAAGTGCATCGCCATATTGGCTTAGCAGTTGTTGCGCCATGGCTTCGCTTGTAGCGATAATGCCGCTAACGTCGCCAATTTTCCATCGTTTTGTGCTTATAGGGCACGCAAGTTGTTCGCGCTTATACACACAGAAAGTACGGACATCGCCTCCTTTGAGCTGTATACCTTGTTCAATGGTGTCGCGACCACCTTCACCTTTAATAATAACGATTTGTTTGCCATTTTCCTCATTGAGTTGATGCATTGCCAATATTCCTTCTGACGTATGCACGTTAGGTGTGGATACTTCAGCTGACGTTATTCGAGACAATCCAGCGCTTAACTTTTGCGCTGTAGCGTCTCCAATAGCAATGAATTCAGGGCATGGCTTCTGTATCTTCTTCAACGCATCTGCACTTTCAACGGCACAATCTACGGCGTAAACGCTGGTCACAATGACAATATCAACCTTATTGCCAGTGAGGAACGCTTTGACTGCCTCAAATTGAGACGGTATCAACACTATATCTGAGGTTGCAACGCCTACCGCATTGATCCCAGCCTTCTCAAACGCTTCAGCGCTTGTCGTTAATTTGGGGCGAGGACGGGTAAACAGCAACATGGCAATCTAATATGGTGCGATGAATTAATTATAAAGCGCTTTAAGGATCTCACCAGCACCCTGCTTAAGTAATGCTTCGGCCACTTCTACCCCTATATCGCTTGCGTTCTCCCGTGAAGCGGTCGCTGAGGCAAATAATAGCTCAGAACCATCTGGCTTACCGACCATACCCGTCAATGTCAGCGTATTGCCATCAAGTGTGGCAAAGCTACCGATAGGTACCTGACACCCGCCTTCTAGTCGCTCGTTCATAGCCCGCTCAGCCGTCACTCTGGTTTGCGTGTCTACATGGTTAAGTGCTTGTAAAAGTTCAATTAATTCAATATCGTCATTGCGACATTCTATACCCACTGCACCTTGTCCTACGGCAGGCAAAGAGATATCAGCAGCGAGTGGCATGCGAATGCGCTCGGCCATCTCAAGGCGAATTAGCCCTGCAGAAGCCAGAATAATGGCGTCGTATTCCCCTGCGTCCAGTTTCGCAAGACGGGTATTTACATTACCCCGTAAGTCTTTAATAACGAGATCTGGGCGATACTTTCTAATTTGACATTGACGGCGCAAGCTTGAAGTACCCACTACTGCACCTTGGGGCAACGCATCGAGACTGTCATACTGGTTGGAGACAAAGGCATCGAAGGGATTTTCTCGCTCGCATATCGCATGTAGACCAAACCCTTCTGGAAAGGCTACTGGCACGTCTTTCATAGAATGAACAGCAATATCGGCACGGCCTTCTAACATAGCCACTTCAAGTTCTTTAATGAAAAGCCCTTTGCCACCAATTTTCGCTAATGGTGTATCGAGAATCTTATCACCTTGGGTACTCATGGGAACCAACTCCACCGTAAGCGACGGATAATGCGCGACTAACTTTGCTTTCACATACTCCGCTTGCCATAGTGCCAGCGCACTTTTTCTGGTGGCAATTCGAATGGTGCGCTTTACGTTGAGTTGACTCATGATTAATCCAAAAAATAAATATTTAAAACAGGGTAGTATTCTCCCAGCTAGTATACGCTTTTTCTACCCAGATGCATGAAAATAGCCGCAGTTTCTGTGATAGATATGCCCTTAAATCCACGTTATGCTATTAGACGGAAAAAAGACGCTAATAATAACAAATGGGATTGGGGAAGTATGGATCACTCATCACTTCGAAAACTGCTGCGAAGTACGCAAAAAGGTGAGGCAGAAAATAAACGCAGGCGCTTGACCCTTTATTTTATTTCCTATGTGGGTGGCACCATTATGGCTATTATGGCCATGCTTCATGTCAATGCCGGAAATACATTGCTAGTAGCTGCATTAGGTGCGTCTGCCGCAGTAATGTATGTCAACGTAGCCCTTTCTCACCTGCTACCCAATAACAATAGCTTCTATTATGTGGCGGGGCTCATTGTTTGTTTTACTATCAACACGTTAGTGTACACAGGTGGGTTAAACAATACGGGCTTGTATTTTATATTTCCATTGCTGTTTATTCAGATTGTGGTGGTGCAATTTAAACCCGCCATTGCTTATGTTGCGGTAACGTTGGGCATTGCCAGTGTTCTTCTGTATAACCAGGAGCTAATAGCCGCAGAGTATCCCCCTGAGCACGTCTCTCGTTTTATTATTGCGACGTGTTGTTTTGTGTGTGTGGCATTTATCGGAGAGAATTTCTGGCACCAAAGCCGCATAGAAATGCTTAAAGACAATTTAGAGCGCGTGCGTCAGGCCAATACCGATCCGTTAACTAAACTACCAAATCGACGTTTTTTAGAAGCTGTTTTCTTTGAAAAAGTTATGCAAGATCCCGTTGCTTACTTTCCACTTAGTGCGGTAGTAGTCGATCTCGACTATTTTAAAACCATCAATGACTCTTATGGTCATGATATTGGTGATGAAGTGCTTGTACACGTGACGTCAGTGATGAAAGACGCGGTGCGTGCCACTGATGTCGTCGCGCGAACGGGTGGAGAAGAATTCTTAGTCTTATTTCCTCATGCGTCGTTAAGCCAAGCAGTTAAACTGGCTGAAAACATACGTCAGGCCATTGAACAAAGTCCTTTTGTGAAAGGGGATATTAATCACCCCATCACCGCGAGTTTTGGCGTGGCTACTGCGCTTACGGATAGCAATATTAATGCGGCGTTAAAACAAGCTGATGACAATCTTTATATCGCGAAGAAGCGCGGCAGAAACTGTGTCGTAGAGTAAACGGTCGATAAAGCGATATCGACCGATAAGGCAAAGTGTGATCAGGCGAGAACGTTTTGTAGCCAACCACTAATGTCGTTAAGTTCCTGCATGCACACGTTGTGTTGCATATTGTATGTTTGCCAAGTGGCATTGAAGTGGTTTTCTTTCAGAGTGGTGTAGGCTGCGTTACCCATGAAAACGGGCACCACTTCGTCAAGATCGCCGTGGGCCATCATAATGGGCGTCTCACGATTAGTGTCGGTAGCTTCACTGGCTAACAGTGAGGGCTCACACAGATACGTCGACAACGCGAGGATCCCTGCCAGTTTATGTTTCACCCTTGTCGCTAAATGAAGGGCGATGACACCACCTTGAGAGAATCCGGCCAGAACAATCCGGTTTGCAGGAATGCCATTTTCGATTTGGTCGTTAAGGAGCTGTTCGACAAGTTCAGCTGACTCTCGTACACCTGTTAAATCAGCGCGACTGTTGAAATCCAAAGACTTAATATCGTACCAAGCCCGCATGCACATACCACCGTTTATGGTGATTGCTCGCTCTGGGGCATGGGGAAAGATAAATTTTATAGCCATGGATTCAGGCAATTTTAGTTCAGGTACAATGGGGGCAAAACCGTGTCCAGAATCGCCAAGTCCATGTAGCCAGATAACGCAGGCTTCCGGTGTAGATTGAGGGTTTAATTCTACACACGGCAGAAGT
The DNA here is from genome assembly GCF_047159385.1 of Alteromonas sp. D210916BOD_24. Taxonomy (GTDB): domain Bacteria; phylum Pseudomonadota; class Gammaproteobacteria; order Enterobacterales; family Alteromonadaceae; genus Alteromonas. The sequence goes on from NZ_AP038333.1 coordinate 3,977,868, forward strand.
TGCTGAGTCATTCAGTTGTTCCTATTCGTCTTGTTTCCTGAAACTAATGGGTATCGAGAACCGCATTAGCACTTATTTCTTTTATTATTATTTGATGTCACTTCGATGATACCGCAGGACACCTGCACAACCGACCTTGGCAATCGCTATTACGGCAGTTGACCTTAGTATGCTATCATTGCCAATTGAAATAACCATATCATGAAAGAACGTTAATACCCTATGGCTTCATTACTCGGCAACCTCTTTATTCTTGCTGCACCTTCAGGTGCAGGAAAATCAAGCCTGATAAAGGCGTTAATGGAAAAGTATCACGGCAATCAAACTTCGCCAATGCAAGTGTCTGTGTCACATACGACACGTCAGCCTCGACCGGGAGAAGTCGATGGTGTGCATTATCACTTCGTCAGTCATGAGCAGTTTGAAGCATTAATCGAGCAGGGTGTCTTTTTTGAATATGCAGAAGTGTTTGGCAATTACTATGGCACCTCTCGCGTCACTATTGCACAAACCCTTCACAAGGGGATCGATGTGTTTTTGGATATTGATTGGCAGGGCGCTCGCCAAGTCAAGCAATTAATGCCTGATACCTGTGGCATCTTTATTCTGCCGCCGTCGCTGGATGTGCTTGAGCAGCGTTTAAACAGCAGGGGACAAGATAGCGATGAAGTAATTGCAGGGCGAATGTCTCAAGCGGTCGGGGAAATGTCGCACTTTAATGAATTTGATTACGTTATTGTGAATGATGACTTTGCGACGGCATTGAACGATCTTGACGCTATTGTGACGGCTCAGCGGTTGAGAACCGCAAAACAGCAGATGCGGCATCAGCCTTTGATGGACGAATTACTCGGTAGCGCGTAAACTTAACTGGCAATGGGATCAGTGAGATCTGGCTGCCGTAATTTCAAACAAAATACTAGGATCGCGCTATACAACTGTGTATACTACGCGGCCGTTTTTTGAATAACTTGCTCAACCTAATTTTCGGAGAAATACATGGCTCGCGTAACTGTAGAAGATGCCGTAGATAAAATTGGTAACCGCTTTGACCTAGTGCTTGTTGCTGCACGCCGTGCACGACAAATTGCCACTGAAGGCAAAGATCCTATGGTTGACGTTCAAAATGATAAGCCAACTGTAACTGCACTACGTGAAATCGAAGAAGGTTTAGTGACAGCAGCGACACTTGAACAAGCAGAGCTTCAAGCGCAAGAACAGCAAGAGCACGCAGAGTTCGCATCAGTTGCTAACATTCTGTCTGAACAGTAAAAACGCTTTTTAACCGCTTTTACAAGTAATTTGGCGCCAGTGCTTTGAAAAAAGCACTGGCGCTTTGCTTTTGGTGTATTGGCTTATTACTTAATTAAACGTATTCTTAAAGGGTAGAAAGCAACGAGGGTCACGCGGCACTGTGTATTTGTTTGAAGGTTTAAAGCAGAAAGTATTAGAGTATTTATCAGCTGACCGAGTTCAGCTGGTACAAGATGCTTTTGTGCTGGCGCAAGAGGCGCACGATGGTCAAATGCGTTCAAGCGGTGATCCATACATCACACACCCAGTTGCAGTAGCAGGCATTCTCGCTGATATGCATCTGGACCATGAAACCATCATGGCTGCGCTACTTCACGATGTTATTGAAGATACCCATTACAGCAAAGAAGATCTAGCGGAAGCGTTTGGTGACACAGTAGCTGAGTTGGTTGAAGGGGTAAGTAAACTCGACAAGCTCGCGTTTAGTACCAAACAAGAAGCACAGGCGGAAAACTTCCGCAAGATGATGATGGCGATGGTACAAGACATCCGCGTTATCCTCATCAAACTGGCTGACCGCACGCACAATATGCGCACGTTAGGCTCACTTCGCCCCGACAAGCGCCGTCGTATTGCACGAGAGACGCTGGAAATATATGCGCCCATCGCCCATAGGTTGGGTATTCACGATATTAAAAACGAATTGGAAGACCTGGGCTTTCTGGCCATGTATCCCATGCGCCATCGCGCACTGAAATCTGCTGTGCGCCAAGCTCGTGGAAACCGCAAAGAAATCATCGAAAATATTCGCGAAGAACTAAACACGCGTTTAGAAGCCTATAACATTGAATCCGATGTGCTGGGGCGGGAAAAACACCTTTATTCCATTTACCGCAAAATGAAAAACAAAGAACTGATGTTCAACGAGGTAATGGATATTTACGCGTTTCGTATCGTAGTCAGTTCGGTAGACAATTGTTATCGCGCCTTAGGTGCGATGCACGGCTTGTATAAACCTATTGAAAACCGCTTTAAAGACTACATTGCCATTCCGCGTACCAATGGCTATCAGTCGCTACATACCTCGCTTATTGGTCCCCACGGTATTCCGGTAGAAATTCAGATCCGCACGCAGGAAATGGATCAAATGGCTGATAAAGGAGTGGCAGCACACTGGCTATATAAAGAACCTGGTGACAACGGCACCACCGCGCAGCTTCGCGCACGTAAGTGGATGCAAAGCCTGCTTGAATTGCAACAGTCAGCCAGCTCTTCTTTTGAATTTATCGAGTCAGTAAAAACGGATTTATTCCCTGATGAAATCTATGTGTTTACCCCTGACGGTAGAATTATTGAGCTACCCACAGGGGCGACAGCAGTAGATTTTGCCTATGCGGTTCACTCGGATGTAGGGAATACCTGCGTCGGTGTGCGGGTAGAACGCAGGAACTTTAGTCTGAGTAAGCCGTTAGAAAACGGTCAGACCGTCGAAATTATTACTTCACCTAAAGCCAAGCCTAACGCCAATTGGCTGAACTTTGTGGTGAGTGCCCGTGCTCGCACCCGAATTCGTCAGTATTTGCGTAAGCAGCATTCGCAAGAAGCGGTGAATATGGGTAATCGTTTACTACGTCATGCACTTGGTGCGGTCAAACTAGACGATATTCCACAAGCGGATATCGATCGGGTCGTGGCCGAAACTAAGCACGATAGCTTTGAAGATTTGCTGGTAGATATTGGGCTGGGTAACGAATTAAGCGCCATTGTTGCTCGCCGTCTTTTAGGGGAAAGTACACTCGATCTTTCCGACAAAAAAGGCAATGTGGCAATTCGAGGAACGGAAGGCCTGCTGGTTCACTATTCTCGCTGTTGTCACCCAATACCCGATGATGAAATTGTCGCGGTACTCAGCCCGGGTCGTGGCATGACAATCCATCAAACCGGGTGTAACAACATTCGCAAGCTCACCCGAGAAGAGCCCCAACGAGTATTGCCAATGCAATGGGACGACAATCCACAAGGTGAGTTTAAAGCCTCGTTGCGCATTGAGTTATTTAACCACCAAGGCACACTGGCAACGTTAACTAACACTATCTCCGGCTGCGATTCCAATATTATTGGTCTGCAAACCGAGGAAAAAGAGAGTAATATCTATTTCATTGACCTAGAACTTACCACACACAACCGTGTGCACCTGGCTCGCGTAATGAAGAAAATACGCACTATGCCAGAAGTTCAGAAAGTGTCTCGTCATAGTCAATCACGACACTGATTTATTAAATATTTAGGAAACATTATGTCTAAGTCTATTATTCAGACCGATAAGGCACCTGCAGCTATTGGTACATACAGCCAGGCAGTGAAAGCAGGTACGACTGTATATCTTTCGGGCCAAATTCCTCTAGTGGCCGATACTATGGAAATGGTTTCTGACGATTTTGAAGCACAAGCTGTGCAAGTGTTTGAAAACATCAAAGCCGTGTGTGACGCTGCTGGCGGTACGACCAATGATCTGGTTAAAGTAAACATCTTCCTTATCGACCTTAGCCATTTTGCAACGGTCAACGAAATTATGAGCCGTTACTTTACTAAGCCTTATCCAGCACGTGCAGCTGTACAGGTTTCAGCATTGCCAAAAGGCGCCCAAATAGAAATTGATGGCGTGATGGAATTGCCGGAGTAAGCCATGTCACCTGAGCGTTACCAGCGCATAAGACAAGTGCTGGAAAGAAGGCAAACAGACCTGACTGTGTGTCTTGAAAATGTCCACAAGCCACATAACGTGTCTGCAGTGGTACGTACCTGTGATGCTGTGGGTATCCATCGCGTGCATACGGTATGGGAAGAAAAATACCAATTCCGTCGTGGTACCGCCATGGGAAGCCAGCAATGGGTGCGACAAACCAATCACGATAACATTGCTGACGCTATGGCTGCGCTTAAAGGGCAGGGCATGCAGGTGTTAGTGACGCACTTGTCTGATAGTGCCGTTGATTTTCGCGACATCGACTACACCAAACCCACGGCTATTCTGTTTGGGCAGGAAAAGTACGGGGCTACCGATGAAGCCATCGCCATGGCCGATCAAGACATCGTCATTCCCATGATGGGTATGGTGCAGTCGTTAAACGTATCGGTTGCGGCTGCGCTGGTACTCTACGAAGCGCAGCGCCAACGGGCGATTGCCGGTATGTATGACACCCAGCATTTACCTGAAGAAGAATGTCAGGCACTGGCCTTTCAAAACGGTTACCCCCGTTTATTTAAGTTGTGTTCGCGCAAAGGTTTACCTTTCCCTCCAATTAATGCGCAAGGCGAAATAGCCGCAGATGACAGCTGGTGGCAAGAGATGCAAATTACCCAAGCCGAAGCGAATGCGTTAGAAGCAGTGTAACCTACGCCGTAATGAAAGGGTGAATATTCGCTTTAGGTCAACCTTTAAAACTGGCCTAAAGCGTACTCGCCATCGCCCCTACAATCCTTTACACTTCTTTTAATTTTGTCGAGTGAACACTCGTGTTATCAGATATTTAAAAGAAGGACACCGCCCAATGCAAGCACTGGCCACTACACCGATCACCGCGCTTAAAGGCGTGGGCGCCAAGGTGGCAGAAAAGCTCAATAAAATTGGTTTGTTTACCCTTCAGGATATTCTGTTTCATTTACCCCATCGTTATGAAGACAGAACACGCATATACAGCGTGGCAGAATGCCGTCCTTTTACCCATGTCAGCGTACAAGGCGAAGTCATGAGCGCTGATATCCAGTACGGTAAAAAGCGCATGCTGGTGGTTAAAATAAGTGATGGTACGGGGACTATCACACTGCGGTTTTTTCATTTTGGGGCGGTGCAGCGCTCTATTATGACACCGGGTAACACGGTGCGCTGTTTCGGTGAGGTGCGTACTGGCAAGTGGGGCATTGAAATGATGCACCCTGAGTTTAAGTTAGTCGACGAAGACGCTCCGCCCACGGAGGAATCGTTAACCCCAGTTTATCCGACAACAGAAGGTGTAAAACAACTCACGCTTAGAAATTTAACCGAGCAGGCGTTGGCCTTACTGGATAAAGGTGCACTGGCCGACTTGCTGCCAGAGGGTATTTATGACGAGCAAATCAGCCTTAATGAGGCGCTCCATTTGGTTCACAGGCCGCCGCCCGATGTGGATGTGCATGAACTGGAAGAAGGACTCCATCCTGCTCAATACCGATTGATTTTAGAAGAATTGCTATCCTATCACTTAAGTGTGTTAAAGGTACGTAAGTTGTCTGATGCACAACCGGGGATCCCCATTGAGGTGAACCACGCGCTGATTAAAAAGTTATTAGCGCAACTGCCTTTTACCCCAACAGGCGCACAACAACGCGTGGTAGCCGACATTCAAAACGATATGCACCACCCCCGGCCCATGATGCGTCTAGTACAAGGCGATGTAGGCTCAGGTAAAACCTTAGTTGCCGCACTCGCTGCACTATCGGCTATTGGTGCAGGTTATCAGGTTGCCCTAATGGCACCGACTGAGTTGTTGGCCGAGCAGCACGCGACTAATTTTAGAGACTGGCTTGCACCGTTAGGCATTGAAGTAGGGTGGCTCGCAGGCAAGCTGAAGGGAAAGGCACGCAATGAGGTGTTAGCTCGACTTGAAGCTGGTGATATTCAAATGTTGGTGGGTACGCACGCCATATTCCAAGAAAGTGTGAATTATCAGCAATTAGCACTGGTGATAGTAGATGAGCAGCACCGCTTTGGTGTCCACCAACGCTTGGCGTTACGCGATAAAGGTGAACGACAAGGGCGTTATCCGCACCAGCTCATTATGACGGCCACACCAATTCCGCGTACTTTGGCCATGACTGCGTATGCAGATTTGGACACCTCGGTCATAGACGAGCTGCCACCGGGACGAACGCCAGTACAAACAGTGGTGTTGCCCGATACGCGTCGGGCCGATGTGATTGAGCGCGTGCGCCAAGCGTGTAAAGAAAATGGCAGACAAGCGTATTGGGTGTGTACACTGATCGACGAATCGGAAGTGTTGGAATGCCAAGCGGCAGAAGATGCCGCAGTTACTTTGCGCACAGCACTGCCGGATCTTAAAGTCGGGCTTGTACATGGTCGCTTAAAACCCGCTGAAAAAGCGCAGGTAATGGCAGATTTTAAAGATGGCAAGCTGGATTTATTAGTTGCCACTACCGTAATCGAAGTGGGCGTAGATGTACCTAATGCCAGTATTATGATTATAGAAAACCCCGAACGTTTGGGACTTGCCCAGTTACATCAGCTGCGCGGAAGGGTAGGGCGAGGTGCGGTAGAAAGTCAGTGCGTATTGATGTATCAAAGCCCGTTGTCGAAGACGGCTACCCAACGTTTGGGCGTGTTGCGCGAGTCAAATGACGGTTTTTATATCGCCCAACGGGATTTGGAAATTAGAGGCCCTGGAGAGTTTATGGGAACGAAGCAAACGGGGATGGCGGAACTTAAAATAGCCGATCTGGTGCGCGATGCCGCTCTTATTCCGAAAGTTCAGGAAATTGCTTATACCCTATGGGAAAAATATCCCTCTCATGCGCAGGCTATCATTAATCGTTGGATAGGACACAAGGAGCAATACGGCCATGCTTAGCTGTATACCGCTGATCGTAACAACCTCGTCCGACAGTCCCCAATTTGATTTGGATAAGTCGTTGGCAAACACTATCAGCGCAAAGTGGGGGTTCCCTTTGGTGGCTGATAAACCCAAAGAAGGGTTTTACCTTCAAATCAACCACAATGTGTTAGGCCTTGCTGATGCCAGTGAAAAGAAAGTGCTGCCGGTGGAAGTGGATTTTGCATCGCCAGCCAGTTTATATCGCAAGCAACACGGCGGAGGACGCAAAGAAGCCATTGTGAAAGCAATTGGTTTGAAAGGCACTGAAGCCTGGCACGTGGTAGATTCCACACCGGGATTAGGACGTGACGCTTTTGTGTTGGTGAGCGTGGGTTGTAAGGTGACGATGATTGAGCGTTCACCTATTGTCGCGGCTTTATTAGAAGATGGTATTCGCCGATTGGCAATGCGTTTTCCAGATCTTGCTGAGCAAATGACACTTCTTCATGGAAATAGTGCCGAGGTAATGCAATACTTCAATGGTGAGAATGTGAACGCTATTTATTTAGACCCCATGTTTCCACACAAGAAGAAATCAGCCTTGGTGAAAAAGGAAATGCGGCTGTTTCAGCAACTGCTTGGGCACGACCTCGACGCAGATGCGCTGTTACCGCCAGCACTTAAGCTAGCCACGCACCGGGTAGTAGTTAAACGCCCTAACAGTGCAGATGTGCTGGCCGGAGAAAAACCCTCCATGGCAATAGAAAGTAAAAAACATAGATTTGATGTGTATTTGTGTCAAAAACCCTAGGAGAACAACATGATACAAGTTGGTAGCACCTTGCCCGAGGTGGATTTCGGTCTTTTAGTCAATGGCGAAGTGACAAACCCAGGCACTAATGAACTTTTCTCGGACAAGCGCGTTGTGTTGTTTGCAGTACCAGGGGCGTTCACGCCAACCTGTTCACATGCCCATTTACCGGGTTACGTGGCACTTGCAGACAAGATCAAGGCAAAAGGTATTGATAGCATTATTTGTTTGGCAGTAAATGACGCTTTCGTCATGGATGCATGGGGTAAAGCAAACAATGCAGAAGAAATAATCATGTTAGCCGATGGCAATGGCTTTTTTACTAAACAAGTTGGTCTTGATATGAACACCAGTAATTTTGGTGGGTTGCGTTCTCTTCGCTACTCAATGCTAATAGAAGACGGCGTAGTGAAAAAGTTGAATGTTGAAGATCCCGGTCGCTTTGAAGTGAGCGACGCGCAAAGCATGCTTGATAGCCTGTAACGTCGGATTCAACTAAACAGCAAATTACTGTTTAAGCCCGTAGCCTCGGCTACGGGCTTTTTTGTATTACATCACATACATATACTTAGGGGGCATTTTCATTAAAATGTAATCTAGGTATGATCTGAATGCTACAATAAAGTCGTTAATTATCAATGCGCTTGCGTTACGGGATGTCAGTTAAAGCCAACTGAGTATGTCCTAGTTACGTATAGTTAAAGGGTTACAATGTTGAGGTATACAACATTAAGGCTCGTTCAGTTACCTTTACTTGCTTAATGATAATAAGTATCATTTGCGGGAAAAGACACAACGCTTTAGGAATGAATATGACAACAACACTGAAAAAAATGGGTGCCTGGGTAGCGGCTTCTGCGATGACGTTTTCTCTGGCCTCTACCGCGGTGCTCGCCAACGGCGCAATAGGCGATCATGTGAATAACTTGCATGCACACATTGGCGAGTATACCGAAGAGGTTCACTGGCTTGAAAGTAAGTTCGGCAGTGTTGTTGATGCCTATGAAGCAAAAGACAAATCGCTTAAAACCGATGCCCTTATTGAGTTTTGGGAAGAAGTGGATTTCCATTCAGCGATAGAAACCCAATACGTACCCATTTACGCCACAATTTGGCAGGGTATCTATGGTGTAAAAGTTGCCATTGATGAAGGTAAACCTGTGGCTGTTGTACGCGCTGAACAAGAGAAGCTAAATCATGCCTTGTGGCAGGCGTTAGGCGCAGTTAAACTTGCGTCCCAATATCAGAAGAAGGGGTTGGTGGCTAAAGTGACAACCACTGAAAAAGAACCAACTACCGGACCTGAAGTTATCGATGATATTAAAACACGTCTCGATCGCGTAGTGGCGAAATCGGCAGAACAATTACATGAAGTGGCGACGACTTTAGTCCATGACACCTACCTTCAGCGCTTTGAAGGCGTAGAAGGTGACCTTATCGCTCAAGATGCCGCGTTAGTCGAAGATCTGGAAAAAGACTTCAACGTTACGTTGCCACAAGCTATTGCCAGTGACAAAGGCGTAGACAATGTACGCAAAGTGGTAGAAGCCATGCAGGCAAAGCTCGATCGCGCACGCACACTACTGGTAGAAGCTGAGAAAGGGCGTAAAGACGTATTTTAAGGAAGGTTTATGCAACGAAGAACATTCTTACAAGGCTTAGCGGCAGCGGGTGCACTGGGCAGTTTGCCAGTAGGTAACCTGTTTGCAATGACTCCATCAAACAGTGTGTCAGTTGAGTCGCTACCCAAGCTGGAAGGCGATCTGACCCTGTATTTGGGGCGCGGCGAAGGTGGCCTGTATGAGAATGTTCTCAAAGCGATTGAAAAGCGCAATCCAAAATTAAACCTTAAAATTCGCCGAGGTGGCTCCGCTGCTTTAGCCAATACTATTGTGGCGGAAAATAACGCTGGGGTTAAACGGGCTGATCTGTTTTGGGCAGTGGATACCGGTTCAATTGGATTGGTGACGGATGCGGGAGCTGCAAAACCTTTGCCCACAGAACTGACTGCTCAGCTAAAAGAAGGGTTTCAATACCCGAGTTGGTCACCTGTTACGGGACGAATTCGCACCTTGCCCTACAACACTACGCGGGTAAAGCCTGAGCAAATCCCAGACAGCGTGATGGCCTTAGCAGACAGTGATTTAAAAATTGGTTGGGCACCTGCGTATTCTTCTTTTCAGTCGTTTGTGACTGCGATGCGCCTGTTAGAGGGGGATAAGGCGACTAAAGCGTGGCTTAAAGGTGTCAACAAACACGCCAAGAAATACGCTGGTGAATTAGGTGTAGTGATGGGGGTAGAACGGGGTGAGGTGGATATTGGTTTTGCCAATCACTATTACACGCTGCGTTTAAAATCGGGTAAGCCTGATGCTACGGTCGACCTTGCGTACACCAAAAATGATGCGGGTTGCTTAGTAAACGCATCAGGTATTGTTGCGTTAAGTGACGGGGAATTGCCGGTTAACTTCATACGTTACTTATTGTCTCATGAAGTACAAAGTTACTTGGCCCGCGAGGCATATGAAATTCCACTAGTACAAGATGTACCGCCTCCTGAAGGATTAGCGAGCTTAACTACGTTGTCTCCACCAGAAATGGACCTTCGCAAACTGGCGGATTTACGCCCTACTCTTAATTTGATGAGGGATGTTGGCATACTGTGACACATTGGCCAAAGTCGTACCCACTGGCATTACTTATTGCGCTGATGGCTTTATTGCCCGTCGGCGTTTTATTTTCTTTAGCCCAAGATAATGCGCAACTTTTCGATACTCATAATCTTCGCGTACTCGGTAATACGTTATTGCTAGTTGTACTTACCATTATTGGTTCGGTACTCATCGGGGTGCCGTTAGCGTTTCTCACTGCTTATGTGCACATGCCGTTTAAGCGGTTTTGGCTTATTATTTTGGCCGCACCGCTCGCGCTGCCCAGTTATATCGGCGCCTTCGCCATGTATTTTTCCTTTGGACAAGGTGGTGAGATTGAAAATGTGCTGGGTATCACAACACCGCCCATTAACGGATTATGGGGCTCAGCCCTTGTCATGAGTTTGTATACTTACCCCTTCGTGATGATGACCACCCGCTCCACTCTACTGAGCTTAGACGCCAGTTTGGTTAACGCTGCGCGTACTTTGGGGTTGTCGCTTGCTGCGAGTTTATGGCGGGTAGTACTGCCTCGTGTGGTGAACAGTGTGGCAGCAGGTGCGCTTTTAGCCGCGTTGTACGCACTATCTGATTTTGGTACTCCCGCAATAATGGGGTTGGATACCTTTACCCGTGTTATCTTTGTTGAGTACAACGCTTTTGGTCTGAGTCAGGCGGCGATGCTCAGTTTGCAGTTAATGGTTATTGTTTGCCTCATCTTATTTATCGAAAGCCGAATTAGCGGTGCAACAGAGCGCCCAGGCAAACATTTGTCGCTTTTCCCGGCGCGGTGGCAACGCAATCTTATGTTGTTGGCAACCTTACCCGTGGTATTCATGGCAATTGTATTGCCGTTAGCCATATTTACCTTATGGCTGGTACGCGAAGGTGCCGGTGAATTTGATCTTAGCTATGCGTGGAACTCGGCGCATGCGTCGTTTATTGCCGCCATTGTTGCGGTACTACTTGCCATTCCTGTGGCTAATGCAGCAATAGCGGGGAAAGCAGGGCGTTTTATGGAACGCATAACCTATTTTGGCTTTGGTGTACCCGGTATCGTGATGGGTACCGCTTTGGTGTATGTCGGTTTGCAATTACCTGCGTTGTATCAAACTTTGAGCTTGTTGGTGATGGCCTATGTTTTGAGGTTTCTTCCTCTGGCAGTGGGTAGTGTGCGTAGCACTGCAGAGAATATCGACTCTGGGCTGGTAAAGGCCGCTCGGGTATTAGGCGCAAGCCCCCGTGAAGCATTTATGCGAATTACGCTGCCACTTACGCTTCGTGGTATGATAGCCGGTGCAGCACTGGTGTTTCTGGAAGCCATGCGCGAATTACCCGCTACACTCATGTTAGGACCAACAGGTTTTGAAACCTTAGCAACCTATATGTGGCGTGTGTATGAAGCGGGTTATTTTGGCCGTGCAGCTGTACCTGGTTTGTTACTGGTTTTACTCTCGGGCGTGGGCCTTATACTCATGCTGTCAGGAGAACGCAAAGCTCAATTTACCGTAAACGAGGATGATCGTACCCCATGCTAAGTGTGAATAATTTGTCAGTGAATTATGGGACTACCCGTGTTGTCGACAAGTTAAACCTAGAATTAGGTCAAGATGAAATCCTTATGTTAGTGGGGCCTACTGGTTGTGGTAAAACCACCATACTGCAGGCCCTCGCAGGACTTATTCCTATTTCTGAAGGTTCGATGCGCTTAGGGAATTGGGAAAGTACTTCTTCAAAACACGTACCACCAGAAAAGCGCAATGTAGGTATGGTGTTTCAGGACTTCGCGTTATTTCCCCACCTAACGGTACAGCAAAATGTGTGTTTTAGATTAAAAGACACGAAGCTTGCCGATCATTGGTTACATCTTCTGGGACTTGATACCTTACGCGACGCAAAACCTGCGCGTTTATCGGGAGGGCAGAAACAGCGCGTGGCGTTAGCGCGTACTTTGGCTCATGAGCCCGCGTTTGTCTTACTTGATGAGCCCTTGTCGAACCTTGACGCAGCCCTCAAAGACAGCCTTCGCTGGGAGATTCGCGACGCACTTAAAAAGGCTGGCGTGCCTGCTATTTGGGTTACCCACGATCAAGAAGAAGCGCTAAGTGTGGGGGATAGAGTAGGAATATTAAACAAGGGCGTTTTGGAACAATTAGCCACCCCGGAAGCGTGTTATTCTACACCTGCGAGTCGCTTTGTCGCTCGGTTTCTGGGAGAGGCTAGCTTTCTCAGTGCACAGTTTGACAACTCCAAAGTCAACATAAATAACACTGTTATTACCGATATAGGTCAAGTCCCCGGTACGCCCATACAAGGGGCTTGTGGCGAAGTTGATCTATTGGTGCGTCCAGACGACTTAAGCTTAACCACTTCGCACAGTAATCTTAATTGTACCGTTGAATGGGTGCGCTACGAAGGCGAGAGCCGATTGTATGCCGTGGCGCTGGACAACGGGGATGAATTAAAAGTACGCGTAAGTCATGAGAATGCCATTAAACCAGGGTCGCGGGCGCACGTTGAATTAATTACCACCCATCCACTGGCCGTGTTTGTTAAGCCAAACTAGGCGATGGACCAGGCGTTAAAGGTTGTGATCAGGGGAAATTGACGAGATTAAACAGAAACTCCCTCGTTAATTAAGTGTTTTATCGCATCTTCAGTCATGGGTTTTGCGTAATAGTAGCCTTGGGCAACATAACACCCTAATGAGATAAGAAGCTCGGCTTGGCCCTTAGTTTCGACCCCTTCTGCAACGATGTTACAACCAAACGACTTTGCCAATGATACCGCCGAAGACACAATTGCCCTATGTTGCTTATTGGCAACCAGATCAGAAATAAAGGTTTTATCAATTTTAATGGTATTGGCTTTGAGGTTATCTAAATATGCCAAAGAGCTCATGCCTGTACCAAAATCATCGATAGCTATCTCTATACCAATTTGACGAATCTTATCGATGCCTGACTGGATATGCATGATATTTAAACAAGTTTCATTTTCAGTGAGCTCTATTTGAATAAAGTTCGCAGGTAAATGATGTTCATTTAACGTTTGTGTAATGAACGAGGCCAGTTTGGGATCGAGCAAATTATAAGGTGAAAGGTTGAGTGCTATGGGAGTACTAACACCCTCCAGACGCCAATTTGAAGCATGTATGATTGCCTGTTCTATGATGTAACGACCGAAATCCTGCACTTTACCACTGTGTTCTATTAAATCGATAAACTCAGCGGGCATAAGTAGTCCAAGTTGAGGGTGCTGCCACCGGCACAGTGCCTCTACCCCGACTATCTCCCCTGTCCTCATATCGACTTTTGGCTGAAAGTGCAAAACTAATTCCCGATTTAGCATTGCGCCATTTAAATCAGCTTTTAGCATGATATCGCGTTGGTGATTTAACTCGCTTTTCTTTTCATATACCTGCCATCCATTGCGTTGCTTCTTGGCGTTATACATCGCATTATCAGCGCAGGACATTAGGATTTCTGTGTTATCAGTATGTGTAGGGTAATGGGCAACTCCTACGCTTGTACCTGTGTTAATTTCAAGACCATTAAGAAGTATGGTGGTATCGCATACCGCAATGATATCTTTGGCGAGTTGCTTGCCTTGTACAAGACCCATTTCGGGTGCCCAAACAACAAATTCGTCGCCTCCAAGTCTAATCAATTCACATGGGGCTTTAACAACGGTGAGGATGCGTTCAGTAACCGCGACTAGTAACTTATCTCCTGTGCTGTGGCCAAACGAGTCATTAACGGCTTTGAATTTATCTAGGTCAATGACCAGAAGACTGGCTTCACTTATTTTATCGCTGTCCTTTTCGTTGCCTGATAAGTTTGCAATTTTCTGATTTAAATAGAGTCGGTTAGGCAAGCCTGTTAATGGATCATGAGTAGCTAGCTCTGTTAATGCTGCGTTTACGTCGTCAGCGCGTTTAGCAATAATGGATGACAAGGTGAGCGCAAGCCAAACAGCAATCCAAAATACAATGATTGAGGTGATGAGAAAGCGTTTTGCTAGGAGCCGGAACGTGGCATTAAGTAAGGTCATTTCTTTTACATAGGTAATCGTCGCTGACCCACTGGTATCTATAAACCAAATGTAACTCTTGCTATTAAGCGTGACGATTTGCTCGGATTGATCCTCGGGGGGTACCTGTTCATGAACTAAATTTAATAACTGCAGGCTCTCTTCATCATTCAGAAGATGAGAAACAACACTAGAATAATTCTGAGTGTTAACTTGTAGCACTGATGGAACATTCGGTTCAGTGTTTAACAAATGGCGAATAAACTCACTATTTGCACCGTTAGTATGCGATGTGTTTTGTAGTAGTACTTTGTCTACAAGTGCAGTGGTATGCGCCAAATTTTTAAATTCAGCTTTAAAAATAATGTCAGATGACAGTCGATAAGAAACCGTTACATATATTGCGGAAACCAGTAATGACACTGACAAACAAGCGAATATCAGCCTAAATCGTATTGTGGTATCACGGGGTAATATGGTGGGCGATTGCACTCAATAAGAACCTTTTAATGCGGTTAATCTTGCCTAGTACTGATCCCAGCAACCTGATAGACGGGACACCACCCAAAAGCGAGAGATATGAGGTTAAGTCCTCCGAATATGCCTAACAGTATTTCGATAAATACGTCGTCTATCATGTCGCCATTAAACAGGGCGAATCCAGTGACGCCGATACCAATCCCACCACGGACTAATCGATCTAAAAGACACAAGTTTGATTTAATGGCCATTGTTATTTATTCGATAATTTTATTTGTCATTAAAGTTTAGCGTTGTTTTTGAATTGGGTGAAGTATACTTTCGGCTCCAACGTTACCTTGTATGCAGCACTTTGTTACATAGAAGCGTTGTGTAGAAAGGGGGAATGCGTATAATTCCCAGCCTTAAATTTTAGTGTGAATTGACTTACCATACCGATTTTTTCGAGGCGGACAAACAGTGATCAGGCGAGACGTTATTATAATTGGTGCAGGTGCTGCCGGACTTTTTTGTGCCGCACAAGCTGGCGCTCGCGATAGAGATGTAGAGGTATTGGATCACGCTAAAAAAGTCGGCCGTAAAATACTGATGTCAGGTGGCGGGCGCTGTAACTTTACTAACATGTATACATCGCCAGAGAACTTTCTTTGCGACAACCCTCATTTCTGTAAGTCAGCCCTAAGTCGTTACACTCAGTGGGATTTTATAAGCCTAGTTGCTGAACATGGTATTGCCTATCACGAAAAAACCTTAGGTCAGCTCTTTTGCGATGACAGTGCGAAAGACATCGTCGATTTATTGCTGAATGAATGTAATAAAGCCGGTGTCACTATTACCACTCGCTGTGAAATTTTAAAGGTAGAGAAAATAGAAAGTGGGTACTCACTTTCAACTTCTAATGGCGACTATGAGTGTGAATCTCTGGTTATTGCTACCGGAGGCTTAAGCATGCCAAAGCTGGGGGCGACACCATTTGGTTACAAAATTGCCCAGCAATTTGGGCTCAACGTTCTAGCTACTAGGGCGGCGCTCGTGCCGTTTACCCTGCACGACAAAGACAAAGAAGCCTTGGCTGAGCTTAGCGGCATTGCGGTAGATGTTTACGCGAGCTGCAACGACACCACGTTTAAAGAGGCGATGCTCTTTACGCATCGCGGGTTAAGTGGGCCAGCCATGCTGCAAATTTCCAGCTATTGGGAAGCCGGTGATACTCTCAGTATCAATATGTTACCCAATGAAGATGCGCTGAGCTTTATTAATAGTGCGCGTAGTGAAACCCCCGATGTGTTGTTGGCAACGTGTTTAACTAAGGTGTTTCCCAAGCGCATGGTGCAATGTTTTATCGAGTATCAGGGATGGCGAAATGTACCCATAAAACAGCTTTCTCACAGTGAATGTGAAGCCCTCGCTAATGTACTTGAAAATTGGCAAGTTAAACCTAACGGTACAGAAGGATACAGAACGGCAGAAGTTACCATAGGCGGTGTAGATACCAATGAATTGTCTTCAAAAACCATGATGGCAAAAAACGTAGAAGGCCTTTATTTTATTGGTGAAGTGGTGGATGTCACCGGTTGGCTGGGTGGCTTTAACTTCCAGTGGGCTTGGAGTAGTGGGTGGGCCGCAGGGCAGGTGGTGTAATTCACCCCTCCCCCTTATTGGCAAGCGTAAGCGTACCATCAATGTGCACATCTCTTTGTGGAAAGGCGATGACTATACCCGCTTCTTCAAAGGCACTAGAGATTAAGAAACGACAATCACTGCGTGACTTTCTACGCTCCATTTCCGAACTGGCATTCATCCAATAGTACACTTCGAACAGCAGCGCATTGTCCCCAAAGTCATCGAACATGACCACGGGCTCAGGAAAAGGCAAGACGCCCTCTAGCTTATCTACGGCTTCGTATATTAGTTTCTCTACCGTGCGAACCGGTGAGCCGTAGGCAACACCAACTTTTACAGAGGTTCTGGTTTCGGTATTTACCAGATTCCAGTTGATTACAGTATTTTCCAGAAGCTTACTGTTAGGGACTAACATGTGGACACCGTCAACCCGTCGTATACGGGTTGAACGCGTATTAATTGCTTCCACTCTGCCTCGTGTATCATCGACTTCTAACGTATCACCAATGCGGATAGGGCGCTCCCACATCAAGATCCAACCGCTAATAAAATTATTAATGATGTTTTGCGCGCCAAAGCCCACACCAATTGCTACTGCGCCTGACACAAATGCAAAAGCAGTTAATGGCACGTTTAACAGGTCGAGGGTGGTAATAACCAACATGACCAGCACTAATATCTGAACGACACGGTTAACCAAGTGTACCGCATCGGGAGTGACGCCATTTTTAATTAGCAGTTTGGGTATGATTTTGGAGATAAGTTTAAGCAGCCAGACAGATATCACTAGCATGATAGGAATCATAACTAGCATGCCAAGTGTGACCACTTGTGACATAAACTCAAAGACAGGTTTGTTAAACAGTGTGAGCAGATTTTCCATTAACAGGGCCTATTACTACTTGGTTTTTATTCTCGCGTTTGAAACTGTGGGCTTAATTACTCGCTAGAAGTAAGCTCTTGTCAAACTGAGAGTTAAAGCGTGTCAGCTCATTATACTGGATAAAATCAGACACCTTTTTAACATATAAAGGGCCTTCTTCAGAGTAACGCAATAACGTACTGGCAAGTGCCAAGCCCGTAACCGGATGATTTGCCTCTCGCAAATTGGCTCGTAGTGTTCTTAAATCCGCATACGCAAAGTGAGTGTTGAGATTTTTTAAATAGGAGCGTACTGAGGCATTGACCGTCGCAAAGCGCGCGACTTCATGTTGCTTACCCGTTTCTCGGCCACTGGGAACCATGCCACAACCTTTAGAGAAACACCATTGCCCGAATAGATTATTGCCTTTTTTGGAAAAGCGAGCGCTTCCCCAGCCAGACTCTATTGCCGCTTGGGTAAGCACTAATGAAGGCGGGATATAGTCTACTCTGCGCAACAATCGCGTAAATTTCTCCTGTAGAGGAAGTTCGGGGTCCACGTCATAGTATGTGATTGCTTTGGACAGCCAGCGTTGCTCTATACGACTTAAAAAAGGCTGTTGGCGCAACGTGAGTAATGTCTGACGTTGTGAAAGCAGGTGCTTGTTTTCTTCTTCAATTATGGGGTATAGGGTAGAGAAAAATGCTTCCTTTTTTTCTTTAACATCGAGTATGTGAGATAAATCAGGAAGTGAGTGCAACGTATTAGCGGGTCTGTTGTCAATAACAGGTAAGCCGCTACTAAGTCCATTCTTTAAATATTCATGCGAAAGCAAAATTACCGATATGAAGGTAATCAAACCAAGAATGTAAGGCAGTGTTGTTTTACTCATTATTACTACTCCTCTGATAAAACGGTGTATCAGGTTTTAAACCACAAGGGCTTTTGTAACATTGCTCGAAGGGGGGCAATGCCTGCCTGATACACCGAAATCGGGCCGTACTATATGTGCTTAGCTGCTGCTGCCATTTTTTCTAAGGTGCGTTTATACCGCATTTTCACTGCGCTAAGTTTTAAGTCTAGTACTTGTGAAATTTCTGCAAATTCCAAGTTGCCTGTCATACGAAAGACCACAATGGAGCGCTCTTCAATGGTTAACATATCCAACAGTTTGTTGAGCTGTTGTTGTTCAGTGTTATGTCCTTCAACACCTTTAGCACTATCGTGATCAATTTCAGATAGGGCTTCATCCAGCTCAACATACTCGGCCTGCTTTTTCCTTAAGCGAGTAAGCGCTTGATTGTGCGCAATTCTATATAACCAAGTTTTAAAGCTTGCCCGCTCTTCAAACTGGTTAAGCTTATTAAATACAATCAAAAGCGTATCGCTTACCGTCTCTTCTGCTTCTTCGGCTGATTTCAAATAACGGAAGCATACCTGCAACAACTTTTGGTGGTACCGATGAAAAATCGCCTCATATGCTGTAGTCACATAAGGGAGTTGCAATTTCGCAATACGCACTAATTCGTCATCACTGAGTTGCGACAGCCGATCAGAGAGACGAATATTTTCGTTCTCTAGATCGTTCATGCCTTACCTCATGTTTTAGTTACTGTTTTTTTCTTATTACTTAATTTTGTGGTCACAAATTTGTTTGTCAGTAAATCCTGATTTGGAATACTCAACCGTTTGCCTTCTTTATTTTCTAGAATAGTATTAACAGTACTCACTGACACCACATTGCCCACGAATCCTTCAAACTCAACTTCATCACCGGGTAGCAGCTGCTCTCTGGCGTATATGCCAGAAACGATGCTGTTGGCTACCGATTGTGTACCCAAACCTAACGCCAGTGCCAAGGCGATCCCCAAGCTCGCTATCATCACAGTAAATATAGTATTAAGTAGCTCAGTTTCTAGTTCCAGTTGGCCGATCACTAATGAAAATGTGATAAACAACACCATTAATTGAAGTACACGACCCGCTGCAGCGCCGTATTCAATACCCATATTTTCGAGCGACGTTTCAAGCTGTGTTTTACCGTTTTTCGCTATAAACAGGCCAATTAGCGTAATCAACAAGGCGCCAAATAATTTAGGCAAATACAAGATGAACTCATCGAGTATGGCAGAGAAGCGTTCTAACCCCAGGGTTTCCGCCGCGGCAACCAGGATGATCAGTATGAAAAAGAGATGAAGTAATTTCCCGACAATATCCGCCGCGTTAGCTTTGAATCCTAATGTGCTAATCACACTGTGAATACCAAGCTTTTCACACAAGGTGTTAAAACCGAGCTTTTCAATTAATTTGGCTACCCAATTTGTGATCATCTTTGAAATGAAAAGGCCAATAAATACAACCACTACGGTGGCAATAAGATTGGGTAAAAAGCCTGCTACCTCTGTCCAAAAGCGGGTGAGAGCATTGCTAAATGATTGCGCCCAAATATTAAGATCCACGCTGATCCTCCTTATCTTCATTCATTGTATTTGTCTTTTTTGTTGCAGTTTTTTTTGCTGCATGGTGCTTATCATATTGCCGTTTAGCTGAGTAAAGCGAGGCTCCGAAACCCAGAAATAGCACCCAAACCCAGCCGACGAATACGCCAGCTACATCTTTTACAACGGCAACTTTTTTACCATCGGAAAGTACTTTGTCTAACGATGAATCTTCGTCTATATCGGTGATGTTTTTGTTCATCAAATGTTTGAGTTTCTCTTCATCAAGATCCACGTGTTTACTCCACAAATCAGCATCAATAAAATGA
This sequence comes from Alteromonas sp. D210916BOD_24, assembly GCF_047159385.1. Classification (GTDB taxonomy): domain Bacteria; phylum Pseudomonadota; class Gammaproteobacteria; order Enterobacterales; family Alteromonadaceae; genus Alteromonas. The sequence goes on from NZ_AP038333.1 coordinate 3,997,936, forward strand.
AAACTGCAACAGTATTATGCACTGAAAAAAAGGTAAGCGGATAGATAGCCTTTCGTTTAACAACATTATGTTATCTTGCGCATTCGCTTTACACTTTTTGCATTACTTAACTAGACGAGGGGGACACAGAAAAAGTCACAAAAAAATAAAATAATTGTGACTTTCGTTAATTTACTCTCGTCAAAGGACGTAGTTTATTAATCAATAGAGTAGTAAGACATGTCAGAACCCTTGCCGAACTTAGTCGAAGAAGTCATTCAACATTCACCGGCCCACCTTGAGCAGGCGGGAAGTGCGACCGCTTTGGCACAGGCTGATGAAAAAGAGTTGGCATTGTTACTTGAGTCACTACCCATTGAAGAGCGTATTGCGCTATGGGACACAATAGCTGATTCGCGCAAGCTAGACGTACTTATTGAAATGCGCAGTGACCCGCGCGAAGTGTTAATAAAATCAACGGATCCTGCGTTGTGGGACACACTGTTTATTGATATTGAAGCAGAAGATTTGCTTGAACTTGCTGACTCACTACCAAGTGAACTGCTGGAACAAGCTTTCTTAGCCATGGATAAAGTACAGAAAACCTACTTTACTCAAGCTAATGAATACGATGAGGAAGAAATAGGTCACTGGGCATCTCACGCATTTCTCTCTTTGCCGAGTAACGCTAAAGTGCGCGATGCATTGCGTTTAATACGACGAGAAACGCCTAAGCACTGTGATCTTATTTTTCTAACGAATCGATCTGGCCAGTTTTCTGAAGCGGTCGAGATTGCCAAAATTCACGGGTTACCTGAACACGTTCCGTTAGTGGACATTGCCTTAGATGATGTGGCAGTGATAAGCGATACAGAATCCTGTGTAGTCGCTGCAAAAATGGTACAGCTGTCAGGGTTTGGTGCGTTACCTGTGGTGGATGAAAATTTAAAGTTAGTGGGGCGCTTAGATGTGACGACTGCGGCAGAGTTGTCGTTTGAAGAACACGAACGCTTATTGATGGCCAGTGCAGGTATGGATGAAGACGAGGATTTGTTTTCTTCTGTGCGCAAAAGTGCCCAAAGCCGTGCTATCTGGTTAGGTATTAACTTATTAACGGCCTTTTTAGCCAGTGCTTTTATCGGCTTGTTTGAAGCCACTTTGCAGGAAGTCGTGGCGTTGGCAGTACTGATGCCCGTTGTGGCCAGTATGGGCGGTATCGCTGGAAGCCAAACCCTTACACTTATCATTCGTGGTCTTGCACTAAAACAAGTGACGGCGGCCAACGTAAGTGCACTGTTGATAAAAGAGTTAAAAGTAGGTGGTTTAAACGGTGTTATCTGGGCGGTAGTGATCGGTGCAGTGGCAATGCTTTGGTTTGCCAACCCACTATTGGGCGTCGTCATCGGATTGGCTATTTTGTTTAACATTATTGCAGCTGCCGTGGCGGGAATATTTGTTCCTGTGTTGCTAGAAAAATTTGAAATCGATCCCGCGTTGTCTGGGTCGGTAATTTTAACCACTGTGACCGATATAGTGGGCTTTGTTGCTTTCCTCGGTCTCGGTACGTTATTGCTAGTCTAAAAACTAAACGTTGTAATTTAGGATTTAATTATGGAATTTTCTTTAACCCAACAAGAGCTTTATATTTGGTTGGGTATTTTGTTTTGTATTTCTCAGTCAGCCATGTTTTCGGGCTTGAACTTGGCGTTTTTCTCGTTGAACCGATTACAGCTTGAGATGGAAGTGTCTCATGGTCATAAATCAGCGAAAAAGATACTTAAACTTAGACAAGACTCTAACTTTCTACTTACCACCATTTTATGGGGTAACGTAGGGATAAACGTATTACTGACGCTTCTGTCAGACTCTGTGCTTGTCGGCGCCAGTGCGTTTATTTTCTCTACAGGCTTTATTACCATTTTCGGTGAAATCTTGCCTCAGGCGTATTTCTCTCGAAATGCAATGAAGATGGCGTCTATTCTTGCGCCAGCACTGCGATTCTATCAGTTTTTACTGTATCCGGTGGCCAAACCGTCAGCGCTTATTCTAGATGGGTGGCTGGGCAAAGAAGGGGTAGAATACATGCGAGACCGCGATCTTCGCCGTGTACTTAAACAGCACGTAGAAGCGGAAGAAGCTGAAGTCGATCACGTGGAAGGTATTGGTGCACTGAACTTCCTGGCCATCGATGATATTCGCGTGTCGCAGGAAGGGGAGTTGTTAGACCCAGATTCTATCATCCAGTTGCCGACAAAAGTCGACTTCCCGATTATTCCAGAGTTTGTCAGAGAAAGTACTGATGAATTGCTTAAGCGCATAAATCAAAGTGGTCACAACTGGGTAGTGCTTGCCGATGAAAAAAATCAGCCCCATTTAATATTAGATGCTGATGGTGCATTGCGCGCAGCGCTATTTGACACAGACAAGCCTTTCGATATTTACGATTTTTGTCACCGTCCATTAATAGTGCGGGATGAGAACCTTACCCTAGGTGATGTAATCTGGCATCTGAAAGCGCAAGAGTCATTAGATGCACACCACGATGGTACTATCGATGTAGACGTAGTACTGGTGTGGGGTGAACACCCACGCATAATTACCGGTGCTGATATTTTAGGTAGATTGTTAAAAGGTATTAGCTCGGCCATGCCTGAAGCGTTACTGTCGAATGTAATAAGTGCTTCAACTGAAAATGAAAAGAGTAAAAAAGAGTCTTCTTCCTCAGAAGAGGCATAATTTTGAATGGCGACCTAAGGGTCGCCATTTTTTTTGCTAAAAAATGAACAAATTTGTGACTTTTTGATTTTCTACGTCGTCTATATAGAAAACACTAAGGAGCAACATATGAAAATAGCCATCTTATCTAGAAACAAACGTCTTTATTCAACCAAACGTTTGAAAGAGGCTGCAGAAGCACGTGGTCACGAAGTTGACATTATCGATACTTTGCATTGCTATATGGACATTACCAGTAACAAGCCATCAGTAAGATTTAAGGGTCAACCGCTGCCACATTATGACGCCATTATTCCACGAATTGGCGCGTCAATTACATTTTATGGTACAGCTGTTGTTCGTCAATTTGAAATGATGGGGGCATTTAGTGTTAACGAATCTGTAGCCATTAGCCGTTCGCGCGACAAACTGCGTTCTATGCAATTGTTGTCTCGTAAAGGCATTGGCTTACCTCGTACAGGTTTTGCTCATAGTCCAGACAGCGTTAAAGATCTTATCGCCAATGTTGGTGGTGCGCCGGTAGTGATTAAGCTACTAGAAGGTACACAAGGTATTGGTGTGGTTTTGGCTGATACCAATAAAGCCGCAGAAAGTATTGTTGAAGCCTTTATGGGTATTAAGGCCAACATTTTGGTGCAAGAATTTATCAAAGAAGCGGGTGGTGCGGATATTCGTTGTTTCGTTGTTGGCGGCAAAGTGGTTGCGGCCATGAAACGCCAAGGGGCACCTGGTGAATTCCGTTCTAATTTGCACCGCGGTGGTAGTGCAAGCCTTATTCGCCTAACGTCAGTTGAGCGTACAACTGCCATCGCGGCGGCGAAAGCAATGGGCTTAAATGTGTGTGGTGTTGACTTACTTCGTTCAAGTCATGGCCCTGTGGTTATGGAAGTAAACTCATCGCCGGGTTTGGAAGGCATTGAAAATGCAACGAATAAAGATGTTGCGGATATGATCATTGAGTTTATCGAAAATACTAAGTCTAAGCCTCACAATACTAAAACCCGCGGGCAGGGCTAATTAATGGCGCGTAATCCATCGCTATATATTGGCGATACAGAAATAAAACCAGGCAGTCGCGTTAAGCTTCAACTTACTTCTGCAAAGCTATATACCGACACGGATATGGCTATTCCCGTTGAAGTGATAAGAGCTAAGCGCCAAGGCCCGACAATTTTTATCAGTGCGGCCATCCACGGTGATGAGCTAAACGGTATCGAAATTGTACGCCGATTGTTAGCTTCAGATACGTTTCGTTTAAGCCGTGGCACAGTTATCGCTGTGCCAATGGTTAACGTGTATGGCATGTTAACTCAAAGCCGGTACATGCCAGACAGACGAGATTTAAATCGCAGTTTTCCTGGCTCGAGTAAAGGCTCGCTAACCGCGCGGTTGGCGAATTTATTTTTAACGGAAATCGTTAGCAAATGCGACTATGGCATTGATTTGCATACCGGTGCTATTCATCGCAGCAATTTGCCACAAGTTCGTGCCAATTTAGAAGACGAAGATACCTTGGCTCTTGCAAAAGCATTTGGCGTTCCGGTTTTGTTAAACGCTAACTTGCGGGATGGCTCATTGCGTCAGTCAGCCTCAGAGTCTGGTACGCGTATCTTGCTTTATGAAGCTGGTGAAGCCTTGCGTTTTGATGAGCTCTCTATCAGAGCGGGTATTAAGGGCATCTACAATGTGCTGGCGAGTTTAGGCATGGTGGCTAAACGCCGCCGCAAAAAGCCGAATATTGAACCTTTTATTGCTAACAAAAGCTCTTGGCTACGCGCCCCTGAAAGTGGCATTGTGCGTGATATCAAGCAACTTGGTGATCACGTTAAGAAAGGTGATGTATTGGCTCAGGTGTGTAGCCCTACAGGGAGTTATGTTCACGATGTGAAAGCCCAGCGTTCGGGCATTATCATAGGCAAACAAAATATTCCATTGGTACAAGAAGGCGACGCGATGTTTCACGTAGCGCTCTTTGAAGAACCTGAAGACGTAGTGGACAACCTCGATCAGCTGGTTGAAAACTTAATGCCAGAAGAAGCATTACCATTTGAAGAAATAAACAAGGGATCGTAGAACTCATGCCGTTCACTGAAAAGGAACGGCATTTTTGTTTCTAGGGTAGTGCAGTAACCCAGCGCTGACAGTATTAGGTGTGTCCATTTTCGCATCTGTAGCAATGCCAGATGTTTTTCTACAGTCATCATGTTATTTTTTGCTGGCGTGGCGAAATACCAGTTGGCGAGTACGTATGCCAGGAAGTGACAGCAAGCAAGGTAAGCCTCGCCATCGCTGTAATTGAGCCTGTTTAACGCTGCGAGCGTCATACTCTCACCCACATTGTTTCAGTGCACAGGGAGCAATAAAAGCTTTACTCGCCTGTTGACAACATCCAACTGATTAGCTGAATCAGCATTTGATTCGTCGCTTAATAACATTATTTCAAGTAGTAACCAACCCACTCTTCTAGACTAAATTTTTGATTTCTAGCCTTTTCATTGCTGAGATAGGGATTGCCTTTTTCAATCAATTCCTTCGGTATAAGGCTTGATGGCGCTTGTATTTAAAGAGGCTGGCCGCTGTTAATATTGTTGAATCCTTAAGCGAATCCCACAAAAAAAACCAGTATCAAATTATTGATACTGGTTTTTGAATCACTCAAAAGGCCAGCTAATAAATCACGAAAATATGATTAACTTAATGTACTAGACCCATTTTTTAGCTGTAGAAAAATTTCAGGTCAATTAATCCTTCAATCTACGCTGCTTGTTGGATCAAGCTTATAATTTGATAACCTTCAGTTAGTTCCACTTTGCCTTTCTTATGAAAAGGTGTAAGCCTTCCTTTTGCATCGATAAAGAATAGCGCAGTAAACTGATCTAAATATTTTGTCTTGTAGTCTTCAAACGTAAAGCAAGAGGTTAACGCAGTACGCTTAATAGTTGCGCCTTTTGCTGTCTGACTAGCCAGTTTCGAATAGGTGACATCACCAAATAGCCCCAATGACTCTAAGTATTGCTCACTGGGAAGATGGCCTTCAAACCCTTTTTGTTCTTTAAGGCTCACGCCCATTACGTGCTCTTCGCCAAATAGGTATTGGAAATGTTGCGTCACAATGGGGTTAAGCTGTTTATAAGACGACATAACCAACACATTACCTATACCAGTTAAATCCATAGTACGAGAAGCATGTGCCGAACTAGGATTACCGAAATAGGTAGGAATACCTTCCATTCTGGCCGCGCGAATAGTTTCCCAGTTAGTATCCGCAATTTTTACCGTATAACCCAGCGCCATTAATTCTTTGGCAATCATGCGGGCAAAGCTGCCGCCGCCGAATATAAGAAAGCCTCGCGCCACTTCTTCTCTCTGGCCGAGAAGTTTGGCTAATGGTGCAGTGGTTAGGCTTTGTAATGTCACTGTAAAAACAATTACAAAGAAAACCAAAGTAACTAAAATGTCAGCATTGTGATAGCCGATCATATCCAGTTTTAGTGCAAATAGCGCCGATACTGCCGCAGCTACAATACCTCTTGGAGCCATCCACGAAATAAGACACTTTTCCTGCCACTTCAACGACGACTTGCGGGTTGATAGATATACGTTCAGTGGGCGTGCGACAAAAATCAGTACCAGCATAAGCATTGAAGCGGGTATAACAATCGCATTTAGTTCTTCTAGCTTGATGCGTGCAGCCAAGATTACGAACAGGCCAGATATCAGCAGTACAGAAAGCGTCTCTTTAAACTCGACGATATCATCGACTTTTATATCCCGTTTGTTAGCTAAATACATGCCCATCACGGTAACGGCTAACAGCCCTGATTCGTGAGCAATAAGGTTAGATAACTCAAAACTGATCAAGACAGAAATAAGCACCGTTGTATTGACCAAGTATTCCGGCAGTACCCCTTTTTTAATTGCTTTAGCAAGGCAGTAGCCAGCAGCAACCCCAACCAATGCACCAATCAAAATGGTTTTGAAAAACACCACCAAGGTATGGCTTACGGCATTTTGGCTAGCCACAATGTATTCGAATACGAGCACGGCGAGAATGGCACCAATAGGGTCGATAACGATCCCTTCCCACTTCAGTATTTGTGCAACATTTTTGGAAGGACGTATCGCACGTATCATTGGCATAACCACCGTGGGTCCTGTCACGGTAACGATGGCGCTAAAAAGAAAAGCAAGTTCCCAAGATATATCCATAAAGTAATGCGCCGCTGGCGTAACGACAATCCAGGTGACGATAGCGCCCGTGGAGCACAAATGGGTTACCGTGCGCTTATGTTCGCCCAGTTCTTGTACGTTTAACGTGAGCGCGCCTTCAAATAGAATGATCGCAACCGATAAGGAAACAATAGGAAACAGCAAATCGCCAAATACGCGATCAGGCTCTAATAATCCGGTCACCGGTCCCATCATTACACCTGACATTAGCAAAAATAAGATGGCAGGTAAGCGCAATCGATGAGCGATAAGCTGGCTTATAATAGAAAAGAAGCCAATCAGCACCAGAATAAGAATAGGGTCTAAAGACAGCATAGAGACACCAAATTTGTTTAAGATAGTCCTAAAGACGCTGGTGCAAGCGGAAAAGTCACAGATTATTTTACACAGCGCTCTTCAAAATAGGAAAACGCGCGTTGTAAATGGCTATGGTTTGTACACATTTAATACAAAATTAATCATAAGCCGGTACATTATATAGTCTGAATTTATTTGAGAAGTAAAGAGTAAAGCTTATAACGAGCAATCTAATATTGTTGATATGGGGCGTAATAGTCACATTACCGTTGACAGTGTGGCGCTTTGTTGCGGAAAAGTTTGGAGCAAATAATGGATAGAATGCTAACCGCCAAACAGTACACGAATTTAATCGAGCGCCCCGAAGCATGGGCGTTGGCTGAAACCAAAATATCGAAAATTGTCGAGCAAATTTGTAAAGATATCGTGGGTTCAGAGCTATCTTTTAACCAGTTGGTAAGTGAATTAGCGGCATGGAACGATGAATTATCTCAGCCTGATATTTCATCCCTTAAGAAATATTGGTTACCTGATAATTATTCTGCTGATAAACAAAGCGTGAGATGGTGTCTGGCATTGGATGAATTACCGTTTGCCCCTTTTTATGATGAGCGTATAGCAAAGCTCAGAGGTCAGCATATCTTTGCTTCAATTATAAAACCACAGACGCCGCTTAGTTTGTTGGTTGATGGTGAAAGTGATAACCCTGTTTCAGGGTTCATATTTCACCTTTCGCGATGTGGCTCCACATTGGTAAGCAACTGCTTAACTGCAAGTCCAACTCATACCGTGTTATCAGAAGCTCATTTTTTAACCCAATTGTTATTGGATAATAGTTTAAATGACGAACTGAAAATTACAGTCCTGCAGGCACTTATGTGTAGCTTTGGCAAAAAGCTGATAGTTAAACTGAATGCCTGGGATCTCGCTTTTTATACACTGCTAATGAAAGCATTTCCAGAAACACCTGTGGTTATAATTATTCGCGAACCCGGTGAAATATTGGTCTCTCATCAAAAAAGTGCAGGAATACATATGGTTCCGAATGGTTTGACCAAGGTGCCCCCACATTGGCCTGAAGCTAGCAACGATAGTTTGAACGAATACCAGGCAAAGGTGTTGAGTCATCTGATGGGTATTGCAAAGCAGTACGTTCAATCTTCCAGAGTTAAAATAGTTGATTATGCGCAGCTACCCATGGCTATCGAAAATATCATTTCTCCACATTTTGGCATTACTCTCAGCGCATCAGAAATAGTGCACATGAAGCAATTAGCCAAAGTTTATTCTAAGAATACAGAGTTGCAATTCAAAAGTGATAGTAAAGAAAAGCAGCAGCAATTTGAACAGAAGTTTTCTGCTGACTTAAAGCTTTCACTCTTGGAGATGTACCAAGGTTTGGGCGTTTTAGCAAAGCAAGCCGCAGGATGAATTATTGATGATTAACTGAATAGAGCGGAAGAAATAATTAAAAAAATTCAGTTTGCATCATTGCAGGGGGGGAACATTAACAGTGATGAGGGGATGTGTAGCTCTGCCTGATTTAGCTAAGTACATTGATACACCGACAATAAACCTCTAAAGTTTATGATAGAGCAAAATATTTACTCACCGTTTTGTATTGTTAAAACCTTCATCTAGTGTAGCCATCCTGTCTGCCTGAACAGGATAACCAGTTGCTGGGTTTTGAGGAGCTGGTTAATGGTGAGGTTGTTGGTTCATCTACGGTTTTTCAGATGTGAAAAACAACATCGCGCTACGTACCTGTAATTTTTGAAGACGACATTCCTTTTGCATGTGTAGATGCTGAGGAAAACAGGAGAGTTAAATACTGTGACAATAGCGCATAGTGCGCTGGACAATACGCACACATATGAGCATGACTTATTTAATTTGATGAATGTTGGATAAATCGCAATCGATAAGGAGTGTAGGTCAATTACAGAGTCACAGATAACAAAGGAGTGAAATAAAAGTGCCGAAACTATCGCAAAGGATTAACATCGATTTACCTTATATTCAGGATACTGTTGATTCGGAGTTACGAGCTATCGCTGGCCATAATTGGGTAAGCCATGTTAATCAAAAGGAATATATTGGAGATTGGAGGGTATTGGCATTACGGACTCAACAAGGGAGTGTAAACGCCCATCCAATATTGCAGGGTTTTCAGATTGAAGAGACAGATGCTTGGGTTGATTTACCAGTTCTCAAATCTTTGCCTGGAATAGCGGCCTTAGTTAGTGCCATCCCTGTTGAGTATAAATCTATCAGGTTGATGGAATTAACGCCGAACTCACACATTAAAGTGCACCAGGATAGAGGGCTGTGCATAGAAAACGGTGAGGCCCGATTGCATATTCCATTACAAACGCATAATTGTCTGTATTTTGTCAGCAATGGCGTGCAATTACCTATGGCAGCTGGACAACTATGGTATATCAATGCCGATAAGCCCCACGAAGTTAAAAACGAGAGTCCCATCAGTCGTATTAATTTGGTAATGGATTGTGAAGTGAATGATTGGTTACTCGAGCAAGTTCATTGATAGCCTCTGAAATAATAAGTAACGAACACGTTAATGGTGCTATTTGGCTAACTTGTTCAGTTGAATAACATAAGAGTAGAAATAAATGAGTTCACAAGACAATCCCAACCAGAGAGATGTTTCCTGTTTCAATGCGTCAAAAGTAAGCTACACAGAGCCAGACAAAATAACTCAGGGGTTGCTTACACAATCTATACGAGGGCAACTTAATCAACTTCTAACAGGGGTGACAACGGCAGAAGATCGCCTGGTAAAATTGAAGCAAACCTGTGTAGAGACTATGTCAATGGTGTTAACGGGTGTTGAAGTTGCTCATGAAACCTTGTTGGCTCAATTTGAGCTGTTGCATGAATGCGCGGTTTTATCACTCAAAGAAGCTCGGATACCTGAACAATTATTGACACGACAGTATATGAGCCAGAACGGCCTGATTATGTCCCCGCTCACATGTTCAACTACGATTAAAGATATTTACAGAATAAGTGGGTTTAGCAAAGGATTATTAAATGCCATCGAGGCAAAACTGGAAAGCGTAAACTGCGTTAAGTTACTTTATCCAGCATGCGGCCCATTTGCCCCGTTACTTGTTCCCTTGCTCAGCTATGTGAAAGAAAAAAAGCTGCTGACTGAAAAGCAATTGCAGGTGACCTTTGTCGACGCTCAACCCGGGGCGTTAATGGCGCTGAAGCAATTTACCCTAGATTTATCCGTCCAGGAGTTTGTTACTGATTTTGTAGAAGCTGATGCGACTTGTTTTGAACCAGATTTTGACATCGATATTTTGTTGCTTGAAGCCATGCAGCATGGGCTGAGTAAAGAAGCTCATGTCAGCATTGCCCAGCACCTTGTCCGATTTATGGATGTTAATGGCATTTTGGTTCCTAATCGCATAGAGCTGACGGGGGCATTAGTGGTCGGCAGTGAAGAATTTAAAGATCAATGGCAGGACATCGATTACGCCTACAGTAAAACCATATGTCAGGAGTATATGGATAAGCGCATTGATTTAGGCGTTATAATGACCATCGACAAAAATACCTTGTTGCAGATGGAAAAAATCGCCCTTGAAGATCAGCAGCAAGTGGTTCGCGCAAATGCGCTTCGAATACCTGAAGGGTATACAGATATGAATAAGCGTAGTCTGATTATTTGTACAGAAATTGAAACCTTTGCGGGTGAGAAAGTGAACCAGTATGACTCAGGCATAACAGCCCCATATCTTGACCAATCAATCTGTATAGATTTCAAACCAACAGCTCCACAACCCGATGACCTGTTAGTCAAAAGTGGCGATACCATCAGGTTTTTCTATCGCTTAAACGGTTTACCAGGCTTTACGCCAGTATTAGAAGGTTGATTATGACCAATGCAAAAGTAACGCTCTTTTCATCCAGTATAATGAGCCTTGGCTTAATCATGAGTTTAAAGCAAGAGAACAAGCTTGCCGGTGTTGTGGTTGAGAGCAACGAGTCCCACGAAACACAGCATTTAGTGCATAACCTGAATCATTTTGGTATCCCGTTTACTACCTACCAGGCAATCTCGCCAGATACATTGCTTTCCCAAATTAAAAACTGGAAAAGTAATTTGGGGTTAGTGTTCTTTTTTAAACAAAAAATTTCTGACACTGTGATTCAATTTTTTGATGGCAACATCATTAATCTGCATGCATCTGAACTGCCCGATTATAGAGGCAGTATGCCCTTGTATTGGCAACTCAGAAATAATGAAGCTAAAACAGCGCTCACGGCACACTTCCTGACAGACTGCTTTGATGCAGGTGATATCGTATTGCAAGAGCCTATAGCCATTCACCCTTATGACAATATTCAGACCCTTAGTGAAACTGTGCTGCAAAAAGCCCTGCCAGTCGTCAGCAAACTTATTGTGTTGTTCGAGAGTCAGAAAATGCCCCGAACCCCCCAGCGGCAAGTCACTGAAAGCGATAATTATGCATCAGCTTTGAGGGAAAAAGACCAATGGGTCGACTGGAAATGCATGTCGGCGGACGATATTGTTGGAGCCAGCAGGGCCAGGAATCCAGTATTTGGTGGTGTGATGACTCGCTGTAATCAAGCGGTTTTTAATATACTTCAATGCGCTAGCGTTAACTCACAACGTTTTAGCGTGCCAGCGGGAATGATTTTGTCGATAGATAAGGTTTCGGGGTTGGTTGTTGCTACAAAGGATAAGCCTATTGAATTGCAAGTTGTTGCTTCTCAGCAAGGCTATTTTAGCGGATATAGTTTTGCCATCAGGCACGGACTAGATATTGGAGTGCAGCTGCAATAATAATTTCAACATAATACAGGTAATGGTAGTTTTTTATCTGATTATATGGCAAGTTTTAACAGGTGAGCTAGACTTTACCTTTACAATATTAAAGATTAGAGACCTGTGACTATAGTGGAGAAGTACTAGTTTGATAATCCTTGGAGTATCAAAAACATCTGCCTAAAGGTAGTGTTTTTAGGAATAAATAACTGAGTTCTACATATATGGGTAACAACGCTTAAATGCAGATTAATAGAGATTAACCCTTTTAGATTGAATAATTATCAGAATACACAAGGATCACGACATGGAACCATTGATGGCACAAATTAGTACTTTTGGTTTTAAATTTACACCTAGAGGATGGGTATCCGCAGATGGGCAATTAGTGGCAATACAACAGTACGCCGCGGTATTTTCTGTGGTCGGAACAACGTATGGTGGCGATGGTCGAACGACCTTTGCCGTACCTGATATGCGAGGCAGAAAGGCAATAGGTTCAGGTACGGGGCATGGGCTACCTAGCTACGAAGTGGGTCAAAAGCCTGGATCGTTGGCGCATACCATTACTATTTCTAATTTACCTCCGCATAACCACTCAGCTACATTTGAACCAAGTGGTGAAAGTATGGCCGAAGTACAGGTTTCAACTGCAAATGGGAATGTAAAAGTGCCAGAGGCGGGTGATGTTCTGGCTGTGGTTGGTGACGGTTCTGCCAGAAATCCAGTCCAGCAGGCGGCTTACGTTAAGTCTACTGATGCTGGAACTACTGTGTCCCTTGGTGGTGTAGATGTTAATCCAGGGGCTGCAAATATCCAAGTTGGTAATACCGGCGCAGGCGAACCCTTTAGTACTGAAGACCCTGGTTTAGTGGTTAATTATTGCTTTGCATTGGCCGGGGGGTTTCCTTCTCGTAACTAAGGTATATTTACAGTTGTTTATTTTTTAAAGCCGCCCAGGAATCATCATGGGCGGCTTTTGCTTTTTAGTGTGTCAAAAACACATTGATTCATAGCGTTCTTTTGCGTTAAATCTGAAACACTATCAATATTAATCATTTATACAGGTTTGGAAACATCAAGGTGACAAAGTTTCATTTTATCTCTGGATTACCTCGTTCAGGCTCTACCTTATTGGCTGGAATATTGCGACAAAACCCGGCTTTTCACGCGGGCATGTCCAGCCCTGTAGCACCTATGATGAACAGCTTGCTGGAACAGACCGGCGCGTCTTCCGAGTATTATAGCTTTTTTGATGCAGTAAAACGCAAAGCGATTATTCATGCAATGTGTAACGCCTATTACTCCGATGTAAGCAGTAAGCAGGTTGTTTTTGATACGAACCGTATGTGGACGGCAAGGTTACATCAATTAATCGAATTATTCCCTGATTTCAAAATGATCTGCTGCGTTCGTAACCCCGCCTGGATTGCAGATAGCTTTGAGTTGATCTACCGACGCCATGCGTTTGACTACAGCCGCATGTTTAACCCTAATCAGCGTGCCACAGTGTATAGTCGTTGTGAAACACTGATGGCCACTAATGGCGCTATTGGGCATGCACTTACTTCCTTGAAAGAAGCCTACTACAGTGAGTTTTCAAGCCGATTGTTACTGCTGGACTATGACTTGCTCGCGCAATTTCCGGAGCGTTGTATGACGCTGCTGTATCAGTTTTTGGAAGAAAAAGAATACAAGCACGACTTTAAAATCGTCAAATACAATGAAAGTGAGTTTGATAAGCAGCTTGGGATAGATGGTTTGCATGAGGTTCAGGAAAAAGTTGAATTTAAGCCAAGACGCTCAATTTTACCGCCCGATTTATTTGATAAGTATAAAGAATTGGCCTTTTGGACAGATAAAAAAGGGACAGCGGCTAATATAATTGGTCAGACATAATGCCGCCGGTGCTATTTCAATCCCCGTCATCATTGTAGGTGCCGCAAATTTTGCGAGGGTAAATTGTTGAAGTGTAAGGAGGGTGCAATAGATCTAGTTGCATATTTGCTGCTACACTAATGTATGTAATTCCCTTGAATATATAAAATTGACGCAATTGAAAACAAAGCTGTGTCTTGCGTCGGTACATTTATTAGTAATTTCTAATGGTTTGAAATTTCAATCTGGAAGATTAAAGATGAAACATGGTTCTCTGGCTGCATTAATTGGGGTTGTTTCACCTCTGGCGAACGGATATGCTATTCAGAACAGCTATTTAAGCACCGTTTATAATTCGACACGCAGTGCAACGCAGTATAATTCAAACGTTCTGGACTCCATTAAACCAGCTGTATTGAGCTCCCAGGCCAGGTTGAATTCAGATCATAAAACTGATGAAACAGGCCATCTCATCCCTACCGATTTGCTACAGACAGGGTTAAAGCTGAAGCCAGCAGACCTGAATATTGTCAGTGCAACAGAAACCTCTCCTGTTAGGCCAGTTACTCCTGATACCAACAGTGCAAATTTGCAGATTCAGTCAGGCTATACCAAGGGGTTGGTCATTGTTGATGCTGACGTAACCGACAGCCAGATATTGGCGCAAGGCCTTGAAACGGGTTTTGACATTGTCAGATTAAATCGCCAGCAACCGGGTATTGAGCAGCTGGTTAGTATTCTTGCCGGATACCAGAATTTAAACAGTATTCATATTGTTTCCCACGGTGAAGAAGGAGCCATTTTATTAGGTGGGGAACGCATTGATGCCGCATTTTTAGAGCAGGACGCCCGTTTTGCCCAGGCGCTTCAACAGGCTTCAGCTGAAGGTGCAGACTTGGCCATTTATGGCTGTGATGTCGCCTTTGGTGACAAAGGCGAGCAGTTTCTCGAGATACTGGCGGCAGATACCACCCTAGATATTGCCGCTTCCAGTAACTTAACCGGCAGTGCGGAAAAGGGCGGTGACTGGCAACTGGAAATTGTCAAAGGCGATATTGAATCAACAATGCCCTTTAGCCCCGAAGCCCTTGCCGATTTTACTCAAGTATTGCCTGTGGCAGACGGCACAAAAGACTTTTTATCGGGATGGTCTGCTAATGGCTACAGTCTGGAGCACAATGATTTTAACTTAACTGGAAGTTGTAGCCCCGGGGGCAATCTGACCTGGACTCAAAGTGGTTCTATTGCCTACCCCTCTAATAATGGGAGCGCTGGTTCAACGTGTACTGTTATCGTTGCTGCCGATGGCACCAATACGGGCTCATTCGAATTGACAGACATTTCTTTTTCGGAATATGGCCCTAATGGTGAATGGACCGGTGTCAAGGTAACGGCTGTACGTGCATCGAACGGTACTACTATTGATTCTGGCGTTAGCATTGATTCTAATAACTCTAGTGCAGATAGCTTTTCAGGAGCCGATTTAGATTTCACTCCTTTCTCCGGTGTGGCTTTATCTTCCTTTAGAGTCATATTCACTTTGAACGGAGCTAATTCAGGTGACTTTACCTTTAACAGTTTTACCGTACAAAATGCGGCCTTACCTGGTGGCACTGAGGCTACTTCAACTGCTGCTGCATTTAACACCACTAACGGCACCAACCTGACTCCAACCTTTACTTTTGGTAGCAGTGACGAAACCCTGACTCTGGGCGCTGCCGGGCATACCAGCGGTTCAACAGCCAATGGTGCTGGTGGTACCGATACACTGATAACAGTAGATGGTGCCGATTTGTCACAACTTTCGAGTCTGACTAATTTTGAAACCCTGACCATTCCGGCCAGTTCTGCTGTTTCGATGACATCGGCGCAGCACAATGCGTTCAGCACCTTTACCAATAATGCCTCGCAAACTATTAACCTGGTATCCGGTACCGACTCGGTGACAACCAACAGTAATATTGAAAGCTATACACTGGGCAGTGGTTATCTTGGTACATTAACATTAGGAAATGCTACACAAACTGTTACCGGAGCTGACGGTGCTGTGGATGTGCTCAACATAGGTGGTCTGACAGTAACAGGCACCTTAAACGGCGGCACAGGTACAGATGAGTTGCAAATGAATACAGGTGCTTCCATCAGCGGTGCAACTGTCACTGGCTTCGAAGATCTGACCTTGGCCAATGGTGCGTCTGTATCTATGACCGAAGCCCAGTTCGAAGGGTTTTCAGGTACCATTACGGCAGGCGGTACTGAGCAGGTAACCATTACTGCGGCAACCGATGGTTTTACTGCCAATAGTGTTATTGAAACCTATGTGTTGGGGGCGGCCAACTCTGTTGTAATAAACGATGCGGGGCAGAATATTACCGGCAGCAGCGGCAATGACAGTATAAATGCCGGTAGCTTTACCTTATCAGGATCATTGCAAGGCAATGGTGGCACCGACACCCTGACGTTGTCCACTGGTGCAAATATCAGCGGCGGCACTGTAACAGGTTTTGAAAACCTTTCTGTTACCAGTGGCGGCAGCTACACCATGGCAGCGTCACAATTGTCACAGTTCAGCGGTACGATTACGGCAGGTGGCACTGAGACTTTCAATATTAGCGGTGACGGTGATATATCCACCCTGGCAAATATAGAAACTTACTTTGTCGATGATGAAAGTACTAATACACGTGCGATTACACTTGGAGCGGCAGATACTTCAGTTAGTGCGACTTCCGGTACGGATGCCATTACGTTTAATATTGGTATACTTACCTACACGGGGACCTTAACTGGTGATGGTAGTGTCAACGACACCCTGTCAATGGGAAATGCCAGCGATATTTCAACGGCAACACTGAATAACATCGCGAATCTGGCTATTGATTCGGCTGCAGGTGTGACGATGACGGAAGCCCAACACGATGCCTTTAGCAGTATATCAGCCCCCGGTCTAAATCAAATTACCCTGAGTACCGCTGTGGATGGCGTTGTTGCTAATTCACAGGTTGAATACTACGTGTTAAATGCAGCCAACAGCATCACCCTATCAACAGATGCTCAAAATGTAACGGGTAGCAGTGGCAATGATACTGTCAATATTGGCACAAGAACGGTAACAGGGACTTTAAATGGATCGGGCGGTACAGATGCGTTAAATATGAGCAATGGCGCCAGTTTGTCTAGTGGCAATGTCAGTAACTTTGAAAATTTGAACTTGGCTACAGGCGGCAGTTTCTCAGCTCTGGCTTCGCAGTTGACGCAATTTACCGGCACTGTTACTGCAGGCGGCAGCGAAACTTTTAATATTACGGGTGACGGCAACATTACCACCTTCAGTAATGTCGAAACTTTCAATGTGGGTGATAGCAGCAGTAATACCCGCAATATTGTAGTTAGCGGAGCGGGAACCTCGGTTACCGCTAATTCTGCCACCGATGTTGTCACCTTTAATTTGGGATCATTGGCCTATACCGCAACCATTACAGGTAATGCTTCGGTTAGTGATACCCTGAGCCTGGCTAATGGTGCAGATATCAGCAACGGTAATATTAATTCTGTTAGTAATCTGACATTAACCAATGATGCTGCGGTGACCATGACCTCGGGGCAGTTTAATGGCTTCGCTGCCGGTACTGTTACTGCCGAAGGTGACGAATCAATCAGCTTGTCAGGCGATGGTAACTTTTCTACTCAATCAGCGATAGAAACTTATACTGTTGGTGACAGCTCCACAGATGCACGTACCATAACCGTTACAGCTTCAGGACACATTGTTACAGCCAATTCGGCATCTGATGCCATAGTCTTTGATGTCGGCGGTCTGGCACTGATTGGTACCCTCACCGGTGAAAGTTCAGTCGCTGATACATTATCGTTAGGAAACGGTGCGAATATATCTTCCGCGACCATCAGTAATATTGATGATTTGACTATTGCCAGCAGCGCACTAGTCACCATGACTGAAGCACAACATGATGCTTTTAATGGCACCTTTACTGCACCGGGTACGCAACAAATTACCATCAGCGCTGCAACCGATGGCTTTACCGCAAATAATGCAATTGAAACCTATGTGTTAGGTGTTGCTAACTCTGTTGTTATGAGTGCTGCAGGGCAGAGCATTACCGGCAGTAGCGGTAATGACAGCGTCAATGCAGATAACTTCACCTTGTCTGGTACATTGCAGGGGGGCGCGGGTACCGACACCCTGACACTATCCAGCAGTGCAAATATCAGCGGCGCCACTGTAACAGGTTTTGAAAACCTGACTGTTACCAGTGGCGGCAGTTACACCTTGGCAGCGTCACAATTATCACAGTTCAGTGGTACGGTTACGGCTGGTGGCACGGAGACCCTCAATGTTAGCGGCAACGGTGATTTTACTACGTTACCGAATTTTGAAACTTACTTTGTCGACGATGACGGCAGCAATAGCCGTACAATTACACTGGGGGCGGCAGACTCCTCAGTTAATGCAACTGCAAGCACAGATACGGTTACTTTTACTGTCGGCTCGTTAACTTACACCGGTACATTAACAGGTGATGGAACAATTAATGACACCTTATTGTTAGAAAATGGTGCTGATGTAACGGGCGCTACATTTAACAATATTGAAAATTTAACCATTGCTTCTGGTGCATCCATCAATATAACCCAGGCGCAACTAGCCAGCTTTACTGGTACGGTCACAGGAACAGGAACGCAGTCATTGGCAGTCTCCGGCGATGGCGACGTAACCACAGATTCTGCGTTTGAGGTTTATGTAATCGGTGATTCTAGTACTAATACCCGTACGGTTACTGTGACTGCAGCTGGTACTAGTGTGACGGATAATTCTACCGATGATGCGGTTGTGTTTGATTTAGGGTCGTTAATCTATACTGGCACTATTACTGGTGAAACCACCGTCGCGGATAGTATTTCGGTTGATGGTGGTGCTGATTTAACCGGTGCAACCATTACAAACGTGCCGACACTAATCATAGATACCGCGGGTACCATTACTTTGGATCAGGCTAACCTGGATGCACTGACTACCGCGATTACCGGCTCAGCTGGTAGCGATACCCTGGCGCTTAGCGGTACAGTTAGCTACGACTTCAGTTCAACCAGTGTTTCCGAAATTGAAAATCTGGCATTGGCGTCTGATGCAGTTTATAACCTGACGCTGACAGACGACTTTGATGCAGATGCGCAGACAGTGACTGTTTCTAATACCTCTGGCGGTGCTATTACCAATGGGGTAACTATAGATGCCAGTGCATTTGTTGATGATGTACTGGTCATCGCTGCTACAGATCTGAATGGTGGTGCGAATATAACCGGTGGCAATGGTGCAGACACCATTCGCGGGGGGACAGGCACCGATACCTTGGCAGGCGGAGCGGGCAATGACAACTTCATAGGCACGGTTGCGGCTTTAAACGGCGATACCCTCAGTGATTTGGCGGTAGGCGACTCTATTACCATTGCCGGTGTTACCGGCCTTACAACTTCTAATGTACGCTTTAGTGGTGTCAGCATTTTACAGGTTGATACCGACGCAACTGACTTCTCTGCCGTTGAAGTCGCAATGACATTAAGCAACAGTGCAGGCGCTAACCTTATAGTCGACGCGGTTTCTGATAGTGGTAGTGATACGGTTATTACCTTTCTTTCTGCGAACGATGCGCCTGTATTTACTGGCTTAAATGGCGGAGCAACTTATACGGAAGATGGCTCGGCAGTCGTAATTGACAGTGATGTTACCATTGCTGATACCGAGTTAGACGCGTTAAATAGTGGAAATGGCAACTATAGTGGGGCAAGCATAACCATTACTCGTAACGGTGGTGCTAACAGTGAAGACCAGTTTGCTAATAGCGGCTTGTTGGGCACGCTAACAGAAAGTAGCAGCTTTACTTACAACAGTACCGCGGTAGGTACGGTAACCACTAACTCTGGTGGTACCCTGGTTCTTGCGTTTAATGCCAGTGCTACATCTGCCATTGTCGATGCTGTACTGCAAAGTATCACTTATTCCAATTCGTCTGATGCGCCTGCTGCATCGGTCACCCTGGATTACACTTTCAGTGACGGTACCGCTAATAGCAGTGGCGCTAATCAGGCTACTATAACTATTACTGCGTCCAACGATGCTCCAGGGTATGAACTTCGTACTGACGGGGTGTTTGATATTAGCGGAGGGACACTGCAGTCGACCACTCAGTTCACCGAAAGTGAACCATCAATAAACATGACAATTGACATTGATGCACAAACATTAAATGTGCAGGATATAGGCACCTATGGCGGTGCAGATGGTGATGCCATTTTCACTTTGACAGGTGTGAGTACCACCACTGTTACCTTCTATGATGGTATTACCGTCAACAGTTTACAGTATTTGGTAAATGATGGCGCTCCAAGTGGTACATACCGATTCACTGTCTCTGAGGGTAACGGTACAACCGAAGATGTAACTGCTGCAGATATTAATGCAAGTGGTACCACCAATGGTATAACGGTAACACTTGCAGACTGGACCAATGTCAGCAGCTTTACCATCACCAACCCTGTTGATGGTACCTATGCTATGGGTCTGGACACCCTGGACTTTACTTATACCCCAAGTAGTATTGCAGTTAGGGTGGTGGAAGATACGCTCAGTAATGTTGACCTTTCGGTGCTGACTTTGTCGGACGCTGATAGTAGCAATCTGACTTTGACAATTACCGCTAACAAAGGGGTATTTTCTACGCCAGCAGATGGTTCAGCCATTGGAACGGGGGTGACGGAAACTCTGGTCAATGCCACAACTATTACGCTTGCGGGTTCACCGGCAGATATCAATACTTATCTGGATACTGTAAGTAATATCAAGTACACCAGCGAAAATAATGCATCTGGTGACAATCAGGCAACGTTTACGATATCAGCCGAAGATGATGATGGCAGTGGCAATGTGCAACTGACCACCGCGGCAGTGCACGTTACTGCGGTAAATGATGCGCCAACGTTAGCAACCAATACGGGAGCAACTGTTAATAGTGGCTCGACTACAGCGTTCAGTAATTCACAATTGGCAGCAGCCGATATAGATGATAGCGCCACCGGATTAACTTATACCGTAACGGCGTTGCCTACTAACGGTACTTTGTTCCTGGATGCAAACAGCAATGGGCAATTGAATACAGGAGAGGCATTTGACATCGTTGCCCCGTTCACTGGGCCTGAAACTTTCACTCAGGCTGATCTTAATAATCGTAAAGTTTATTATAAGCATGGTGGCAATGGGGCGCCTTCTGACAGTTTTGCGTTCAGCCTTGCTGATGGCGGTGAAGATGGCGCTGCAGCTGTTACCGGAAATACATTTGCGATAACCATAAAATCAACGCCGGTAAATAGTGTGCCGGTAGATATTAGTTGGTCCCCTGCGAATCTTTCTCAGTCTACAGCATTGGCTGGTGTAAACGTTGGGACTGTTTCTACCACAGATGCTGATAGTGGTGATAGCCATACTTATAGTTTGGTTGGTATTGGAAGCAGTGTATCAGGGACTTGTAGCAGTGCAGTTAATAACGCTTTATTTACCGTAAGTGGTTCAACCCTTAAAGCCGCATCAGCGTTGTTAGCAGGCACCTATAACTTCTGTTTGCAAACTAGTGATGGTGCTAGCAGTTATCAAAAAACCTTAAGCTTGATGGTAGCAGACGATATCAGTCCATCTGGCTATGGTGTATCTATCGATCAGAGTGAAATTAATCTGAGCAATGAAACTGCGATGAGCTTTACAGTTACTGACGCGGAAGTTGGCGCGACATATAACTATACAATTTTGGGCACTTCTGGGGAAGGTGTGACAGGCGCAGGTACTATCAATACCTCAACGCAGCAAGTGTCAGGGATAAACGTTCAATCGCTTCCTGAAGGTACGCTAACGCTGCGTTTGTCGCTGACCGATGCTAACGACAACACCGGCAGTAATGTGACTGCAACGGTACAGAAGCGTTACAATACAGTGCCCATTATCACTCAAGGTGAATCGGCCGTACTTACTCTCGATGAAAACAGTTCAGGTAGTATCAATCTTTCTGCTACAGATGAAGATGGGAATACGTTGACTTGGTCTATCGTTAGCGGCGCGAACAATGGTTCGGTGGTTCTCAATAGCATCACGGGTAACAGTGTAATTGCATTGTACACGCCTGAAATTGATTTTAATGGTAGTGACAACTTTGTGGTGCAAGTGAGTGATGGTTCTGCTACAGATAATATTACTGTCGCAGTTACGGTAGCTGCAGTCAATCGCCCTCCAGTAGCAACAACATTGGTAGTCACAACCGCTGAAGACACATCGGTTGTTATCTCACCACAAGGCGAAGATGCTGATGAAGATAACCTGACATTTGAGGTTGTTGAGTCACCGTTAGAAGGTGATTTGGATACCAGTACATTACCTTGGAAGTATACGCCATCTGAGAACTTCAATGGTGAGGATAGTTTCAGCTATATTGCATCAGATGGTAAGCGTGATTCTGAGCCTGCAATAGTGACTATTACTATTACACCAGTGAACGATGCGCCTGTGGCTGAAGATGATATATTCACTTTTGACGCAGCAGAGGATGGTATTTACATTCTGAGTGTACTGGAGAATGATACTGACGCAGACGAAGACACCCTAGCTGTTGACGGAGTCATTGCTTCTATTGGTGATGCTACGATCGAGGGTGAAAATATAGTGTATCAAGCGCCGCAGAATTTTACAGGCGAGGTGTCGTTAAACTATCAAATCCGAGATGATAACGGTGGACGTGCACAGGCTTCGGTCACACTGCTCATAGATGCTAATCAGCAAGGACCTATCATTGTTGCCCCAGCAGATATCGAGGTGAACGCCACTGGACTATTTACCAAGGTTGATCTTGGTGTAGCTACTGCTGAAGATCAGATGGGTAACCCAGTACCGGTAAGTTTGAAAGATGCAAAAACCACCTTCAAACCAGGGGAGCATTTAGTTTACTGGCAGGCAGAGGATACACAGGGCAATATTGCGACTAAAGAGCAAAAAGTGGTGGTACATCCGCAAGTGTCATTAGCTAAAGGTCGCCCAGTAACGAAAGGGAGTTTGAATCGTGTTACGTTTATTTTAAACGGGAATGCACCCAACTATCCGATAGATATTGGTTACAGTGTAGGAGGAAGTGCCACATCCGGTCTAGACCATGATCTACAAAATGGCACGCTGACAATACAAGCTGGCCGTAGTGGAGTGATTGAATTTGAGGTGTTTGACGATGCGATTATTGAATCAGACGAAACCATTGTTATCACACTAGACCCTGAGATTAACCGCGGTGCAAGATCCAGTGCAACATTCATCATTAGTGAGAGTAATATTGCACCGAAAGTAGAGTTAACTGTTCAGCAAATGGACGAAAGCCGCTTAACGGTCAGTCAAGATGGCGGTGTCGTTGATGTGGTGGCAACGGTAACCGATCCGAATAAGAGCGATACCTTGACTTATAACTGGCAAGGGGACGTGGCATTGAGCAATATTAGCAGTGATGTCATGCGCTTCAGTTTCGACCCTTCAATGGTATTACCGGGAGTGTATAAAGTTAGCTTACAAGCAACTGACAATGGTACACCGAGCAAACATGATAAAGAGATGGTATTTATTAAGGTTGTAACCACTTTAGTAACATTGGGTAGTGGTGACACCGACGGAGACCTTATTCCTGATGATCAAGAAGGCTTTAATGATAATGATGGAGATGGGATCCCAGATTATCTTGATGCCATTAATGAGTGTAACGTGATGCCATCGACGATACAGAATCAGGATAGTTTCCTCATTGAAGGTGACCCCGGAGTATGTATCAGATTAGGCCAAAACGCAGCGATAATAGATGCTGGTGGCCTGCTGTTAGAAGTAAGCCAAGCTGAGCAGCTCATTCCGCAGGATGAAGATGCCGATAATATTGGTGGATTATTTGATTATATTGCCTATGGTTTACCCGATGCGGGACAGCAATATAGCCTAGTGATGCCACAACAATTACCGATACCAGCAAGTGCGGTTTACCGTAAGTTTACTCAAAGTAAAGGCTGGTATACCTTTGTGGAAGATGCAAATAATACAGTGTCCAGTGCGCTAGGTGAACCGGGTATCTGTCCGCCTCCTGGAGATACAGTTTGGACTCCAGGCCTGTCAGAAGGTCACTGGTGCGTACAATTGACCATCGAAGATGGGGGACCTAATGATGATGACGGAGAAATCAATGGCGCCATTGTCGACCCAGGTGGCGTTGCCGTACTGAAATCTAGCAATAGCTTACCGACGACGGTAAATGATACAGCTGAGTTGCGTATGGATACGAGTATTAATATTGATGTATTGGCGAACGACACCGATGCAGATGGCGATACTTTAACCGTAACCAGCGCGTCTGCGAATTTTGGCGATGTGGTTATCAATAGTGACAATACCATACTTTACACACCAAACACGAGTTACTTAGGAAGTGACATAATCGTTTATGGTATTAGCGATGGTCAAGGTGGTACAGCAGTGGGTGAAGTTTCTGTCACTGTTATTACTAACCAGATTCCGCAGTTGGCAGTGGATATTGCTGAAGTTGTAATGGGGGAGAGCGTTACTATCGATGTATTAGCTAATGACAGTGATGCAGATGGTGATACTTTAACCATTATAAGTGCAGAGGCGACAAATGGTACCGTGATAATAAACAGTGATAATACTTTGACTTATCAGGCGGCCGATGATTTTGAGGGACTAGATGTTGCAAGCTACACGGTTACAGACGGCTTTGTAAGTGTTTCCAGTACGGTAGAAGTAACTGTGGTTAAAAAAGTAGAGCCGCCAGTCGAAGTGGAAAACCGCTCTGGAGGTAGCTTGTATTGGATGCTGGCATTACTGATGACAGCGGTACTACTGAGAAGTAAAACTCTAAGTATAAGGAAGCACTGATGAGCAGGATAAAAACTATAATAGCTTTTTTTGCAATTTCACTTAGTTCATCAGCGCTAGCGCAATGGGAGATAGAAGTCCATACCGGTATTGCCGAAGTAAGCAGCAGAGAACCAGCAATTGAGGGTGTCCAGATAATGGAATGGGACACTCGTGATCAAGCAAGTGGAATTGAATTGCGATACCAGATGGCGAATGACTGGTATTTACTGTTGGGATATGAAGATTTGGGTGAAGGTGAATCACGCTTGTTGGTCGAGAGTGAGCAGGTGTTCTTGGCGGAAGATATTGCACCGACGTTAGTCGAAGGTTATACCCTTGGCGTGGGCTATACGTTATGGCAAATGAATCGGTGGAATCTCGTCTTTCGTGGGGGGATTTATGTATGGGAAGCGCATACGCGAAGTTCACTCACCAATGGTGACAGTATCGATGACAAGTCGGGAACCGATTTGTTTTACGGTGTTAACATAAACTATTATATTTCTGAAAAATTCAGTACTGCGGTCGGGTATCAAGGGTACACTCCGGAAACTGGGCACACGGATCAGTTTAAAGTTGGGATAACTTACCATTTCTGATGATTGAACTAGTAAGTTGACGATAGGCCGCGATAAGCGGCCTTTTTTGTGGGTGATATCAGTTAGAATAATTACGCTCTAATGCTTTTATCGGTTAGTATTTTAATAATATATATGCCCAGTAACCGCCATCTGGTGTCATAAAAATGGTAGGAGAGCGTGCTTCACTAACGCTATCTAACCTGTTACCCACCAGAAGGATATACCAACTACTAAAATCATTTTGTTCTATGCCTGAGTAGGTCACCTCACACAATCCTTGAATGCATTTAACGTCTAGAATTTCTCCCGTGGGATCTGATTTGTGTAGCAGAATCAAGTCACGAATGGATTGTTCTAAGGCATAGCGGTTGGTTAAATCGTCCTCTAAAGGATATTGCGCAACCGGGTCATTAAGGAGCGGATTGGCTTTGTTAATTTCTTCAAACATAAACTCAGTATTGGCTTCTCCAATAGCCTCAATCATACTTTGTTTTAACGCGTCTCTATGTTCGGTTATCCACTCTTGCAGTTCTTGTTCTCCCAACGGGTAGGATGTGTGCGTTGTTTCAAGTGACGTTTCTGAAATAGAGGAGTCGGGTGAATCAAAACTGTGGTCGTTGTATACATCATCACTTGAGGTTGAAATAGCAAGCTCATCTTGGTTTTCCAAAAATGTTTCGCATTCTATTGGTATTGTGCTTGTAGCTTGCGGTGGCGATAAGGGGATAACGCTGGTATCGCCTTCTTCTTGAGCCGCCATTTCGTTACCTCTTGAAGTGCTTGCTAAGGAAGAAGAGGGGGGAGGTGTATTGGTGTACTCGAGACTGCCATTTACGGATAGGCCCTGAAAGTAGCCAGCCGCAAAAGCGCTAATAACAAAAATTACTACAACGGTATATTTCACTTTGACATCCTTGTTTTATCATTACTTCTAGTAACATAGCATGTGAAAATCGGAATTCCAGCCGAAATGTCGTTGGTAAATAGTAACGTTGCACGTGGGTTAAAACCCGATACCTAGCGCTAATCCCGCGACGACTGCGTTTTTGTGGTTTCTGTGATAATCATAGTGCTACTGGGGCGAAATCGTGATGCCTGAAAACTCAAACTCGTAGAGCAGCCCCACTCTGGCAACTTCTATTTTTTGACTGTCGTGTATTTCTAACCCCGGACCAATTTGCTGACCATGTAGATTGTCACATGCGACTTATTTTAAAAAACTATTTCGTGCCTTATTGCTTTTTAACCTAGACTTTAGGATATGAAAGCGCATACTTAGGTATTCATTCAGATAATTACTGGTTTTGTAACAGTCGTAGATGGATATGCTCGTTACACAGATTTAGCTGCGATGTGAGTAGGAAAGCTAGTCTATGACATGCATTATTTTTCGTTATATTAAGCCCGTTATAATGACGTTGAGTTTGCTCGCAATGAGCTCCCCAGTCATAGCGTCTTGTTTCATCTTGTCCTCACAGGGCAGTCAACCATTAACGTCATATACACTTAAATCTAACTATCAGAGAATTGCGTTATCCTGTGACGTTCTTACGCCGCAAATTCTTCATTTTTCAAGAAGTTACATCTTGTATGATCAGCTTTATAACGAAGAAATGGAAAAGGTTACCCAGTTGCCTGGGGCATTTGAGTCGTACCTGTTACCTCGAGGCAAAACTATACTGTTTTTAGATATAGACTCACAAATTTCTCGACCTTTCGATTTAAGTGTCAGTTCACTCAGTGATTATCAATGGCTAACTTCAGTGCATACCTTTACGTTGAGCATGTTCGTGGGGTTTTGTTTGGCGTTAACACTCTATGTTGGCATGTTAGGCAATAGCATGCGTAGCTACGGTTTCTATTCTTATAGTTTCTATGTCCTTAACGCTGCTGTCTTCTTCTTGTTGCAAGAAGGGTTACTTAACATTGCTTTTCCTAATGCCCATTTTTTTAGCAATTTTAAGCTGCATTTAATGTTCGCGGGCATAACCGTGTTCGCCGCGGTCAGTTTTTTAGATCAATTATTGGACTTCGCTGCTTTACTGAGAAGCTGGCAGCGACGAATTATTCTCGGTACGGCTCAGTTAGCACTAGGACTTGCAATTATCCAGACTGTACTGCCTATGGCTATAGGTGAAAAAGTTAACCAGTTATTAAGTCTGGTGACTCTGATTGCGATGGCACTGACTTTTGCGGCTTGCGTTTTTGCAACTTATCGCAAGGTACATTGCGCCGATTTAGTGATATTGGGTATCACAATTATGGTTTTTTCCATGCTGTTCCGACTGGTTTTCAAAGACGCTTCACCATTTATGTACCGATATGGGCTAATTATAGGGGTCACCTTAGAAGCCTTTATATTTGCAATTGCTACCTCTAAAAAAGTGAAAAAGCTGGATGACGATAGGTTGGTCGCGTTTCGCAGAGCGTCGACAGACGCCCTGTGTAAAGTACTTAACAGAAGTGGATGGGAGAGTTTAGCGCAAAACCTACTGACTACTTTTAACAAAGAAGCGGGCTTTGTCACTTTACTATTTATCGATATAGATAACTTTAAGGACATTAATGATCAATATGGTCACAGTGCAGGCGATGAAGTGCTTCAAGTCGTTGCCAAAATCCTGCAGAGCCGTTGTCGCGACGAAGATGCCATCGGCCGTATTGGTGGCGATGAGTTCGTTGTCATGAGCCATTGTTTCAGTGAAGGTCAGTCAAAGCGGTTGGCTGCGCGAATAGTGTCGAGTTTGGAACATCGCGATATTCGAACCGAGAACTTTGTTATACCTGTCTCCGCGAGCGTTGGTGTATACATCACCAATGAAAAATGTGAAAACTTAGATGCGCTGCTAAATAAGGCGGATAAAATGATGTACAGTGTTAAAGCAGAGCACAAGTCCCACCTTATTTAAACGTATACGATAACGCCATTGTTGTTTTTTCAAGACAGACGAAAATTACTTTAATTGCTGTTTTGCTATCGCGCATACCGCTTGGGTCAAATCAGTCAAAGCAGCAGATTCAAGCGTGAGCCAATGCCAGAATAACGGTACACCTAGCGCTTTATCTGGAAACAGTGGAATGAGTGCACCTTTTGCCACTTCTGCTGTAACTTGAAGGGTTGGCAATAATGCCCATACCACACCCTCTAACGCCATTTTGGCAAATCCATGAGACGAAGGGTACCAATGACATGTGGTGAACGTTGGAGTAATGCCCAGACACTGTGTTTGATAATCGGTAAGTAATGTTACATCGTATTCATCGTACAAAAGACCCGGTGACTGCATTACTTCCTGAGGCGTTAACGCTCTGGGCTTTTCCATTTTGTAAAAGTGTCGTTCGATAAAGCGTGGAGAAGCATAAAGCTGGTATTTCATGATACCCAATCGCACAGACTGCCCCCCTGTCACTGGTGTACCGGTCTGGCTGATACACGCCATCACCTTTCCTTGCTGCAGAATATCTCGTGTCTGGGTTTGGTCGGCATTGACAATGTGAACGGGATTCTTTCGCTTGTCGCAAAAGGTTGCCATGACGTGAGAAAACCACGTAGCCAATACGTCATTATTAACAGCAACGCTAATTGGCGCAGCACAAGTGTGAAGTCCGGTTTGAATATTGAGGGCTTCCTCCAACACACTGACTTTTTGCACATGGGCTAATAATTCCATGCCCAAGGGTGTAGGACGCAATGGTTTAGTACGAATGAGAACGGGGCCGCCGACACTGTGCTCAAGACGTTTTATTTTTTGTGAAACGGCGGATTGAGTGAGGTTGAGCGCCTGCGCGCCTTTGTCAAAACCACCGTAACGCAATACTTCACTAAAACACTTTAGGCCGTCGTAATCCAGCATACTACCCCCGAGAGGAAACACTCTTTTTATTAATATTTTTAATTAAATGAAAATATCATTAATTTAATTTAGCGTGTGAGCTTGTATAAAATCAAGTTGTTACAAAAATGAATAGACAGTCGTAAAGACAGTGTTAGTGCGTTTTTCTTGCGCTAATACTTTCACATAGAGGCAGAAATTATGTTGGCAGCCGCCAGTAGTGGGTTTGTGATGGGGGGATCCCTGATTGTTGCTGTAGGTGCACAGAACAGTTTTCTTATTGAGCAATCGATGAAGCGCCAATGGGCTTGGTTGTTCGTATTACTATTTATCGCAAGTGACACCCTTTCAATTAGTCTAGGAGCAATGGGATTTGGTTTGCTTTTACAGCAATATCCGATGTTAGTCAGCCTGACCAAGTGGGCGGGTGTGCTTTTCTTACTGTACATTGCGTTTAATAAGATAAAAGCGTCGTTGGCAAGCGACGCGCTTGTTCTGGAAATGGCGAGTCTACCCCTTTCATTTCACAAAGCCATGTTAATTGCCCTTGCGGTGACTTGGTTAAACCCTCATTTCTACTTAGACACCTTGTTACTAATGGGCAACCTTGCTAGCCAGTGGCAACAGGATAAATGGTGGTTTGTAGGAGGCGCGATAGGGGCATCAATTGTGTGGTTTGTCGGGTTAAGCACGTTAACCGCGCGTTTTGCTAAATATATGCAGCGTCCTAGCTTCTGGCGCTGGTTTAATCGGCTAAATGCTGTA
This sequence comes from Alteromonas sp. D210916BOD_24, assembly GCF_047159385.1. Classification (GTDB taxonomy): domain Bacteria; phylum Pseudomonadota; class Gammaproteobacteria; order Enterobacterales; family Alteromonadaceae; genus Alteromonas. The sequence continues at coordinate 4,028,014 of NZ_AP038333.1, forward strand.
GTACTGGTGGTGGTTAGCATTCAATTAGCGTCTCTCTAAATACCCTGATGATAGCCGTGAGGCAATACTTGCCTTACGTTACAAGGAAGGTGCGTGCTTTCACTATTTATGTTTGAATGACATTGAAGCGAGTGGGAAAACACGCCATGAATGAAAAGCACCCCCGGTGGGATGAGCAAAACAACTATATCGACGTATTGACCGATACGCTAGACAGCCAGCGCGAACTCTTAGTGAAAGGGACAACGGAATATGCCCTTATTTGCTTATTGCAAAGTTCACCCTATCACCTGTTTGATATGGATTGCTTAAAACAACCCAGCGGCTTGTTTAAAACGCACTTTTTGCTATTTCACAGTTTGTACAAGTTAAAATTCAGATATCGCGATCAACAACTCGGCGAGCTAGAAATTCATTCTACCGCTATCAAACTTAATACTGTGAGCAAAGATGTACCACAGCCTTTAGATATAGATGGTCAGCCACAGGAAGGCTTTCTCATCGAAGGGGATAAATTAGCGCAATACTATTTAGATTTGGCCAATTTGAATCTCTCTAATGATGAGGTTGAAGCATTACTAGATAGCTTCTGGCAGCGTTTTGCTAAAGGGAGTTGTGGTGGCTATTCTGCCAGTGAAGTCAGTGATGCCAGACGAGTACTGAATATACCAGACGATAGTGAGGTCGATGAGAGCAGCATAAAACGACACTATCGAAAAGCCCTGCAATTGCATCACCCAGACAAAGGCGGATGCTCGCAGGCAGTACAAAAAGTCATACACGCATATCAAGTGCTGAGTTATCATTCTAAAAATTAGTATGGTTTGCCAATTATCTCTTCGTATTATCCGTATAATTTATAATGTCTCCCGTAGTTGACCGACAACATCGGTATATTCAACTTCCTGCGCTTTTATTTATCAGCAGAAATGCGCACAATGTAGTTTAGAAGAGCGTAGGTTCGTTGTAATGAACAGTAACTATGCCACGTCACCACCGATTACCTGCAACAATCCGACGTCAGAAGGTTAAGGTAATTCGGCGCTTTAGCAGCACTTGCTTGTTTAAACTTTATATTGGTATTCAGCACAAAGGCCGTGTGCTGAAGTAATTAGTTATTGGGAATTAGAAATTTTATGAGCCGCATACTTTATATTACTGCAGCGTTAATTGCTTTTGTCGGTATTAATGGGTGTTCAAATGAAAGTGGACCAACGCAGCAAGGCGGGCAACAAGGTATGCCGGCACCCTCCGTATCGGTTATTACGTTAATTAAGCAGCCAGTCGTGCATGAGATGGTGTTACCGGGGCGCGTCAGTCCCTCCCGTCAGTCTCAGGTGCGGCCTCAAGTTGATGGCGTAATTACCGAGCGTCTGTTTGAAGAAGGGGCGCATGTAGAGAAGGGGCAACAACTCTATCAAATTGATGAAGCCCGATATCTCGCACAACTAAACAGTGCTAAAGCTGATTTGAAGAGCGCGCAAGCTAACTTGAAAACGTTAGAAGCGAAAGCACGCCGCTATGACGATTTAGTGTCAAAAAATGCGGTGAGTAAACAAGAATTCGACGATGTCATTGCACAAAAAGAACAGGCTCAAGCAGCAATAAGTGTCGCGGAAGCCGCGGTAGATGTGGCGAAAGTGAATATGGGATACACCAAAGTGTATGCACCGATAAGCGGTCGCATCAGTCGTTCTTATGTCACTGAGGGTACCTTAGTTACAACAAACCAGTCACAGCAATTGGCCACTATTACCCAGCTGGATCCTGTCTATATCGATATGCAAGAGTCTGGTACATCCATTCTCACCCTGCGTCAAACCATGCGCAGTCAGGGTTCTATGGACGTAGAGCTTACCGTTGATGAGGCCACGGGTAAGCGTTATGCGCAAACCGGAAGTGTTAAATTCTCTGAAGTTACAGTAGATGAATCTACCGGCTCAGTAACCTTAAGAGCCGAAATGCCAAACCCAGAGGGCATTTTGCTGCCAGGGTTGTTTGTTAAAGGTCATGTTATTACGGGGCGAGAGCAGGCGCTATTGGTTCCGCAGCGTGCTACAACCCGTCAGCCTGATGGTTCGTTAAGTGTGTATGTGGTTAGCCAACACAATGAAGTAGAGGGGCGAACCCTTGAAATAGGCAAGATTTACCGCGATCAATACGTGGTGCTTGGTGGTGTTAATGAGGGGGAGAAAGTCATTGTTACTGGTTACCAAAAGGTTAAACCTGGGGCTAAAGTTAATGCCACACAATGGCAACCTACCTCACGTGGTTCTCGCTAAGCAAACAAGGAATTAACGATTATGGCTCGTTTTTTTATTGACCGGCCCGTGTTTGCATGGGTATTGGCAATTATTACCATGATGGCGGGTGTGTTGGCCATCACCACGTTGCCAATTGAGCAATATCCCAAGGTAGCTCCGCCAACGGTGAGTATAAGTGCAACTTATCCAGGAGCGTCAGCTGAAACCGTAGAAAACTCAGTCACCCAAGTGATCGAGCAAAACTTGTCGGGTATCGATAACCTGCGTTACTTCTCGGCTAGCAGTTCAAATAGCAGCATGTCAATCAACCTTACCTTTGAGCCTGGTACTGACCCGGATATCGCGCAAGTACAGACGCAAAATAAAGTGCAGGGGGCGCTACCACTGTTGCCAAATCAAGTTCAGCAGCAAGGGGTAACGGTAACAAAATCAAACAGTGCGTTTGCGTTGGTTATTGGCTTCTATTCTGAAGATGACAGCATGACGCAATACGATTTAAGTGACATGCTTATTTCTCAGTTTCGCGATCCTATTTCGCGGGTCAATGGAGTAGGTAACGTACGTGTGTTTGGGGCCCAGCGCTCAATGCGTATCTGGCTGGACCCTAATAAACTCTATAGCTACAACCTAACACCAAATGATGTACAAGCCGCCGTGCAGGTACAAAATACCGATGTGTCTGCAGGACAGCTCGGCGGCATGCCTGCCATTGAAAACCAACAAATCAATGCGACTATTCAGGCGCAAAGTCGACTTCAAACGGTAGAAGACTTTGAAAAGATTGTATTACGCGTGAATACAGATGGATCACAAGTGCGCGTTCGCGACGTTGCGCGAGTGGAACTCGGCGCAGAGAGTTATGATGTAATAGTGCGCTATGACCGCAATCCCGCATCGGGAATGGCGGTCAGTCTCGCCTCAGGGGCGAATGCGTTGGATACCATCGAGGCAGTAAAAGCACGCGTAGAAGAACTGCGCGCGAATTTACCTGAAGGCGTTAAAGTAGTTTACCCACTTGATAGTTCCCCGTTTATCGAGCTTTCCATCGAATCTGTGGTGCATACGCTGATTGAAGCAATCATTCTTGTGTTTTTAGTGATGCTACTGTTTTTACAGAACTGGCGTGCCACGCTTATACCTACTATTGCCGTTCCCGTGGTGCTTTTAGGTACGTTTGCGGTTCTGCTTGCCTTTGGTTTTAGTATTAATGTACTCACTATGTTTGCCATGGTACTAGCCATCGGTTTGTTAGTGGATGACGCCATTGTTGTGGTGGAAAACGTTGAACGCATTATGGAAGAAGAAGGCTTATCACCCGCGGACGCTACCAAAAAATCCATGACGCAGATTACAGGTGCGTTAGTGGGAATTGCCGCTGTGCTGTCTACCGTATTTATCCCAATGGCCTTTTTTAGTGGTTCTGCCGGTGCCATTTATCGTCAGTTCTCTGTGACAATTGTTTCTGCTATGGCATTTTCGGTGTTGGTTGCCATTGTTCTGTCGCCTTCGCTATGTGCGACTTTACTCAAGCAACACTCACCAGAACATGACAAAAATAAAGGCTTTTTTGGTTGGTTTAATCGCACCTTCAACAAGGGACGCGATCGTTACCAAAAAACTACTACCCATATGGCCAAAAGGGCAAAGCGCTACTTTGTCGTTTACGGGCTGCTGGTGGGAGGCATGGCACTTATTTTTAACCAGCTTCCCGGTGCTTTTTTACCGGATGAAGATCAAGGTCGAATGATGATCTTGGTGAGTACTCCCCCCGGCGCAACAGCGGGACGTAGCCTTGAATCCATCAAGGAAGTAGAAGATTACATATTGAATCAAGAGCAAGATGCAGTAAATGGCATGTTCGCTGTCGTGGGCTTTAGTTTTGCCGGTCAGGCGCAAAACGCGGGTATGGCATTTTTGAACTTCAATGACTGGAGTGAACGAGACGAAAGCGATTCAGCCTTTGCCGTAGTGGGTCGAGCGTTTGGGGCATTCAGTCAAATTCAAGATGCATCGGCTTTTCCCATTGTACCGCCTCCAATTATGGAACTGGGTAATGCAACGGGTTTCGACATGCAATTAGTAGACAGAGCTGGAAACGGACATGAGGCCTTAATGAATGCGCGCAACCAGCTTTTGGGAATGGCGTCACAAAACCCTAAGTTGGCAGGCGTGAGGCCCAATGGATTGAGTGATGTCCCTCAATTTAAAATCAATATCGATAGCGAAAAAGCCTCTGCGTTAGGACTAAACTTAAGCGAGATAAACAGCGCGCTTCAGATAGCGTGGGGGTCAAGCTATGTCAATGACTTCATTGATAGGGGGCGTATTAAACGGGTTTACATGCAGGCTGATTTGCCTCATCGCATGACACCTGACGATTTAGATAAATGGTATGTGCGCAACAGCGATGGTGAAATGGTGGCGTTTAATACTTTTGCGACCACAGAATGGGTTTACGGCTCACCTAAATTAGAGCGCTTCAACGGTGTCTCTTCGGTGAATGTTCAAGGTAGTCCCGCAGAGGGAGTGTCATCAGGTGAGGCCATGGCTGAAATGCAAAAACTGGTTGCTCAGCTGCCTCCTGGCTTTGCCATTGAGTGGTCAGGGTTGTCATTCGAAGAGCAAGCCGCTGGCTCGCAAGCGCCTTTGTTGTATGCCATCTCTATTTTAGTGGTGTTCCTCTGTTTGGCGGCTCTCTATGAAAGTTGGTCAGTACCCTTTGCTGTGATGCTGGTGGTACCTTTGGGTATTCTGGGTTCGGTTACTGCGGCGTATATTTTTAATTTGCCCAATGATGTTTACTTGCAAGTGGCTTTCTTAACCACGGTGGGGCTAGCGGCAAAAAATGCCATATTAATTGTTGAATTTGCCAAAGAGCAGTATGAGCACGGCGAAGAGTTGATGACTGCTGTATCTAATGCTGCTTCTCAACGTTTTCGCCCTATTTTAATGACTTCAATGGCATTTATCTTAGGGGTGACCCCGTTGGCTCTGGCTAGTGGGGCGGGCGCAGCAAGTCAAAACGCCATCGGTATAGCAGTTATGGGTGGCATGATAGCTGCCACCTTTTTAGCGATTTTCTTTATTCCGATGTTTTATGTCATGGTAGAAAATCTGTTTCGCAAAGAAGACAAACGATAATCGTTTGCGTTAAAGTGAAGTAAACCATTTAACTTTATAATAGGGATATTATTTATGACAACGGTTGTTTTTTCTCACGGTAAAGAAAGTGGGCCGAAGGGTAGTAAAATCACTACGCTATCCAATGTCGCTAACGACATGGGCTTCGATGTGCAAAGTATCGATTATCAGGACCTGGATTGTCCTGAGGCTCGTGTGCAGCGGCTCATTGATATTACTAGTGAAGACAGTGATGATGTGATCTTGGTCGGTTCCAGTATGGGTGGATATGTGTCGCTCGTTGCGGCCAATCAAGTATCGGCAAAAGGGGTATTTTTAATGGCGCCTGCGCTGTATATGCCGAATTATCAAGTTCAACACTTTCCATACGATGGCTTTGTTAGTGTGGTACACGGTTGGAGTGATGAGGTTGTGCCTATCGAAAACAGCCTTACCTATGCTCGGCAACAAAAAGCGCAATTACTGTTGTTAAATGATGGTCACCGCCTGGCAAACAGTAAGCCCGTTATTTCCCCTTTCTTTAGAAATTGGCTAGACAAATTTAGATACTAAACTACTCAGTGCACTTCGGCTCTTACTTCAGGTTGTAGGTAAGACCAAATGCTTAGTGGTTTTTCTGAGACTTTGGCGGGAACTCGACGCGTTTTATGGCATCATGAAACAACTGTTACATTAGGGGGAAGTGGAGATGGCGTTTAGTTTACCGCGAGAACCGCATTGGCCTGCGCTGATCAAATCGGGTTGCCGCGTATTTGTTGGCGGAAATGCGTCAGTTCCTCATGCGTTAGTACAGCACCTTATTGATAATAGTGAAGGGTTTAGTGATATTGAACTGGTGCACATGTTAGCACTGGGTGATACCCGCTGGGTAAAAGAAGAATACAAGAATCTGTTTAAAGCCAATACGTTTTTCATAGGTGGAAAAACTATGCGTCAGGCAGTTGATGAGGGGCGTGCGGATTACACACCGGTTTTCCTATCTGAAATTTCTAGCCTGTTTAGCGATGGTACGTTGGCGCTGGATGCCGCGTTAGTTAATGTGAGTCCTCCTGATGAGTTTGGCTACTGCTCGCTGGGAGCCTCAGTGGATATTGCCATGTCAGCGATTAGGCACAGTAAAAAGGTCATCGCGCAAATTAACCCCCAAGTTCCGCGAACCGCAGGGCACTCATACATCCACATTAATGAAATAACCGCCTGTATCGAGGCAGAAGAGCCCCTTGTTGAGGTCTCACCACCGCCTATTGACTCTGTTGCTGAGCGTATTGGGCAGTATGTTTCTATGTTGGTAGAAGACGGCACAACACTTCAGTTCGGTATTGGTAAAATACCCAGTGCTACCCTCAAGTATTTATGCAACCACAAAGACCTGGGCATTCACAGCGAGATGCTGACGGACAGCATTATCGAATTGCTTGAATCAGGTGCGGTAACCAACAGGAAAAAGACCTTCCACCCCGGAAAAATAGTGACCAGTTTCGCCATAGGTACTCGCAAACTCTATGACCTAATTGATTCAAACCCCCATATTGAGTTTTATCCAAGCAGTTATGTAAACAAGCCTACTAATATTGCTAAAAACGACAATATGGTGGCGATAAACAGTGCCTTGGAAGTCGATTTGACAGGGCAAGTGGTGGCAGACTCTCTGGGATATGACTTTTATAGTGGCATAGGTGGACAGGTCGATTTTGTTACGGGGGCGTCAATTAGCAAAGGCGGGAAGGCTATTATTGCATTACCTTCTACAGCCAAAGGAGAAAGTATTTCTCGTATTACGCCTAGAATTAGTGAAGGGGCTGGTGTCGTAACGTCGCGCGGTAATGTGCAATATGTGGTTACCGAGTATGGGATTGCTTCTCTTAAAGGCAAAAGCATACGCGAGCGCGCCCTTGAATTGATTCGAGTGGCACACCCCAAATTTCGCGCTGCACTGTTACAAGAGGTACGCCAACATTATTGGGTGCCTCATTACCAAGAAAAATATCCCACAGATATTCCCGAGCTTGGTGCTATACAACTTAAAAAGCTTAATATTCATGGGGAAACCTTCTACATGCGCCCACTGAATCCGGCTGATGAACGGCGCTTACAAGAATTCTTTTATTCGCATACTAAAGAAACCCTGCGTTTGCGCTACAACTATGATCCTAAACAGATGTCCCGTGAAAAGTCGTGTAATTTGGTGTCTGTGGATCAAAGTACTGATGCCGCACTGTGTATTGTCAGACAAGACGGCTCGCGGATCACTATTCACGCTGTCGGTAGATTTTATTACAACCCCACCGATAATACGTGCGAAGCGGCATTTGTTACTCGGGAAACGCAGCAGGGGAAAGGGATGGCAAGTCGTTTACTCAACGAATTAATCGCCGTCGCAAAAGGACGAAAGATCAGCAAAATGATGGCATACGTCAGAGGTGATAATAAGCCAATGATTGCAATTTTTGAACAAGCTAAATTTAAGCGTAGGTTTACTGGTGATCCCAGTGATGTGGAACTGGTTCTTGACGTGGCGGCACTGTAATGACGATAAAAATATTTCGAGGCAAACACGGCACCAAACATACTATGGGTAAGGATCATCCAGAGTCCCCTGACAGATTATTTGCCATTGATGATCAATTACTCGCGTCTGGTCTAGACATGATATGTGAACATGCAGACGCCAGACCCATAGCCGATGCTTATCTTTCACTTGCTCACGATCCCTACTATGTGAAAAGTGTGTTTGAACACGCGGCACAGGCTAACTTCAGTGACCATAAAAAAACACTTTACTCTGGAGAAGAGCAGGCAATCGTGTGGTTAGACGAAGACACAGGTCTAATGCGTCATACGCTTAAGGCTGCTCTTGAATCTGCCGGAGCGGGATGTGACGCTGTCGACTGGGTGATGAAAGGCGAAGACAGGCAGGCGTTTTGCGCGACTCGACCACCGGGCCATCACGCCACTTACGATAGCGCTATGGGGTTTTGTATATTCAATAACATTGCTATTGCTTCCCGTTACGCGTTGCAAACCTATCATTTGAAACGGGTTGCAATTGTGGACTTTGATGTGCACCACGGCAATGGTACAGAGCAGATTGTGGCGGGTGATCAACGTATTATGATGTGCTCTAGTTTTCAGCATCCCTTCTACCCACATTCAGGTTCGCCAGTCGCGGCTAGTAATATTTTGGCTGTTCCGTTAGACGCGGGGACAACTGGTTCTGCGTTTAGGGAAAAGGTCTCTCACTGGTTCAACGCATTGCGATACTTTCAGCCTGAGTTGATTTTTATTTCGGCTGGATTTGATGCGCACGCTGAAGATCCTATGGCCCATCTTCGCTTAGTCGAAGATGATTATTATTGGATAAGTAAACAGCTGAAATTGATAGCAGAAGAAACTTGTCACGGCCGTATCGTCAGTATGTTGGAAGGTGGATACGATTTAAGCGCATTGGGAAGAAGTGTGGTGGCACACATTAAGGGCATGGCACATCAACACACTAGGGCACTATAGCGGGGCATTAAAATACTACTGTAGGCTTCAACAAAAGCAGCCCAACGCGTCGGCATTGATTACGGCGCCTTGATAGGGTGTGTACTGGGCGTATTGGGTAACCTGCTCGACTAAATTCTTTCCGGTAAAACAACCGTATCCCGTAGCATAGGGTCCGACATAGCGCAGTCGATATCGTTTATCCACTATCATCAATGCAGGAACTGAAGATAATAGGCGGCGTAGCTGTGGTACTTCTTCTATGTTTAATCTCACCAGTTCAAAGGCCTTGGCTTGGAACTTTTTAACAAGCTGCATCTGATGGGGCTCGGAGAGGGTTTCACAGAAACAACGTTGTTTAGTACCAATGTGAACAATGCTACCACGCTTTATGTGGAGTTCTTTTAATAGAGAAGTAAGTGTTTGGTCGAATTGCGGAGCAGAAGATTCATATCGCAACGTGCCGTCTGGATCGAATTCAGACAGTTGGCGCTGACCGTACAGAAGCAGGGCGACTAACAAACTCGCCGCCCAAATCACGAGTAAGATCCAGCTAAGTGGTTTTGACATAACCTAGCGCTTAAAGCGCTCTATTGCATTTCGCATTTTTTGGGAAATATCAGAAAGAATATCTACTTCAGCTGCAAGCGACTTGGCGGTGGCAAGTTCTTCTGAGCTGAACTCGCTTAAGCGAGCAGTGCTTTGCGCAATAGAAGATGAAGCAGTTTCTTGTTCCACTGCCGAAGCTGCTACCTCAGTCATTCCTTCACTAGCTTCGCGAATTTGCTGCATGATATTAGTCATTTCATTGGTGGCATTTTCACTTGATAATACCGCATCGTCCACTAAGCGGATGCAAGTTTGCATTTGCTCAACAGAGTTTGAAGTCTGCGTGACCAGTTGTTCAGTAATGTTAGTAATCTGGTCAGCACTTTCCTTTGAACGGATAGCCAAGGTGCGAACCTCATCTGCCACCACGGCAAAACCTCTTCCGTGCTCTCCCGCTCGCGCTGATTCAATTGCAGCATTAAGGGCTAGCAAGTTAGTTTGTTCCGCTACTGCTGTAATTGAGCGCATTGCCTCAGAGATGTGCGCACATTGTTCATTGAGCGCCGTGTTAGTTTTGGCTGCATCATTTAACGTTGTTCGTAGTGAGTCGATAGTACGACTGGTGGTTGTAATCGATTCTCTGGTTTGTTGTGAAGAAGCTTGAGCTGATGACGCTTTGTCACTGGCTAATGTGGTTTGTTCAGTGGAAAGGTGCATGGTTTGTGCAATTTCTTCTGAGGACGCCGACACCATAGCGATTTCCTGGTCAGTGTTATGGCTGATTTCAAACATATTATTGGCAGCGTGTTTCATTTTTCCGCAACCTTGTACGACTTCGTCAGTCAGGGATGATGCCAATTGAACCAAAGATTTTACGTAATCGATTAGCTCGCCAAAGGGACGTAAAATGTCGTTCTCTCGATTTATGGGGACCGTTAAATCGAGTTTGCCGTCTTCTTTAAGCATATTTTGAATGGCCAAACGCAACTCTGCAGTACCCGCCCCTTCAATATGAGCTTGCTTTGCCATGTACATTAGTACACCCCCTTCAGCTAATGCAAAGGCAGCATGCATCAACAAGATGGGGAAGGTGACATGACCCTCTTCAAAAATGAAAAGCGGCATTCCTTGTAACTGTAAGAAAAAGAAGCCTATGTGGTGCACCGCTACTACTGCTGTAGCTGTCGCGATTACCTTCCAATCTCTGAAGTAGGAAAGAAAAGCAAGTAACACAAAGATTTCGAAATGAATTTCTATTAATCCGAAAGATTGATGAATATGTAACGCAGTGAGCAATTGCGCACCGATTGCCATTGCATGCCTACTCAATTGAGAAAAGGGGTTCTGAAAGCTTAGTATTAAAGGTACTGCTGCAATCGGAATACCAAAGATAAAGGCGGGCAGAAGTTCACCTGTAATTAAGCCAATTACTACGGCAATCACAAGCTGGACAATGATGACAATCCGAAAAATCTTGTGGCCTTCCAAAAACCATGGGAACTTCATACCGGTCTCCAATGTGCAATTTGTTTAAGAGTGTAAGTTAAAAAAATTGGGTATGCTATCTTTGCTAAATTTTACGAAGGAATTTGGGAGTCAACCATTTAACTTTTGTCTATTTTTTGACTGCTTTTCCAAATTGTTTCGGTAAAACACAAAACTATGTATTACCAAGCGCCTTTATACTGAAAGGCGGTGTTAAAGGATCAAAGCAGGTAGGAGTAATTTCATGCCACGAATCGCCTTTCTTTCCACCGATAACCTAGAGGATTTTTTCGTCTATGACGAACTGCTAATACCATATTTCGAAGCGCACAATTGGGACGTACAGACAGTTTCCTGGCACGACAAAACGGTAATATGGGACGAGTTTCAATATGTGATAGTACGCAGTACCTGGGATTACCAGCAACAACCTGAAGCCTTCATGCAGTGTCTCACAGCAATAGAGCAATCGCAGGCGATATTGCTTAATCCGCTCTCTCTAATTAAGTGGAATATTGAGAAATATTATCTACAGGACTTAGAAAGTAAGGGGGTAGCTACCATAAACACTATGTGGTGCAAGGCAAATAGTGCTGATGTTATAGATTCACTACATTCAGCTTTCTCCCAGTTTAAAACCTCTAAGGTAGTCATAAAGCCAGTATTAAGTGCTAATGCTGATAATACCTTTGTGGTGACACCAGAAAGTATAGCGAGCACCAGTACTATGCTATGTGAAATATTTGGCCAGCGTTCATACATGATCCAACCCTTTTTAAGCAGTGTTGTTGAAGAAGGGGAGTACTCGCTGTTTTTCTTCTCTCATCACTACAGCCATGCCATTAGAAAAGTGCCTAAAAGCGGCGACTTTCGCGTACAAGAAGAACACGGTGGACAATTGTATTGCGTAGAGGCGACACAGGAACAACTTGCGATAGCCCAGCGAGCCCTTGCAGCTATGCCGGATGAAGCCTTGTATGCCAGAGTGGATCTGGTTCGCCAAAACACATCGTGGGCCGTTATGGAATTGGAACTTATCGAGCCTTCACTTTATTTTAATTTAGATGAGAATTCGCCTACACGATTTGTAACGGCAATGCTGGACTTGCACCGCAAAAAAAGTGAAAAAGGCTCCCACAGCGCAGAGAAGCTGTAGGAGCAAAGCCTTAATGCTTAAAGGTTCTTTGATGAGAAGTCGTTTTTTCTGTTCGAGAAACACTTCTGGTCACTTTCTCTCGCTGGGGAGAATGGGTATGTCTCGTTCTGGCCTTTCCTTGAGAAACGCCAATGGGTTGCGAGTACTTGGTATTTCGCTCAACCGGATGGCTAGCAGGGGACTTCTTAGCGGAATATGCGTTACTAGATTGCTCTGTCTTTATACGCTTAACCATTTGTGTTTCTCGTTGAGCATTCGCCTCTCGCTTTGACCGCTTTAAGGCCTGTTCAATAGTACGCTTTTGAGGCGATTGTTTTGAATCACCGTGTTTAGAGGCCGGCCTATCGAGTGATGGCTTTCCTGCATTTTGAGCTGCTTTCCCAGACGATCTTTCAACAGGTTTTCTGTTGATATAAGCCGTCTTATCAGTACGCAGTTTTAGTGTTTCAGGCGAGTTTGTACGTGCTTTGCTGCGACTTACGGCACTTTTTTCATAGCGTCCAGTTTCATAGCGGCCAGGCGCACTGCGTGTAACCTGTGGCGAATAGCGGGCACGACGATGTTCGATGCGATGCTCCCAGCGTTGATAGTCGTGACTGATGACTCGCTTTCTAGGACTTTGATAATGGTAGCGTCGCACTGGTGTGCGATGCACCACCACGTGCCGGTTGTGCCAGTGCACACCGCCAAAATAGAAAAAGGTGGATAAGCGAACCCTAGGTGCCCAATACACATTGTGATAGTGGTGGTAACTTACCCGGTGATGCCAGTAAATAGGGGCTGTGGCGTGCCACCAATGGCCATAGACCACAAGGGGATTATAATAGGGCACATATACTATCTCCCGTTGGCGCGGTTCGATATAAATAATTTCCCTGTCGCGTTGACGTTCTGTTTCGACTTCGATGTAATCGTTGGTCGACAAGTTTCCCGTATTGTGCGCGTGTTGTCGAAGGATTTGCACCCTGTCCAGAACACGTGCTTGATCAATAAGTACACTATCCCCAAGTTGCTGTAACCAGTCTAAATCTTCAGCCATGGTGTGCAATAAATCGGTAAATGGCGCCAATGCCTTTACACTCGGATCCCAATTCACACTTTCGAGCACATTTTCTACTTGTTCAGGCGTTAGATGTTGGTTGCTTTGACGCCACCTGTCCGCGGCGACGACGTCTAGAGGATAGGTGGCTGCAATAAGGATATGGGTAAGAAGTGTATCGGGATAAAGGGCGATGGGGGCCAGCATACTATCCAGCTGTGCATCAGAATAGGTCTGTTCACTTACCGTTTCTGAATAATTAAAAGGAGCAGTAGACGGAGCCTCAACGGCCATTAACGGTGCGCTGCAAAGCGAGATAAAAACAATTAAGGTTAGGCGTTTCATACATTCTCCTTACATTGCTAAAGCACGAAAATCAGTTGCTGTGCATACAATGTGGTTAGTCTGTATAAGGTTATAACCGACGCTGAATTAACCTAGGCTGAATACAAAACGCCCGCATGGTAACGAGCGTTGTGTGGTGATAGGGAACTAATGGCTAGCGGAGATACCGTTAACGGGCAGTACTTCGCCTATAAGAAAATGAGTTGGCCTTATTTAAAAACGTGGGGATCAAACGCGTGGCCTAGCTTTTCCGTTTTCGTTTTTAGGTAGTTTTTGTTGTCTTTAGTAATACCGTGATCTATGGGTTTTCTCGCCACCACATCAATACCCAGGGCTTTAAGTGCGGCAAGCTTTTTAGGGTTATTGGTCATTAATTCGACGCGATTTACCTTTAGTGTTTCAAGCATAAGCTTGCAGATATCGTAGCTTCGCAAATCTGCATCAAAACCTAAGTGCTCGTTGGCCTCTACGGTATCCATGCCACTGTCTTGTAAATTATAAGCGCGAATTTTATTAAGCAGACCAATGCCTCGTCCTTCTTGACGAAGGTACAGTAGTACGCCGAAACCATTGTCCACAATATTCTGCATAGCTTTTTCTAACTGAAAGCCACAATCGCATCGCGTGCTGAAAAGTGAATCGCCTGTTAAACACTCTGAGTGGATACGAATAGGTACCACATCACTCTCTCCCCAACTGCCGTAAGAAAGGGCTACGTGCTCTTGACCACTGGCTTCCACAAAACCGTGAATTTTAAAATCACCAAATCGAGTGGGTAATTTGGCTGAACTGACAAATTCGTATTTGGGCTGTTTGCTACTCATGTTACTTCTACACTTTGGACAGTAGGCAATAAGTGGGGATAACTTTTTTATTTGCAAGCCAGCTTGTCGCTCTTTTGCTTACATGTATTCTATTATACGCGCTTTTTTATGACTTTTCGCCGTTGTCCTATCACTCTTTTTTATGAGGATGCTGAAATAAGGTTATATTTCACGAAAAAGCGCGATACATGAGCTCGCTTTTAGTGCTTAAAGTGGTTGGAAATCCCTAAGTGGAGCGGGTTTGGCGACACCGTAACCTTGCGCAAAATCTATCCCCATCTTGCCGAGTTGCGCCATGATGGCTTCATTTTCAACAAACTCGCCGACTGTTTGCATCCCCATGGCTTTAGCAACATCGTTGATAGAGGCTACCATGGCGGTGTCGACACTGTCGTTGAGCATGTCTTTAATAAACATGCCGTCTATTTTTACCTGACTGACAGGTAAGCTTTTAAGATAACTATAAGAAGAAAAACCACTGCCAAAATCATCTAATGCAAATGAGCAACCCAGGCGATTAAACGTCTGCATAAATGCCAAGGTTTCTTCCATTTTAATAATGGCCACCGATTCAATAACTTCAAAGCATATTTTGTTATACGGAACTTTGTATGTTTCAAAGGCATTTAACACGAAAAGTGAAAAATCCCTGTCCGTTAATGAATGGCAATTTAAATTAATACTGCACTTTTTGAGGTTATCTAAATGTTCAGGGTGTTCTGATAACCACTTAAAGGTGTTGGTTACCACCCATTTATCAACACTTACATTCATTTCAAAACGCTCTGCAGTGGGGAGGAAGTTGGCGGGCTCAACTATCACACCATCCTTTTCCCGTAAGCGCAGTAAAATTTCGTAATAATAGCCGTCACTGGACTTGTTTAGTGGTCTAAGCGACTGATAATACAATTCAAACCGGCCTTCTTCTAAGGCTTGATTAATCGAAGATACCCAGTCGAGTTCTCGCTGATAGCGTTGCATACTTTCATCGTGCTTGTTGTATCGGTGAACTTGGTTTCTCCCTTGTTCTTTAGCAAAGTAGCAGGCCGCATCCGCAATGCTTAAGTATTCTCCTGAACTTATGGTTGCGTCATCGCACACCACCATCCCAATACTTACGCCTAAATTGAATATACGGTTGTCCCACATAAACCGATACGCTTGTACAGCATTTAGTATTTTGATGGCGTTAAGAAACACGTCTTCTTCGGTGGTGTCGGTATACACAATCCCAAATTCGTCGCCTCCCAATCGTGCGAGCAGGGCATCATCGCTTAGGTTATTGTCTATTAACCGCGCCACATCTTTGATTAAAACGTCTCCTGCTTTGTGTCCACAAGTATCATTGACCACCTTAAAACGATCCAAATCGAGAAACAATAAACATACTGGCAGAGCTTCAAACTCTTGTAATTTAGTACGCAATTCATTTTCAAATTGACGACGATTATAGACGCCGGTCAGTGCATCATGAGTGGCGAGGTATTGTAAACTCAAGTCAGACTGCTTTTTCTCGGTAATATCAATGATTGAGCCGTACAGAAAACTCCCTTCGTTGTTCTCTCTAATCTGACATGAAAGGGAAAACCAAAATTCACTGCCATCCTTGCGTTTACCGCGAATTTCCTTGCCTGTTACGTGGCCCTGCTGTGATATCTCCCCCAATAAAATATGTCTATCTTCTGGATTGGCGTAAAATCCTTTGGTGCTCGTGACCTCGCGCAGCATATCCCCTTCGTCGTCATACCCGAAAACCTTGGTCATCGCAGGGTTCACGGATATCAGTGTGCCATCCCAGGAAGAGGTATAGTGGCCTTCCGCTGAATTCCTAAATAAATCATAGAAATGGTTGAGGTTATTAATAGTTTCTGCCTGTTTTGACAACTTGCGTTGATGCAGCGAACGTTCCTTTGAAATGACAGCAAAACCAAAACACAAAAAGCCTGCGGTTAGAAAGAACAGCATACCTAACGCGGTTTCTACGGTGTATGCCAGATTACTGAATAGGTTTAGGCTTACGATGGCGTAAAATGCGAAAAAGGAAAGCCAAGCAATCAGATAAGTACGACTAACGGTTAAACTGTCCTTCTCTTTAAAAAAGAGAGCCAACATAACGTTATAAAGTCCTGAAAAACTAACCAGTACTAATAATGTTAAGGTGGCGGTGTAGGCATCGACTGTGAAGCAGTAAACGACCGCCGCAGCAGGTATAAGATAATTGAGTGTTCGCAATAGAAAAGGGATGGGCGTAAAAAGGTGATGCGTTACTTTGTCAATACACACAATCAAAATGCCAAAGCAGATAGCAAAAGCAAGTTCTATCGAGTTAGTCAGGGTCGGCCATAACGACAACCCGCCTTGGGTAAGGAACAGCAATGCAATCAACGCCAGCGAGGACATAATTAACCAGAATCTGGTAGGCATGCGCTGATGCAAGTATGAGAATAAAAAGTAAAACGTGATCAGCGCGAGCATGCCTGTTACGGCACCTAATAGCGTAAGCATATAGACATCGTGCTGCCTAAGTAGATCCCGTTGCCAAAGCGTGATGGGAAAATGCTGCAGGCCATTGTCTTTTATACCGATTAAAAGACGAACATCTTGATAGGGTTGAAGGTTAAAGGTGAGGCGAATGCTTGGCAGTGGTTGTCGTAGTGAATAGTCTCCTTTACCTGCCTGATACCGATAAGACTTAATTATACGCTCGCTACTGTCTAATAAATAAATCTGTAAATCATCGACATTCAACCTGTCGATATTCAATACCATGGGTATCGCGCTGTAACCTTTACTACTTAGTTGACTAGAAAGCCATAGGCGTCCGTCTGTCAAGGACTGAGGTTTTCCTTTGCCGTTAAATGCGCCGCGCAAAATATCGAAATAGGTTGCCGACAGTGGCGCATAAATGGGGTAGGTGTAGTCATTGACGATGGTTTTTTCAAATGACTCGTCCACGTAAAGGGTGTGACTTGCTACTGCGTCAAAGCATGCCCACCACCCAGCGAGGAGTGAGAATATCAATACATTGATAAGCTTTTTAGCGAGCATCGACATACAAACCTATTGTACTTAAATCAGTGTCTTCAATAAGAATAACAGTAGAGTAAACCAAACACTAACGACATTATAGTGCTGTATTTTACTTCGGTATTGTTAGTCACCCTTGATCATGGGTGTACGCATTTTGAACTAAAAAGGCGCACTTTAATCGCGAAACTTACCTAGGTACTCGAGAATCTCCTGCGCAGATAGCTGTTTGCTGACAGGTTCAAGCCATATGGCTTCACACATCCATTCAATATTTAATAGACAAGCCTCAAGCGCGTTGTTTGAAGCGGGGGTTAAAACAACTTGATAGCGATCTGCCCCCCAATCGTCCTTAGATGGTACAAGGTTAAAATACCGTGAAAATTGTGCTACCCATTGCTGTGTTTTAAGGGGCGTAGTGGGCAAAGGAAGCTGCACGATAACGCTGTTATCAAGCCTAGAAAGCGCGTCCAGAATGGCATTTTTAGTGAGCTTTTGCATAGGCACCTTTGGTAGTGAATGACGTCATTAAGCGAAAGTAATCCCTTAGAGTAAAGTGTAGGTATAAAGTCAATAATAACAACGATAAACCTTTCATTTGAAGGAAAAGGAAGAGGTATGCTTACATTACATCACTTAAATAACTTTCGCTCTGAGTGTATACATAGCGGTCCCGCTTATCAGGCAGCATTATCGAAAGGGGGTGTATACGCCTATGCTTAACGGGAAGTAAACGCCTTAGTGCTCTCGACTGATATAATCGCCAATAAGCTGAATAAAAGCGTCGCCGTATCGCTCTAACTTTGTCTGGCCTACACCACTGACATCTAACATAGTTTGGCGTGACTCAGGAAGTTTACATGCCATATCGACTAACGTGGCATCGCTGAATACCACATAAGGCGGTACTTCGTTTTCTTCGGCAAGCACTTTGCGTAAGTGCTTAAGACGGGTAAATAGCGTGCGGTCGTAATTGGCCGGCGCATGTTTGGCCTTTTTCTTGTCAGGTTTAAATTCCAGCCGCGGTACGGCCAACTGTACGGGCACCTCTCCTTTCAAGATGGGGCGCGCCGCCTCGGTGAGACGCAGTGCGGCGTGGGCGGTAATGTCTACTCGAATAAGGCCTTTGTGAATAAGCTGATTGATAATATTGTGCCAGTAGCTATCTGATTTATCTTTTCCTAACCCATAGGTAGACAGTTGGTGATGACCCGCTTCTTGCAACTTCCTTAACTGCTTTCCGCGAAGTACATCAATAACATATTGACTGGAAGCCTGTTGGGATAAGCGCAAAATACAAGACAGTACTTTTTGAGCAATGACTAATCCGTCTATCATTTTCGGTGGATCCAGACAAATGTCACAATTGCCGCACGCACTATCACTAAACTGAGAAAAGTAATTTAACAATACTTGTCTGCGGCAGGTCTGAGCTTCTGCAAAGGCCTCCATGGCTGCAAATTTTTGCAATTCTATGTGGTTTCTCTGCGCAGTTTCGCCTTGTTCTATCCACTGCTTGACGCGGGCTGCGTCTTTTTCGTCGAACAATAACAGGGCTTCTGACTCCAAACCGTCACGCCCTGCTCGCCCCGTTTCCTGATAGTAACTTTCTACGCTTCGCGGGACATCATGATGTACAACATAGCGCACATTGGATTTGTTAATGCCCATCCCGAATGCGACGGTTGCCACGACAATATCAATTTTGTCGTTGAGAAATTGGCGTTGGACTAATTCTCTCTCGTCGCTCTCCATTCCCGCGTGATAGGCAGCGCAACGAAATCCCATTCGAAACAATTTAGCGTGTAAGTCATCGACTTTAGCGCGACTGTTGCAGTAAATAATGCCATTGCCTTCCTGTTGTTTTACGTAAGCTACCACCTGGTCAAAAGCTTTGTATTTATTCATTACCCGGTAACGAATATTGGGACGGTCGAAGCTCCCCTTGTATACCAAAGGGACATCAAGGCCAAGTTGTTCAAGGATGTCTGCCTGAGTGGCTGAATCTGCTGTAGCAGTAAGCCCTACCACCGGAATATGGGGAAAGCGCGATTTAATTTGACCAAGGGCGCGGTAGTCTTGTCTAAAATCGTGGCCCCAATGAGATACACAATGAGCCTCATCAATGGCAAACAGCGCAATTTGGGCGTTATTTAAGCTTTGTTGAAAGTGGTATTGCATCAGTCGCTCAGGCGACACGTAAAGTAAATCGAGTAAGCCAGTCTGAAGCGCGTCGTTAATGCGAGCTTGTTCGTCGGCTTCAAGGGTGGAATTGAGATAGGCCGCTTTTACGCCCAGCGCTTTCAGTTGCTCGACTTGATCCTGCATTAGCGAGATTAATGGCGAAACCACTATGGCCGTACCTTTCCGTACTAGAGCGGGAATTTGATAACACAGTGATTTACCTCCGCCAGTGGGTAACAGCACGAGCGCGTCGCCGCCTTCACATAGGTGGTGAATGACTTCTCCCTGTCCATCGCGAAATGTCTCGTAACCAAACACGTCTTTTAGAACGCGCTCAGGTGAGACTGCGGCGGTAGACTGTGAGAGGGAAAGGTTGTTAGCTAATACTGTCGTCATGGCTGAGGATTTTACGCGTTTTTCTACCTCGCTTCACGGGGCAATTACCAAAAAGAGACTAAAACTAGACCAAAATTCAGTAAATTATTTCTAAAACGCAATAAGGCAAGGTGACAAGTTACGTTAATTGCCTATGATGGAAGTCATAAACGCGGTGGAAGGGTGCAAAAATTCATTCACCTCCAAATGAGTGCGAAAAAAAGGATGCTATATGGCGTTAGAAACCCCCTCCACTTCTCAGCCCAATTTGACTCACAAGCAAATGATAGAACACGTTATATCACTCTTTCGTGATACGATGCCGTTTAACCAATTGCTAGGTTTAACGTTTGTCACACAAGGTGAGGGTGATGACACCCAAATAGCGCTTCATCTACCTTGGCAGGCCTCATTGACTGGCAACCCAATGCAGAAAATTCTACACGGCGGTGTGACTGCCACTATGCTAGACACCATAGGCGGTTTAGTTGCCATTGTAGAGACCATTAAACAAACCCGTACCCACGACCTCGCAGACCTTCAAGCCAGATTACTCACTATGGGTACAGTAGACATGCGTGTTGACTATCTGCGGCCAGGCAGAGGGGAAGCGTTTATTGCCACCGCTTCTATTATTCGAAAAGGGAATCGATTAGTGGTGTGTAGAATGGAGCTGCATAATGAAAAAGGCGATCATATCGCTTTTGGCACAGGGACTTACATGTTAGGTTAGCGCCGTTAGCGAGAGCGCTGTAAATTATTGCGTTTTAATGCAGAAATATCAGTCGAATAGGATGTACTGCAATGACCTACACAGGCGCGTGATGAGTATTTTAACAGGAGGTGTAGCATGGCTGAGCCATTACCAGATTTAATTGAAGAGATTGTAACGGAAAGTATGGGTGATGACCCTGCGACGTTATTGGCAACGTTAAGTGGCCAAGATGATGTTTACATTGCGTCTTTACTTGAATCACTTCCTGTGGAAAAGCGTCTGGTGGTATGGGAAGGTATTCCCCGTGACCGCAAATTAGATGTGCTGGTCGAAATGCGAAGCGACCCTCGTGAAATTCTTATTGATAATACGCCACACAACGAATGGGCTTCTATTTTTGCGGACATTGACGCCGAAGACTTACTTGAGCTGCTCGACTCTTTGCCTAAGCGTCTTGTGGATATGGCCTATGAGTCTCTCGATTCAAAAGAGCGCAAGTACTTTCGCGAAGCGACACAGTTTTCAGACAATCAAATTGGTCACTGGGTTAATCACGAGCAATTGGTGTTGCCTTCCAATGCGAAAGTGAGAGAAGGGTTGCGTCTGCTAAGACGCGATGTGCCGCAACACTGCGACAGTATTTTTTTAGTGAATCGCTCGGGGCAATTTTCAGCGCTGGTTAAAATAAGTCACCTATTTACCGCACAGGATCACGTCTCATTATTTGATTTGTCTGAAGAAAATGTGACGACTATTCAAGGTGTGGATGACACAATGCATGCCTCTTTGTTAGTGCAGCGCTCCGGTCTCGCCTCATTACCTGTGGTCGATGAAAACAATAAGTTATTAGGGCGATTGGATATCACGTCAGCCAGTGAATTGGTCAACGAGTTCTACGAGCGTCAGGTAATGGCATCAGCGGGTATGGATGAAGACGAGGATTTGTTTTCTCCCGTGGCGAAAAGTGCCAGAAACCGCGCGTTGTGGCTGGGTATCAATCTCTTAACGGCGTTCCTCGCGTCATGGTTTATTGGTTTATTTGAAGGGACGTTGCAACAAGTGGTTGCGCTCGCGGTGTTGATGCCAGTTGTGGCCAGCATGGGTGGAATTGCGGGCAGTCAAACCTTAACCCTTATTGTCAGGGGCTTAGCGCTGGGCCAGGTCACCCCTGCAAACTTGAAAGCGTTAATGGTTAAAGAGCTTAAAGTTGGCGGAGTCAATGGCGTCATTTGGGCACTTGTTATCGGTATTGTGGCTTATTTCTGGTTTACCGATGTAATGCTGGGTGTGGTCATTTGTTTGGCCATACTGTTTAACATTGTCGCTGCTGCCGTGGCTGGGGTATTTGTACCGGTGATTTTAGATAAACTTAAAATTGACCCCGCTCTGTCTGGTTCAGTGATCCTCACAACCGTTACGGATATCGTGGGGTTTGTTGCATTCTTAGGATTAGGTACGCTGTTCCTGTTATAGCTATTCTTATACACTTTGCCTCATCGGAAAGTAAAAGGGGTTGTTAAATTACAACCTCTGATAAACAATACGCGCCTCTCAGCCTATTGAGTATTTGCCGGAGCCTCTCTTGTCTAAGCCAACTAATGCCGCCCAAGTCGGTGTACTATGTGCGATCGCAGCCTACAGCATGTGGGGAGTAGCGCCGGTCTATTTTAAACAGTTGATGGTATTACCGGCACCAGAAATTCTCATGCACAGGGTAATTTGGTCAGTGGTATTACTGGTTGGCTTGATTGCAGGCCTCAAACAATGGCACAAGGTAAAGGCGGCGTTTAAAAACAAGCGTGTGATGCAGATATTGCTGGTGGCAGGGCTGCTACTTGGCGCTAATTGGTTGCTGTTTATATGGGCTATTAACAATGACCATATACTCGATGCGAGCCTGGGGTATTATATTAACCCTCTTATCAACGTATTTCTCGGCAGATTGTTTCTTCAAGAGCGCTTGCGTCCTTTTCAGCGTGTGGCGGTTGGGCTCGCTGTGATTGGGGTGGCCATTTTGGTGTTTTCCTATGGGCAAATCCCTTGGATTGCGTTGGTTTTAGCTGGCAGCTTTAGTGTGTATGGCTTGCTTCGCAAGCAGGTTGCGGTGGACTCTCTGCCTGGTTTGTTTATCGAAACCCTGCTCCTTTCGCCATTGGCTATCGCCTACTGGATATTTTTCGGTTCCCAGTACAGTAATTTATTCAATAACGACGCTTCACTGAATGTATTCATATTAGCGGCAGGGGTCGTCACCACTGCGCCATTGTTGTGCTTTACCGCGGCAGCCCGGCGCATCATGTACTCTACATTGGGCTTTTTCCAGTACATTGGGCCCACGCTGATGTTTGTTTTGGCAGTGTACTTGTACGGTGAACCCCTCGAGGAAGCGCGTTTGGTCACCTTTGGCTTTGTGTGGGTGGCGTTACTGTTGTTTAGTGTGGATTCATTGGTGCATTACCGTCAACAACGCAAACTACAAAAACTGGCTGCCACCTAAGCGTACACATGTCACCTTACGGCAGCTAAACTTGTTTTAGCGTGACGCTATAGCGCAGTATTACAACAGTGATACTTGCTCTAGTGGCGATGAATCTGGCTGCTCACACATTACTTGATTACGTCCATTGTTTTTGGCAGCGTACAACTGTTTGTCAGCCAAACTGAGCAGATTATCCACCCGCTGGGTGACGGCGCCACTGACTCCGATACTACAGGTTACCTTAATATCAGTACTCGGCAACTGGATAACTTCTGACTCTACGACTTTTCTAAAATCTTCTAAACGCTGGCACGCTTCCTCAATGGGCGTGTTGGGCAGGTAGATGCAGAATTCTTCTCCGCCAAAGCGCGAGATGATCTCATCGGGAAAATAAAACTCAATGAGCGCGGCCATGGCCTTCAATACAATATCGCCGGCATCGTGACCGTGGGTATCGTTGATTGATTTAAAAAAGTCTAAATCAATAAGTGCCAACGCATGGTGCTCTGACAAAAATTGATGTTGCACCGTGACCATGTAAAAGAAATGGCGTCTATTAGGCAATCCAGTAAGGTAATCGGTATTGGCTACCCGACGAATTTCTTCCACACTTTCAATATATTCAACGTTTTGCATCACCCGACACAAAAACTCTTCGTGGCAATAAGGCAGTCGTAAAAAGTCGTTGGCGCCACTTTTGATAAAATGCGCTGACATAAGCATACCCTGACCACCTGCCACACCCATTATCGCGAGCTGCTCTTTGGAAAACGCTTTACGCAAACTTGCGACAAACTGTGTGCCTGTCATATCGGGGAGGGTATTGTCGGTGATAACGAGCCGGATATGATTGTGTTCAGACAAGGTATGCATGGCGTCAGTGGCCGTTAAGCACTCAAAGGCCATAAAGTTGTGACGCTGAAGCAACGCGATAGTACGAGTGCGCAATATGCGATTGGTACTCACTACTATAACCCCAGTAGATTTGTTTTTTTCTAACCGAGTGATAAGGCGACTAAGATAATCGTAGTTTTGCGAATTTTCTTTGGGGACATAGTCCACCACATCGCGTTCAAGTACTTTATCGCGGATACCACTGTCTAAGGTTTCAGTAGTGGCAATAGTGGGAATAAACGCGTTGGCAGTAAAATCGATGGCCTGACCTTGTGGAGCATCGGGCAACGAGTAGGCGACGATGGCACAGAGAAAAGACTCTGGAATATTTTGCGAAAAGCGCACTTTTCCTTCGGTTAGCGACGTCGCGCCCACGGGCGTGAGACCCGCGCGCCTGACCAGTTTCGCTATTAATTCGAGGTTGCCTTCACCATTTTCGATGATCAGCACATTTTGCTGCATTCTTTTCAACTTAGGTTTGGGCTACCCTGCCAAAACAATAGTTACGCCTTTTCCAGTTTAGCGTAAGCGAGGACTAGCCATTTGCTTCCAAATTCATCGAAGTTCACTTGAACTCGACCATGCTCTCCGCTGCCTTCATAATTTAGCACTATACCTTCACCAAACTTGCGGTGTACTACTCGCTCACCTAATTGAAAGCCTGTTTCCTCAAAACTCGTATGAGAAATAGACTGGCTAAAGCGATTGTGAACTGGTCGGGAGATTGTCGATTTTAGACGGACTTCCTCAACGCAGTCAGAGGGCATTTCGCGGATAAATCGCGATGCAGTATGATACTTATCTTGACCATATAATCTACGACTTTCTGCATAAGTTATATACAACTTTTGCATAGCCCTTGTCATACCAACATAGCAGAGGCGACGTTCTTCTTCCATTCGACCTGGCTCTTCATTGGTCATTTGGCTGGGAAACATGCCTTCTTCAACACCCGCCAT
The DNA here is from genome assembly GCF_047159385.1 of Alteromonas sp. D210916BOD_24. Taxonomy (GTDB): domain Bacteria; phylum Pseudomonadota; class Gammaproteobacteria; order Enterobacterales; family Alteromonadaceae; genus Alteromonas. Next base: position 4,052,936 of record NZ_AP038333.1, read on the forward strand.
AAATACCAATGGAAACTCAAGTCCCTTAGCGGTATGGATGGTCATCATCTGTACGGCGTCTTGATCCGTATCGGCTTGTGTCTCGCCAGCTTCTAAAGACGCATGGGCTAAAAACGCTGCCAGTGGCGTCATTTCCTCAGCTTCATCTGGCACAATAAAGGTTTTACATGCCGTGACTAACTCTTCTAAGTTTTCTAACCTGGCCTGCGCTTTTTCGCCTCGTTCCGCCTGATACATCGCGTAGAGACCTGACTGGCGGATAGCTTTATCGGCTTGTTGATCAAGCGGTTCATCTAAGGTCACTTGTTCTAGCTCGCTGATTAACAATACAAAGCTTTGCATAGCGTTGAGCGCGCGCCCCTTGAAGCCCCCTTCGTTAATAAGCAACTGACAGGCTTGCCACATCGAGCAGTTGTGCATACGGGCGGTGTCACGTACCTGAGACAGGGTTTTCTCACCAATTCCTCGACTTGGTGTGTTGACTACCCGTTCAAAGGCAGCGTCGTCATGTGGGTGGCTTATCATGCGCATATACCCCAACGCGTCTTTTATCTCCTGACGTTCGAAGAAGCGCAGTCCTCCATATATGCGATAGGGTAATCCTTCGTGAAGAAGCGCTTCTTCTAATACCCGTGACTGGGCATTATTGCGATACAATATGGCTGTGTCGGTAAGCGCATTGCCCTGATTAAGCCAGTCTTTAATTTTTGAGACAATAAAGCGCGCTTCATCAAGTTCATTGAAGCCCGCATACACTGAGATAAGCTCGCCTTGTGCATCTTCGGTCCACAGCTCTTTACCCAAACGTCCGGTGTTGTTGTCTATTACGGTATTGGCGGCTTTTAGTATATTGCCAGTGGAGCGATAATTTTGTTCCAAACGAATAGTGGTGGGCTCGTTAAAGTCTTTCAAAAAGTGTTGAATGTTATCTACATTCGCGCCACGCCAGCCGTAAATCGACTGGTCGTCATCGCCCACAATCATGATGTTATTGTTGCCACCGCTACACAACATACGCAGCCAGGCGTACTGAATGTTATTGGTATCCTGGAATTCGTCCACCAGTACGGCGCGAAAGCGGCGCTGATAGTGGGCCAATACCTCGGGGTTCTTAGTCCAGAGTTCGTGGGCACGCAACAGCAGTTCGGCAAAATCAACTAATCCAGAACGGTCACATGCGTCCTGATACGCGGCGTACACTTCTCGCATGGTTTTTTGAATATGATCGCCATGGGTTTCAATATGCTGTGGACGCAAACCTTCGTCTTTATTGCCGTTGATATACCACTGAATTTGGCGGGGAGCCCAATGCTTCTCATCTAAGTTCATGGCTTTGAGAATACGACGAATCAGACGGTACTGGTCATCAGAATCGATTATCTGAAAATTTTCTGGCAAATTGGCTTCAGCATGGTGAGCGCGAAGCAAGCGGTGCGCCAAGCCATGGAAGGTGCCGATCCACATATTGTGAAGGCTGCGACCCATTAACGATTCTATACGGCCGCGCATTTCTTTGGCGGCTTTGTTGGTGAACGTGACGGCTAATATAGAAAAGGGGGCAATATTCTCTACGTCCATAAGCCAAGCAATACGGTGAACCAATACTCGGGTTTTACCACTACCGGCTCCAGCTAGCACTAGCGCGTTTTGTAAGGGAGCCGCTACTGCTTCACGTTGTTTATCGTTTAGCTCGTCCAGCAGTCGGGATACATCCATAGTGAGACACCTATTAATCGAATTTTGCCACAGTAAATCGGGCGCTATTATGCCAGCTGACTGTTAATTTATACAGTCTAGTTTTAACCGATGGTGGCATACCTACCTGTTAGATGTGCTGAACAATAGGAATAAGTAATAACGAAACAATACGATAAGTTGATCGAATTATCAGTCTGGGGGGTACCACACAGGTATAGAAAGCCAGTAAACTCAGGTAAACTAACGAGAGCGTGCGCTAAGGTCATTGCACCTTTGTTGGCAGATACTAACCAATTGCACTTCACTTACTTTATTTATGGATGACGCTCATGTCCGCATTGTCTACGCCCATCGACTTCTGGTCTACGCTAAAACAGGAAGCGCAACGTGTCGCTGACGGTGAGCCACTACTCTCGAGCTATGTACATGCAAGCGTATTAGCTCATCACAATTTCGAGTCGTCTTTGAGCTTTATTTTATCCAACAAAATGGCCGATGATGTCATGCCAGCGCTTGCTATCCGCGAAGTATTTGACGAAGCCTATTTACTTGAGCCGAGTATAAGTGAATCCGCCATCGCTGACATTCTCGCGATTAAATCCCGCGATGCAGCGGTTAACGATTACCTCACGCCGCTTCTTCATTTTAAAGGTTTTCACGCAGTTCAAGTTCACCGCATGGCGCATTATTTGTGGGTACATGGGCGTCATCAGTTAGCACTTTTCCTGCAAAGCCGTAATTCTGCAAGCTTTGGCGTGGATATTCATCCGGCAGCGCGCATTGGCAGTGGTGTTATGTTTGATCACGCAACAGGAATTGTGGTGGGTGAAACAGCAGTTATTGAAGACAACGTGTCTATTTTGCAAAGCGTGACCTTAGGTGGTACTGGGAACGAGTCAGGAGATCGCCATCCTAAAATTCGCCAAGGTGTGTTAATTGGTGCAGGTGCGAAGATTCTCGGTAATATCGAAATTGGAGAAGGGTCCAAAGTAGGCGCGGGTAGTGTGGTACTTAATAACGTTCCCCCCCATGTTACTGTGGTAGGCGTACCTGCCAAGGTGGTAGGCAGACCGATTTGCCAGAGCCCGTGTGAGTCCATGCGGCAAAACGTATTAGAAGATAACTCGCAGGTATAATTACATACTATCAGATAGGTGGTGCTGTCATCTGTTTCTCTTGTAGTGCGGCAGCCATAAATAGAGCATGACTACCTCGTCAGTTCTGCTTCTTACATAAATGACCAATTACAAAAAAGCGGTGAGTTCATCGAGTGAATGCAGCACAACATGTGGCAATACTCTCACGGGCTCGTTGCCTAATATCATCGGTCGATTGCAGGCATACCAGGCCGCTTGATAGCCGGCATTAACCGCGCCATAGATGTCTTTAATCAGATTGTCGCCCACATGCAATATATGGCAAGGCGGTACATTTAAATGTAATACCGCTTCGTCAAACATAGCCTTGGCAGGTTTCATTGGGCGAGTCACACTGGCGTGAAAAATGGTTTGGAAATAATCGTCGATACCAATTTTTTGCGTATTTACATTCCCGTTAGTAATACCAATCAATGGTATGTGATTACTTACTTCCTTAAGTGTGCTGTGCACTTGTGGCGATAACTCAAAGTCACTTCTGGCATCGTAAAAACAATTAAAACAGGCTTCAACGTCGTCGTTAAGGGCTTTGTCATCAGGCAAGTTGGTAGCCAGTTTGTCAGTAGGCGTGCCAGCAAGTGCAGCACTTAGCACAACCCGTCGCAGTTGACCCATGTCCCACGCTAGCCGATTGTCCTTTGTTAACGCTGCGCGTTTAAGGGCTGTCCAGTCCTTTGAAGAGAGTTGAGCAGCTTTTGAGTGATGTTTGGCGATGTGCGCTTGAAGCGTGCTTTCTGCATGGCGAATGATAGGTTCGTTATCATAAAGGGTGTCGTCCAGATCAAAGGTCATGGCTTTGACCTGGTTCATCGGTCTAAAAAACTGCATGTAAAGCGCCTTTATTTTTTATGTGCGCGAGGATGCGCCGCGTCATATACCTTAGCGAGGTGTTGAAAATCGAGGTGGGTATACACCTGCGTGGTAGATAAATTTGCATGGCCCAATAATTCTTGTACTGCGCGCAAATCACCGCTTGATTCTAATACGTGCGTAGCAAAAGAATGGCGCAGTTTATGCGGACTTACCTTTTGTGTTAGTGACTGCTCTTGTGCCATCTTGTTCAGGCGATTAGCCACTTGACGATTCGAAATGCGGGTCTTTCGCTTGCTGACAAACACGGCGCTTTCGTAGGGAGAGGCATAAGCAGGACGCACCTTTAACCACTCTATCAGCGCTTTTTGAGCTTGGCGGCCCAACGGTAATATACGCTGTTTACTGCCTTTCCCCATCACCTTAACAGTGCCGTCTTTTAAGCAATCTGCCAGATTTAACCCAGTAAGTTCGCTCAAGCGTAAGCCACAGCCATAAAGGAGCTCAAACATAGCCACATCGCGAAGACGCATGCCTTCGTCATCTTCTGTGCTACTTACTGAAGTATTGAGCAACTGCTGCATCTCATCGACACTAAGTTGCTTTGGTAAGGGCTTACCTTGCTTGGGAGCCTGGATGCCTTCAACAGGGTTACTGAAAAGTTGTTGGTGATCGATTAAATACTGGCAAAACGTCCGCATGGCAGAAAGGCGTAAGGCTATACTTCTGGCACTCAGTCCTGACATCTTGGCATCGGCCATGACGCGTTTTACGTCAGAAGGGGTTAGTCCCGACCATTCATATAAACCAAGTAGCTTTGCGACTTCTGCTAACTGTCGCTGGTAGTTTGAGATCGTATGGGCGGATAACCCACGCTCTACCTGAAGGTGGAGGAGAAACCTGTCAAGCCACTGTTGGCATTGCTCACTTACCATAGCGTCCGTAGACACAAAAACTAGTACCCCATCATCTCGGGCAAGATGATATTGAGCACTTGCTGAAGCTGTTGTAATAGCAGTGTGTCCATGTCCGGTGTGAAATGACTGGCATCACTGCTGCTGATACCTAGAATACCCAAATCGCGATTATCACCCAGTAACATTAATGCGACGGACTCAGCACTGCTTTCTCCAAATAATAATTGGCGTTCGTGTTGAGACAAACGGCCGAAAAAGAAGTTGGTATTTTTAAACCGCTTCTCAGTAAACAAACGTTGCTGTAACTCGGGAATGGCATGAGGGCCTTTGAAACTTTTAATGACAGCAGAAGAGAGTTGAAGGCGCTCCTGAAGCACGTCTTCTAATGTAAACTGCACTTCGGCAACACTTTCACAACGTAGAAGCTGCACGTTTAAATCGGTGTAAACCCGATAGATTTTTTCATTTTGCTTAGCAATAGTGACCAGTTGAGTAAGCTTATAATTGAGTTGCCTTACTTTCTTACGCAATTGTTCACTTTGAATTTCAACCAGTGAAACACTTCCTCTGTGTTCATGGGGAAGCTTTATTTTTTCTAAAAGGTCGGGGTATTTGGCAAAGAACTCGGGATGCTCTAAAAGGTACGCGCGTACATCCTCTGGTGATAAACCAGATGGTTTAGCAAATGGTTCTATCACTTGAGTGGCGCTAGATTTCCCTGATACTTCGCTCATAAATTTATTTGTCCGTCATATACATGCTCAGCAGGGCCTGTCATTTTTAATACACTATCAGGTCCTGGCCAGCGGATCCGCAAACTGCCTCCGGGCAAATCTACCCGCACATCTTTACTCAATTTACCTTGTATTTGGCCAATTGCAACGGCTGCACATGCGCCGCTACCGCAGGCAAGGGTTTCACCCGAGCCTCGTTCAAACACGCGTAATTTAATATGGGAGTCATTAAGTATTTGCATAAAGCCAACATTGACCCCTTCGGGAAAGCGCTCGTGCTTTTCAACGAGTGGGCCTATCTGGGCTACATCTGCCGTATCTACATCATCCACTTCCATCACGCAGTGTGGATTGCCCATTGAAGCCGAACCAATAAATAACGTACTTTCGCCGACGCGCAAAATGTACGTGTTTTCTTGTTTATTCGCTTTTAATGGAATCTGGCTGGGCTCGAACTCAGGCTTGCCCATATTAACGGTCACTTGCCCGTCTTTTTCAAGATACAGTACCATTTTGCCGGCTTTGGTACTTACTACTATTTTATTTTTGTTGATAAGCCCCTTTTGCTTTACAAAGCGAGCAAAGCAGCGGGCACCGTTACCACATTGCTCTACTTCAGAGCCATCCGCATTAAATATGCGATAGTGAAAATCTTGTTCCGGATCGTAAGGCGGTTCTACCATCAACAGCTGGTCAAAGCCGATACCGAAGTTTCGGTCAGCCAGTTGTTGAATTTTCTCTTTGGAGAAAAACACATTTTGCGTAACGTTATCAATAACCATGAAGTCGTTACCCAAACCATGCATTTTTGAAAATTGAACCTGCATTAACAGCGCATCTATCTTATGAGTTTGTCTCTAGTTTACGGAAGTTTATACTCACCTTTCCAGAGATCTTTTTGATTTTCTCGTTCCCTAACCACAATTGTGTCGTCACCATCTACCATTATTTCGGCTGGGCGACAGCGACTGTTGTAGTTAGAGGCCATTACAAACCCATAAGCACCGGCACTGCGAACGGCAAGTAAATCGCCAGGGGCTATGGCAAGTTCGCGATCTTTTCCTATGAAATCGCCAGTTTCACATACCGGCCCTACTACATCATACGTGCGGGTAGGGGCGTTGCTGTGGGTGTTTACCGGAATGATTTTTTGCCACGCAGAATATAGTGCTGGGCGTAAAAGGTCGTTCATTGCCGCATCCACAATAGCAAAACTCTTTTCTTCACCTTCTTTAATGAACTCAACTTCGGTGACGAGAATACCTGCATTAGCAGCAATCGCCCGGCCAGGTTCAAGGATTAATTTAAGGTTTTCTCGCCCCACCATTTTTTCAGCCATGGCTTGGGCATAGGCCTTAGGATGAGGTGGCTGCTCATTGTTATAGGTCACGCCAAGACCGCCGCCCACATCTAAATGCTCGATAATAATACCGCGCTGCGCTAGTTCATCAATGAGAACTAATAGGCGCTCCAGTGCATCGACGAATGGGCCTATTTCGGTTAATTGTGAACCTATATGGCAATCCATTCCTACCACATTTAAGTGGGGTAGTGAGGCGGCTAGTTCATAAGTCGGTAACGCCCTTTCTCTGGCAATACCAAATTTGTTCGCCTTGAGTCCCGTTGAAATGTAGGGATGGGTTTTGGCATCTACGTCGGGATTGATTCGCAGTGAAATAGGGGCTTTGACGCCTAGTTCACCCGCCACTTCGTTAATGCGATGAAGTTCGGGTTCTGATTCGACATTGAAGCACATGATGCCTTGTTTCAAGGCATAGCGGATCTCGTCATGCTTCTTACCCACACCAGAAAATACCACTTTACTGGCATCACCGCCGGCTTCTATTACCCTAGCGAGTTCGCCAGCCGACACGATATCAAAGCCCGACCCCAGTTTGGCTAATACACTAAGTACCCCTAAATTTGAGTTCGCCTTAACGGCATAACAGACCAAATGCGGATGTTCGCCTACCGCGTCATTGAACGCATGCCAGTGGCGCTCGAGGGTTGCGCGAGAATAAATGTACAATGGCGTACCATGTTGCGCGGCAATATCGGAAACAGCAACGTTTTCGGCATGTAATAGCCCTTCACTATAGGCGAAGTAATCCACTAGATTGGTTCTCCAGAAGTAGTAGCGGGAAGCGTATTGTCCTTGGGAGAGGTTGTTGATGTTTCAACTGCTGAAGAGGAGCCCTCGGGTGTGTTGGCACTAGGCGCTTCAGGGATATACAGCGCCCCTTTGTAACCACAACCACCGAGCATAGCTAGTGTGAGGACAAATAAAACAGATTTTCGAAGCACGAATGACACCCGCAAATAATACGACAAATGCGGCTATCATCGCATTGCGGTGCTAAATTGCAAGCGTCAATAATCGTTCTTGTGTTCTATCGCCAAAATGCACGTTTTCCCACAGGGAATCGCATAAACTTTTGGTATCGTCAAAGTTACCCTTTAACAGCCAATCGATGAGTATGTCGGAGTTATCGGGAAACGAGATGGCTTCGTTATCAGGTGCTTCTAACCACTCTTCAACAATATCTGTGTCCAATTGAAAAAGTGTCTGGCATAAGTCTAATTGACTAAGCGTTAGTACATTGGAAAGTTGCTCGAATTGACCATGCAGTGGCTTGATTAATAGTTTTTTTCCCAATTGAAGCGCTTCGCTGGAAAGCTCGAAGCCACCATTGGCAATAACACCACTGCAATGCTGTAATGCTTTTTGAAATTGCTTTTTCGAAGTTGGACTCCAATGGATATGACCTTCTTCACGAACTCGACCAATATTGGGATGGAAACAGTGGAATTTCTGGTCGCTTAATGGTTCTAGCATTTGCTGTATATCGGGTATTTCCTCGAACGGAAGGTATACCAGTACGTGTCCTCGTTGAGGGTTTGTTACTGGTTGCTCCGCCACAAAAGGGGGAATGATGGGTTGGTTAAAGTGATACCAATGCACCCCTAGCTGATGTTGAGTTGGCGCAAATGTTTTCATCAACAAGGTATCTAACAAGCTGTGACCGCTTTTAGGAACATTGTAGGCAAAGGCTGCTTGGTGACTAATCGCAATCGAGGGGAGTTGCTGGTGTTTAGCTGCCCAGGCCGTTACTGGTTCAAAATCGTTGACCAGCAGGTCATATTTACTGGTATCAAAAGCTTTCACATCGTTTATAAACTGTCCGACTTTTGCTGCGCGTATCGTTGCCCATTTGTCGACTTTGCCGCCTTTGGTAATAAAACTGAGGCCAGAGAAGGTACGGTACGGCCCAAATACATCCATATCAAAATAGTCATCAGGTGCTCTTCCCGTGAATACAAAATCAACTTCGATATCGTCTCGTTTTGCCAACGCTGATGCCATAATACGCGCACGGGCAATATGCCCGTTTCCGGTGCCTTGCACCCCATACAATAATTTCATGCTACCCCAGAATAGAAATACTCAACGACGCAATAGTGATACCTAACAGGGTACCTGCAACAACATCCGAAGGATAATGCACCCCTAGTAACACTCTAGACAAGCCAATAAGACCTGCCCAGCCATATGCGAATAATGCAAACGGAGGATAGTAGTGGGCAATGATACTCGCCATTAGCCACGCTGCTGCAGTGTGCCCTGACGGTAATGAAAACTTATCTGAAGGCGTGACATGAGCAGTTAAATTTAGAAGAAAGTCACAGGGACGCGGCCGCTTGAACATTTTTTTTAGCAGCACATAGATAGGAAGCTCCAGTGCATAAGCCATTAATGCAGTATAAAGAAATAGTTCACCGTGCTCGGGCTCAAAAGCCCAAAGCAGCATACCGATAACGAAATACAAATAACCATCACCGGTTTTAGACAGCCAAATGATACTGCGGCAGTCTCTCTTTTGCGTCAGTTTGTACAGGCGATAAAATAAATCAGTATCGTACTTGGTCAAGGATTTCATCAACATCGCCTTGTCCTCAATCGATTAATTACTGCACAGGCTAACGATGCTCTATGAACAGTGGGTGACGGAAATAAGAAGCTTTTTTGACAATAGCGTCTGTGCCGGTGATGCATTAGGTCGAATTTACAGAGCCAGTTATGTGGCCGATTAAGATCTTAACGCAGCAATTTGTGCCCAATGCCTAAATTACAGCAAGAAGTGTGCGCATGTAGGGAAGAATGATAGTAGGTACAATACAAAAAAATTCGACGAACAGAGTGAAATCAGGCGTTTGCATTACCCCAATTAATGCTATGCTAGAATTCAGGCAATAAGGTTTTAAATCCTTCTCAATTAAGTAAGGCAGAATAATGGAATACAACACATCTGAATTATGCGATTTATTTGCTGACAGCGTAGACGTGGTCGACCCAATTTTCGCGAGCTTTGGTGGGCGTTATTCCTTTGGTGGTGAAATCACGACCATTAAATGTTTTGAAGACAGAGGGTTGATTGACCGTGTGCTGGCTCAGCCCGGTGCAGGAAAAGTACTGTTAATTGATGGTGGTGGCTCTTCACGTCGAGCCCTATTCGATGCTTCTTCAGCTCAAATTGCCATTGATAATGATTGGGAAGGTGTAGTGTGTTACGGCAGTGTTCGCGAAGTCGATAGCTTAGCAGAAATGGATATAGGCGTTTTAGCGGTTGCAGCCATCCCAGTTAATGCAGAGAGTGAAAGTATTGGGGAAGTGGATGTGCCAGTCAATTTTGGTGGAGTTACCTTCTTGCCGGAAGATCATCTGTATGCCGATAGTACAGGCGTTATTCTGTCTCCCGAGCCTTTAGATCTCGATTAATACTTAGAACAGAAAAACGGAGGCCTCGGCCTCCGTTTTTTATGTACTTTCATTGCCTGAAGTACGTAGCAAGCAATAAGTGCTATACAAATTCTAACCAGTATTAGTTAGCTTGCTCAAATACCTGATTGAGGTAAAGCGCAATACGAATTCCCGCCATCTGAAGACGTTGCTTGGCTGTAGGCAAATGCTGATACAGGTAATCGTAATTCATGTTATTGGCATTGTCAGGGTAGAGAGCGTCGCGAAGTGTGGTGCTTTCTTCAATCCACACCATGGCATCCGTTGTCGCCCATTCGCGGATATTGGAAGGCGTAATAGACTGAGTAAGCCATTTACTCCATTCGGTGTATGACAAATCACGCTGCTCAAGCATTTGCGAATCCCACACACGGTGAAGGTTAGAGTCTTGCCAAAAGAAGCGCACTTTTACGTCATTCCCACCGCGATCGGTTCCATTTCCGGCGTGAAGAGGTTGATGTAAATCGCCAATAATATGCACCACAAATTGAAGGGCTAAACGCTTTTCATCAAGAGTCGCGGCATCACTTTGGAGGATATGAGTAAAATGTGTAAGTGCAGTGATAGCGTCGCCCTCTTCTGGAGCACCGACTTCACTGTACACTTTCCCTTCGGGAACAGTAACATAATGCCAGGGGTTGGCTGTTTTTTGCCAGAATTCACTGGGATTTGAGCGCATCTCATCTGCATGTGTAGATGCCTCTGCCAATGAGCCGTGTGGAAGCAGTTCCATCAGTGCGGCTTGAGATAAGGGACTCAAGTATTGTTGGGCTATTGTTCCGGTTATGCGGTGACCCGTTTGTCCCCACCCAAAAGCAGGCGCCGTGATGCTAAATGAGATAAGCGTGCTAAGCGCAACTGCGCAAAACCGATTTGCAAACGCTAACATTGTTATTCCTCTGTGTGTTTAGCCGTTTGGTAACCCCACCGGGCTACCAGCGATTGATCAATACCCAAGTGGTCGAGTATACGCGCAACCACAAAGTCTACCAAATCGTCAATGGTCTTGGGGTTGTGATAAAACCCAGGGGCCGCTGGCATAATGGTCGCGCCCATTTTGGAAAGCTTTAACATGTTTTCTAAATGGATAGACGAAAGGGGCATTTCACGGGGAACCAAGATAAGTTGGCCGCGCTCTTTTAGCACCACGTCGGCAGCGCGTTCTATCAGATTGTCACTCGCCCCCACACTAATTGATGACAAAGTACCAGTCGAACAGGGACAAATCACCATTTTATCTGGTGCGGCTGAACCGGATGCGACGGGAGAGAACCATTCTTCTTTGCCAAATACTTTTATCTGTTCATCCTTGGCACCACAATGTTGGCTTAAAAAGGCGGCTGCATCTTGTGGGTGAGAGGGGATTTTAATATTTTCCTCAGTGGCAAAGACTACCTTAGCGGCAGAAGAAATCAGCACATATACCTGGTAATCGGCATTGACCAACGATTTAAGTAGTGTCAATGCATACGGTGCGCCTGAGGCGCCGGTAATGGCAAGAGTTACTTGTTTACTGTGTTTCATAGTTCACCTATTCGGTATTGCTCTGTCAGTGTACTTTGCTGACAGAGCAGACGCATCCTTATTCGGCATGTACCGCTAACTGCGCTAACAGGCGCGAATGAATATTCTCAAATCCACCATTACTCATGATGAGGATGTGATCACCGGGTCTGGCAATATTGGCCACGTGCTCCACAATCTGCTCGACGTGGTTCAAACAGTAAGCAGGTTTTGGGCTATGCTGTGCAGACGCTTTCAGTGACCAATTCATTCCTTCGGGTTCATACAGAAAAATTTCATCAGCCAGTTGCCAAGATTTCGCCAGGGTATCCTTATGCACTCCCATTTTCATCGTATTGGAGCGGGGCTCTAACACGGCGATAATACGCGCTTGGCCTACTTTTTTGCGCAGTCCTTCTAAGGTGGTGGCAATAGCGGTAGGGTGATGGGCAAAGTCATCGTAAACCGTTATGTCGTTAACTTTGCCTTTGAGCTCCATGCGGCGCTTTACATTTTTAAAAGAACCCAATGCACTAATTGCATCTGAAAGCGTCACGCCAGCGTGATGGGCGGCTGCAATTGCCATTAGAGCGTTATCAACATTGTGCTGACCCAACAACGACCACTCGACCTTACCCACTACTTTGCCCTCATGCAGTACATTAAATTCGCTGCCATCAGGGTTAATCGTTTGCGAAGTCCATTCTTTACCTAATGATTGGCGAGACGACCAGCAACCACGCTTAAGTGTGTCTTCAATAGACGGTGTTTGATTAGGCGTAAGAATAAGCCCATTTTCCGGTACCATTCTAATTAAATGATGAAATTGGGTTTGGATAGCCCCGAGATCGGCAAAGATATCGGCATGATCAAATTCTAAATTATTGATAACCAAAGTTTTTGGGCGGTAATGAACGAATTTAGAGCGCTTGTCGAAAAAGGCACTGTCGTATTCATCGGCCTCTATGACAAAAAAGGGACTTTCACCCACGCGAGCCGATACGCCAAAATTCTCTGGTACGCCACCAATTAAGTAACCTGGTTTAAGGCCTGCGAATTCTAAAATCCACGCTACCATACTGCTGGTAGTCGTTTTGCCATGGGTGCCTGAAATACCTATAACCCAACGGTCTTTAAGCAAGTTATCGAGTAGCCATTGAGGGCCACTGGTATAAGGTAAGTTGCGATTGAGGACGTATTCCACGGCAGGGTTACCCCGCGACATCGCATTACCAATGATCACCATATCGGGTGCTGGGTCAAACTGGCTTTCATCGTATCCTTGCGTCAGCGTAATTCCCAGTGCTTCCAACTGTGTGCTCATGGGCGGGTATACGTTCTTATCTGATCCTGTGACTTTGTGGCCGAGTGCTTTTGCTATCGCCGCAATGCCACCCATAAAACTTCCACAAATGCCTAAAATATGTACATGCATGGCGCATTCTCAGTGAAATATCATCTAGTGGGTGTACTGTATCAGAACCTCAAAGTGGATTGATAATGCAATTTTATTAAAGCATGGAACGTACTCAGGCTACTGGTTACTTAGTGTTCGCATGCATAACCTTCTATATCATCGCTAAGTGTACTGGGTTGATTGACTGATCGCGGGTTTCACTTAACATAAGATCGCGGTTACAATCTAACCACAGGTGGGCATAAGGTGCGCATTGCCATTTCACTATGGTACGCATAGTAATAATTTCAAAGCTCTACCTGTAAGTGGTGTGAACAATAAGCTGGTAAGGAAAACTAAGCCGTTCATAGCACAACACCCTACACACCAAAAAAAGGCTTACATTTAATGAAACGTTTAAACTCTCAACTGCAGCAAGACGGTGCACCGCTAGAGCTAATTTTACTCATTCGAACGCTATTAGCAGGCTGTAAAGAAATTTCTTTCCGCGTAAGTCAGGGGGCGCTTGCAGGCGTACTCGGTTCTACGCTTTCTGAAAATGTCCAAGGCGAAACTCAGAAAAAACTCGACGTTATTTCTAATCACATTTTAAAAGATACACTTAGGGAATCTGGATATGTAAAGGCGATTTCTTCTGAAGAAGAAGATGACGTAGTCCCGTGCAACCCTGAAGGCAAGTATTTGGTCAGTTTTGACCCCCTTGACGGCTCTTCTAATACTGAGATTAACAGCTTAATTGGTACCATCTTTTCTATCGCTCATGCGCCTCAGTGGATGGAGCCAAACGATCCTTCTGCTTTTTTGCAGCCCGGCACACAGATGGTTGCTGCGGGTTATGTGCTCTATGGGCCTTCTACCATGTTGGCACTCACCACAGGTCGCGGTACACACATCTATACCCTAGATAAAACCCATGGGGGGTTCCTATTAACTCACCCGAATATTCAAGTACCTGAACAGACTTCTGAGTTTTCTATCAATGCCTCTAATCAGCGACATTGGGAGCCTTCAATGCAGGCCTATATAGCCGATCTTCTGGCGGGTAAAGAAGGGCCAAGAGAAAAGAATTTCAATATGCGCTGGGTGGCGGCGATGGTGGGTGATATTCATCGTTTACTGTGCCGAGGTGGCATCTTTATGTATCCCTATGACAATCGCGAGCCATCAAAACCTGGCAAACTGCGCTTGTTATATGAAGCCAATCCTATGGCGTTTCTGATGGAACAGGCAGGTGGTAAAGCGGAAACTGGCGAAGGTCGTATATTGGAAGTGATGCCTGAAGAAATACACCAACGCGTGCCGTGTATAATTGGGTCGAGAGAGGAAGTCGATATGTGCCTGAGTTATCGGACTTAGGTGGATTAGCAATAGATTGCGGCAAAATTTCACTAAATATAAAGAGATTAGTACGACATGGGTCGTAAACCGTTTTTATTTTGCCGCGGTCGCCGTATACTTACCCCCAAATTTTTTTAGATATGATTGAAAGGATCGAAGAATGAGCTTAAGTGCTATTTCTGCTGGTAAGAACGTGCCAGATGAAGTCAACGTAATCATCGAAATTCCAGCCCACGCTGACCCGGTGAAATACGAAGTAGATAAAGACACAGGCGCATTGTTTGTTGACCGTTTTATGGCAACGTGCATGCACTATCCAACTAACTATGGTTACGTTAACAACACGTTATCTGAAGACGGTGACCCGGTTGATGTATTGGTAATGACGCCTTTCCCACTACTTGCGGGTTCTGTGATTAAGTGCCGTCCTGTTGGCGTGCTTAACATGACGGATGAGTCAGGCAAAGACGCAAAAGTGCTTGCCGTACCTGTAGATAAGCTATCGGCTATTTACCGCGACGTTAAAGAAATCGATGACGTGCCACCATTACTTCTTAAACAGATTGAGCACTTCTTTGAGCACTACAAAGATCTTGAGCCTGGCAAGTGGGTAAAAGTTGACGGTTGGGCTGACTCAGCTGCTGCGAAAGAAGAAATCACCGCAAGCATCGCGCGTTTCGAAGCAGAATAATTCACGCTGCTTTAAATTGATGTTAAAAAGGGCTGGTGCGATACCAGCCCTTTTTATATGTAGCGCAATTTGCCAATAGCAGAGTATCGAGACTTCTATGTACTACCGTATGTTATCTATATCTTCATGGTTCACCGTATTTTTGATGGTGCTCACGTTTAATGTCGAGGCAGCGGACGCGCCTGTTGAAGTCTATTGGGAAGATTTGGTGCCCGAAGGCTTTAACGAACTGGCTCCACCTGCCGTGCAACACAATGGTGAAATGAGTCAAATGCAACCTGATGCTCCCGTCGTCAACACGTTCGACGGCAAGCGCGTGAAAATCCCTGGGTTTGTGGTGCCGCTGGAAGGCAGTGCTGAATCTATCACTGAATTTTTGCTCGTGCCTTACTTCGGCGCGTGTATTCATGTACCCCCGCCACCTTCCAATCAAATTGTGTATGTAAAATTCGAAAAAGGCGTACGCATTGACAATATCTACGACGCAATTTGGGTAACGGGAGAATTATCAACAGAGGGCTGGAAGGGGGATATCGCCTCAGTTGGCTATAGATTGAAAGGTGAAGCCGTAGAAGGTTTTTAAGTTACAAGGGTTTAAATAAGAAGGGTTCTTAATGAACCCTTCAATGAACTATCCTGCCATCAATTTGCTTTTTTGATAACTGCTGCAACATCCTTGGCGAATTTCGACGCCGTAGCCGGCTCCATTTTTTGAATACTGACTCTGATCGCCTCTGACTTCGCCTCTACGTCAAATGAGCTTCCGGGCCTCACAAGCCAGCCCTTTTGAGATAGCGCAAATGCTGCTGCCTGGCTGTCTTTTTTAACAGGTATCCATACGTTTAAGCCGTCAACGGCAGGTGTTAGGGCTACGTCCTCTTGGTTTAATGCGTTCATAAGCAGATCGCGCTGAGCTTTGCATTTGGTTTTCGCATCATTGAGGTGCTGTTGGAAAGTGTCTGTAGTCAGGCAGGTATAAACAAGAGCCTGCAGAACGCGGCTAACCCAAGACATACCGGGGGCAAGACGTGTATTAATTCGTTTCACCGTTTCGACGTCAGCGGCGACAAAAGCCATGCGCAAATCCGGGCCTAGTCCTTTAGAGACTGAACGGAATACAGCCCAGTTAATGGTCGTACTGGGTATTACACTGTAATGGGGCGTGGTGGCGAGCAATGAAAAATGGTCATCTTCCAACACGAGTACATCTGGATAACCGGAAAGTATGTCTTTGAGTTGTGCTGCACGTTCTTTTGTGACAGAAACGCCAGTGGGATTGTGCGCGCGGGGAGTAATAAGTACACCCTTAGCGCCCTTTTTCAGTGCTGCTTCAAGGGCTTCTGGTCGCATACCTTCACTGTCAACAGCGGCTGCTATAACCTGTAAGCCCGCAAGTCTGATGGCATTTGCTGAGCTGATATAACAGGGGTCTTCCACTACAAATTTATCGCCGGGCACAAGGTGCGCCGCTATCATGCGTTCAAGGGTATCAATAGCGCCATTACACAATGTGAGTGCAAAGTTGTCTCGGCAGGTGGGGCGAAACCACGCTTCACCGAAAGCCTGTACCCGGGGAAGTATAGGGGCTTCGCCATACAGATATTGCTCAAGCTTGGTTAGCGCGGCAACGTTATTGAGGTCGGGCAACCAGCTTTTATGTGGACTGCCGTCAGCTAAATCAAATAGCGAGGTATGAGTAGTACCCTCTTGTTCTCCCGCGCTGATATCTTCACAGATACGGGTTCCCAATCGACCTTGCGTGATCGCAATACCAGCTTGTGACAACCGTTGATAGGCTGATGACACCGTATTTCGATTCACACCAAGCTGCTGCGCAAGCTCTCGTACGGGCGGAAGCGTGTCACCCGGACTGAGACTGCCCTTTTTGGTTAATTGGCGCACTGACTCAAAAATCGTCTGTGCGGAATCACCTGAAATCTTGACTTTCATTTTTGTCCTATGCCAATATTGTCTTTGTCATGGGTTTAATGTGTTGTTTATCCCATTTTAGCGAGCATTTTTCCATATTTTAAACAAAGCGGGGTCTAAATGTTTACCGGTTTATCTGCTTTTCCTATTACACCTTTTAAAAATGAACACATTGACTATATGGCTTTTGACAGCCTGATGGAGAATCTTGTTCGCGCTCAGGTAAATTCCATCTGTGCAATGGGCTCAACAGGCCTCTACCCCTATTTGTCGAGAGACCAATTAGTTAGTGTCACAGACGCTGCTGTCTCTCGGGCTGAGGGGATACCTATTATGGTGGGGATTGGTGCATTGCGGACCTACGATGTGCTGAAAAATGCAGAAGCAGTGCAAAAGGCCGGCGCGAGTGCTGTGCTGTTGGCGCCTGTGTCATATCAACCTTTAAATGAAGAGGAAGTGTATGGGCTATACGAGGCAGTCAGTCGCGAACTGTCAGTACCCATGTGTGTATACGAAAACCCTCGTGTTACTCAATTTACCTTTAGTGATGCATTGTATGAGAAGGTTGGTCAACTCCCGAACATTGGTGCGATCAAAATACCCGGTAAGCCGTTTGGCAGTGATGAAGGGGCGACGCGCTTGGCTACATTGCGGGCTATTGTCCCTGCGCATGTGGCCATCGGCGTAAGTGGCGACAGCTTTGGCGGCGCAGGAATGGCGCAAGGCTGTGATCTGTGGTTATCGGTATTAGGAGGCGTATTTCCCAAAACAGTACAACGTATTATTGCGTTGGCGCAGTCAGACAATACAGACGCGGCCAATGCATTGTCAGAATCATTAAATGATATGTGGGAGTTGTTTGCGCGCAATGGCGGGGGACTGAGAGTTGTAGCAGCGGCCGCGGCAGTTTTAGGGTATGGCGAGAGAAGTAATTTACCCGCACCATTTTTGCCGATAAGTGATGCTGACTTTGCCGAGCTTGAAGACATTATTGCGCGCCTCGCTCTAGCGTGACACCGAATAAAACAGGGAGATAAAAGTGGGTTCAAACGCTCCTACTGGCCTTATACACTATTTATTGGCAGCCATTCCTGCGCGTATCGTTACAGGAGGCGCAGCAGTGGCCACTATTTTATTGGCTCGCTCATCTAATATGGATGGCACGACGGCAGGTTTGATGGCAGCGTGTCTAACCGCGCCACATGTATTAGGGCCTTTGTATGGGCGATGGCTGGATAACACTTCCGATCCGCGCTTTATTATTGCGGGTGCGTGTTTTCTATTTGCTGTTAGCTTTCAACTTGCCATTGTGGGGTTTGAGGCGCAAACGCTTTTGCCTACCATGCTTGCACTACTTATTTGCGGTACGTGCAGTTCGTTTATGATGGGCGGGTTGAGTACCCAAGTAGTGAAGTTAGTTGGCAGTGAATTGACAGAGAAGCGCAAAGCACAAAGTTGGGACACGTTTACCTACGGACTTGGTCTCACTTTAGGCCCTATGCTGACAGCGTTACTGACGGACGTTTATTCTGTACCGGTAAGTGTGCGGATCCTCATGAGCAGTGCTGTCGTTGCTGGACTGCTCACATTTTTTATTCCGCTAAAAATGCATAAAAAGGCAGACGATGCACAGCAGCCAGCAAGCTTATCTCAGGTTGTCGATATTCTAAGGCGGTCAGGTGCACTTAAGCGCACACTTTTGATGACGTCGAGTGCAGCATTTAGTATCGCTGCCTTACCTGTATTATCCGTCTACTTAAGTGAAAGTTGGATGCGCAGCCAACAAAGCGGTGCGTACCTTGTTACCTTATACGGAGTGGGGTGCTTATGTGGTAGCGTTTTTTTAATGATGCGACCTATGCGTCAAGATGCGTTAGTGCTATTGCGCAATGTCGGTGCGCTACTGATTGTCGTATTATCCTTGGTAATAGTCAGTCCATCATATACCGCTGGGCTTTTTGCATATTGGTTGTGCGGTGTAGTCAATGCCGTCTTTTTTGCAGTGACCTTGGCTGCGCGAAGCGATTATTCGCCACCGCAAGGAGCGGCGCAAATTTATATGTGGGTAGCCGCCGCAAAAATTAGCTTTGCATCTCTTGGGGCTTTTGGCGCAGGCCTACTGGTCGATGTCGCCATTAAATTACCGCTATTCACATCATGTTGTGTTTTATTGATGTCACTACTGTTGTGCTTCGCATTACCGCGCTTTCCTGCTCAAAGCAGGGTTACAAAGCGCAGCTAATTGTTTTTATCAGCCTGTTTAGCTGGGAGTGTATATACGCTCTGCGGGGTTAAACAAAAGCCACGACGTGATAATGTACTTGTCGTTGCTTTTGGGTATTTGACCTCGATGAGTATGCGTAAAGTAAGCCGGTGCAATCACCATTCTGCCCGCCTTGGGTTCTATCGCGCGATTTTGGTAATAAAACTCGGTTTCACCGCCTTCTTCTACATCATTTAGATAGTACATGAATAACAAGGTTCGATGTAGCGCATCGTTGTGCTGTAACTGTGGGTATACCTCTGAATGCCAGTAAGGATAACCGCCGGTACCGGCCGCATAACGCTGTGCGTTTATGTCACCCACACGAAAGAGATAGTTGACTAAATTAGCCAGGTTGGGTTTACCGACTTCCTCGAAGTTTTCGCCGGTGACTTTGACCGGCTCTCCGGTTTTAGGGTGGCGAACGGTTAACCCAATAGGACCCACTAGGGCGAAGAAATACTTTTCGATATAGGCGACCAATTGTGGCCCGGTATATTGCATTACCTGTTGAAATAAGGCTTTGAATTCTGGGGCGCGGCTGATGGATACATCCATACTGCGCTTTTTATCTAAATCGACACCACCACCTGTACGACCCTGCGACAGATTCGGGCTCTCATCAATTCGAGTGATGAGCTGTGAGCAAATCTCGAGTGGTAGGGCATTGTCTATTACTTCAATGAAATCGCTCATAACATGACTCTGGTTAGTAAAAGCGTGGGATGATTAGGTTATATCTTTAAAATGAGGCTGCAACAAAGCCTTAACGTCGTCAGGGATAGGTGCCGAATGTTGTGTTTTGTAGTCAAAATGCACCATAGTGGTTACCCCAGTTGAACATAGCTTTTCATCCTGCCAAAGCTCTTGAAATACATCAAATGCGCTGTTACCAAGGCGACTGATATACGTTTTAACGGTAACGGGTTTACCGTAGAAAATCTGGGCGAGAAAGTCCACTTTGTAGCTGGCTAAGATGAGAGGCCAGTTTTGCAAATCAAGCTCTGGAGTAAACATGCGAAAAATAGGTTCACGAGCGGCTTCAAACCAGGTAACTAGAGCTGTGTTACTCACGTGTTGTAGAGCGTCGGTTTCGCAAAAGCGCACTTCAACTGAAGTGACTAACGGTACTGCTATACTCATAGACTAAATAGGGGTAATTATATTTGCTTTTGCGCCACTCTATCATAGCGTGGTGAGATGAAAAGGTTTAGAGACAAAGAAACGGCAATATACCGTTTCTTGTTTGTATGAGTAATATATCAACACACTTGCAGTAGTGCTTCTGATTGTTGCCATAAGCTCTGCATTTGCTGTGTATTTAAAAAGCGTTTGTCGACAGTCACCTTCTTACTTTTGCTAATAAACTCACCGTTTACGTCAGAGCTGTCAGCACGAAGTGCAATGTCCCTTATGTCGATAACGCCGTTTTGTACGGGTTTCAACGAGAATTTCAATAAAAAACGCATAAAACCTGAGATGGGTTTATAAATGTTCGTGTCAATTGCACCAGGGTTGACACTGGTTACCGTAATGTTGTCATCCTTAAACTTATCTTTAAGCATTTTGGTAAGCTGAATTTGAGCAAGTTTAGAGCGGTTGTATGCTAAACCCCAGTGATATTTTGGCATCATCTCGCTGTCATCCATACTATAGGCACGCAGTTTGTAGCACTCTGATGAAACATTGATGATCCGGCCTTGCTCGGCCGCGCGCAAGTTGTCCAGTAACATCATGGTAAGTACAAAATGACTGAAGTAATTAACCATCATGGTTTTTTCATGGCCACTTGGTGTCATTTCTTTGGTCATCTGAAATGCACCTGCATTGTTTACCAGTACATCTATCTGCTCATGATTTTGACTTATAGCTAGAGCAACACTTTTTACCGACTCGATATCTGCTAGATCGACTGAGTAAGCATGTAGATTAGCAAGTGGTGCCACGGTATCTAGTAGAGATAAAGTTGTTTCCAGCTTGTTTTTATCTCGATAAAGTAAAATCAAATCATGACCAAGTTCAGCCATTTCCAAAGCAAATTGCTGCCCAATTCCACTTGTTGCACCGGTAATTAAAATTGTTTTTTTCATGACGCTATACTCCGTTATAACCATTATTGAGTTAATGCCCTTGAAGGCGAAAGGGTACATGCTTTTGACGCGGGTATTAGGCTGACTAATACACCGAGTAAGAAACAAAAAAGAACGACAAAGCAACCTGTTGCTATAGGAAAGTCAACCGCATATTTATCAGGTAAAAACATGCTTAATAGCAAAGCTAGGATGTAACCACATAGCATGCCGATAACACCGCCTGCGGTAGTTAACACACTTGATTCAAGTATAAAAAGTGAAGAGATAAACTTACGGCCGGCACCTAGCGCCATAAGTAAACCGATTTCATTGGTTCTTTGCGTAATACTGAGTAGGAAAATATTGGTCATTCCCACCGATGCGACGACTAGTGAAAGCGCTACTACCGCGATTAGGGTGATTGAGACTATTTTAATGACACTGTTAAATGTACTGAGTAACTCGTCAGTGGTTTCTACTTTAAAGTCGTCTCTATCATGTGTATCTATGTGGTGTAGTTCTCTCAGTGTATCAACCAGTCGTCTCTTGAGGTTGTTGATTTGAGACACATCTTTTGCATTCATTTGAATAAGCACATCTTGGTGATCATCAGAGGGTACAAAAGCCTGACTGGTTTGATAGGGCATAATAATGATTTCATCCAAATCCATACCGAATAGGCTGCCCTTTTCTTGCATCACACCAACAATGACGAACCATTCATCGTTCACCTTTAAATATTCACCGATAGGGTCGTTGAGCGATAAATCGTCTACTACGGTTTGCCCTACTACCACAGAACGACGTCGTAATTTGTTATCGGCATCGTTGATAAACCTACCTGTTTCCACATAACGACTGCGCATTTGCATATAGCTATAGGTTGTCCCCAAAGCGCTGGGTTGTAGTGTTCTACCTGCGTATTGCACTCGGGCCCCTGGAATTTGAATGATAGGAGTGATGTTTTGAGTGTCGGCGGCTACATTGCGCTTGATGTACTCATATTCTGCGTGACTAATGTGGGCTTTCTTTCCTTTGAGTTGCTCGGTTAGCGGCAGATACGACGATACGGTAAGCGTGTTCGACCCCAAGTTTTCAAACTGCCATACTAACGACTTAGAAAGTGTAGATGAGAAGGTAAGGCCCAAGATAAGAGCCATCACACCAATGGCTACACTTACAATAATTAAGCTACTCTTGAGTGCGTTTACACGTAAGCTTTCAAATACATGGGTCATTACATCAATAGAAAAATTAATGTTTTTCATAAACTTTCCTTACTAACTTCCCTTGTGTTAATTCAAATGCCTTGTGAGCTTTTTGTGCAACAGCTGGGTCATGCGTCACCATAATGATGGTATGGCCTTCGCTATTGAGTTGTTTGAACAAGTCGAGAATGCTGTCAGCTGTTTCTCTATCTAGTGCACCGGTTGGCTCATCGGCGAGAATTAAGCCGGGCTTTCCAACTAATGCTCTGGCAATAGCAACGCGTTGGCACTGACCACCAGATAGCTGACGCGGGTAGCAATCAGCTTTGTCTGCAATATTTAAACGCTCTAGCATGGCAAGTGCTCGTTGTTTCCGCTCGCTTTCGCTAACTTTTCTAAGCAACAGAGGCAGCTCAACGTTCTTTCTTATCGTAAGGTGCTTGATGAGATGAAAACTTTGAAAAACAAAACCGATGTTACACATACGAAAATCAGTAAGTTGACTGCTATTGAGTTCGCTGATTTCCATCTCATCGAACTGGTACGAGCCTGAGTCGAACTGATCGAAACCGCCAAGAATATTGAGAAGAGTAGATTTCCCTTCACCAGAGCGACCAAGTAAGCTGACAAATTCCGATTTTTCTACTCGCAGTGACAAGTTGTTTAGCACATCGATCTTGCCACTTTCACCGTCGAACGACTTCCCAATAGCGTGCAGAGTAATCATCACAAGATCCTTACTGACTCGCCGTCAGTGAGATTGAGCAAAACATCCATAGGACCTACAACTACTCGGTCACTTATATTGAGGCCAGACAAGATATGCTGAAGCTGGAAGTCAGACTCACCTGCTTGGATTGATTGTCGGCGTACTTCGTTACCCTTGAGCACATACACAAATTTGGTATCGTTTTGCTCAATCACTGCTTTCATGGGAATAAGTGTCCCTTCCTCGCTTGTTGAGAGCTTTATTTTGACCAAGCAACTCATGTTTTGGCGAAAGTTAAGACCGGTCAAATCATCCTGATTCAACTCAACGCGCACTTTATTGCGGATGCCTTGGGAACTCTTGTCTACAGTGGGATATATAAAACTTATTTGTCCTTCAATTGGGGTATCAGGGTAAGAAGCTAGAAATACACTAGCAGGCTGTCCGATATGGACATTGGCAAGCGAGCGCTCATCTATTTGAACATCGGCAAACACAGACGAATTGTCAGCCATGGATACCAGGAAGTTAAAATCCACATTCATTTGATTGGGATAAACGTTCTCGCCTTCCACAGCGTTGAGATCGATTATGAGGCCATCCATAGGCGCCTTAATTGAGAGATAGCGTCTGGATCCTTTTACTTCATCTAGCTCAACTTGCTTGGCAGCTAGCAACGAGGAGATATGCTTAACCTGCAAATTTGCATTGGTCAGAGCCTGTTGACTCTGAGCCACTTTCTCTTTGCCAATAAGCCCTTTTTTCATCAGGGTTTGATTGATGCCATGTTGTCTATCTGCATCTTGTGCTTTGCCTTTAGCAATGGAAAGTTCAATGTTTAAACTGTCATACTGCTTGTGAAGCAATGCTTCTTGACTATCTAAGGTAAAACTATCTAGTTCAAGCAAAGTGTCTCCTTTTTGTACGCGTTCACCCACTTCAACAAATACCTGTGTAACCGTTGAGACAACTTTAGAGTCTAAGTTGAGTTCTTTGTCATAAGACACCTTACCCGTGGCGACTAAATGTTCTTCTAAATCGCCCTTAGTGACTTGAACAACTTCTACGTATTTTTGCTTGTCGGACTCGGCTGCGAGTTTTATAAAAGGAGAGCTAATGCCAAGTAGCATTAGTCCCCAAATAAGTTTTGAATTCTTCATCGTTACACCACCGCCATCAACAACGCTACACTGCCGAGAATAATGTAGGGTACGCCATAAACAGCTATCGCTTTACTAACCTGATAGCCAGTGCGCTTGTGCAACAAGTAGCCACATAGCCCAACAAACAGTAACGAGCTTAGTGAAATACCGTTAGCAAGCCCGAACAAACTGTGCGTTGGGGATAAGTTGAAGAACAAATTGTTAAGGGTAAGGAAATCAACTTGATAAAGACTCACTTTGTGCTCTGGGCTTAGTAATACATACAAGGCGTACATACCGTGTAAAAGGGCTGCACCAAGTGAAGCAAGTGAAGTAATATTGAACGATTGAGTAAACGACACTTCCTTGTCGGTGGGCATTGCAAATCGACTGAATAGAGTGACGTAGGTCGACATCAATATTGCAGTGAGCACAAGTCCTCCTAAAGCGCCAAATAATGTCGATGCTTTCAGGAAGCTAGGTGTTAGCATTGCTTTTAACATGCTACGTTCTTCTGGCGTTATGTCGGTCACTGCGGTTTTTGCGTTGAACATGGTTTGTGATAACCAACTTCCGTCGACTGCAGTAAAATACCAACTCCAAAAACCGTAGATGATAGTTGCAGCTAAAATGAGCGGTACCCATTGTAGCGATGTCTTGTTCGTGTAATTAGCAATAGAAAAGTTCATGACCGCCTCCTTATTAAACAATTTCTTTGAGAATGAGTTTTTTGATATCAAACAGGGTGTTCATGCATATGGCGAGATTGACGATAGTCGCAACAAACAGGTGTGCGTAGTCGACTTCTAATGCCAGGGCCATGTTGACTCCGCTAAACACGTTAAGCACGGGAATAAATGCCGTAAAAAAGAACATGTCGTCGCCAAGGTTGATTTTGGATAAGGCCATTAGCAACATCATAAGGATCACACCCAGCAGTTTGGCTTCTTTCATGTTTTTGGCGATACATCCCAATAAATTTGTTAATGCTGAAATTAAAAATATGCTGGGAATGAGATAGCAGACTGCTACTAGAACATCGGCAGTGCTCAGCATTTCCAAGTACTGGAAAAACGCTGACATCTTGTCAATGTCACTGGCACTTGAGCCCGTTCCACCGCCATAAATGGCGTCGACAACCACACTTGAAAGTATAATTCCTGCTATGCCGAGCACTGCTGTTAATGCAGCACAAAAGGAAGTGAATACTAGCTTACCGGCAAATATGGAATGAATTTTGTCTTTGAATTCACTGTATAGTCGAAATGAACCACGCTCTTTTTCACCTACAGTAATGTCCATTCCAAAATTAAGGGCACCAACGAAACTGAATACAATAATTAGCATTACTATTATGTTAGCTAGGCTGGTGCCAATAATATTGACGACACTGGTGTCACTTTGTAGATCTTCAACTTTTAGTGGAGGCGTTGGTGCATAGGTACTTCGCAAGTAGAACTGTTCCATTTTTTGTTGTAATGGTTCAGCCATAAGTGCAGCATTGGCCAACAGTAAAGTGCCAGAATTCAGATCCAGCATGGCATCTAAATGACCATCGCGGAGGTTGTCTTGAATTGTTGCTCTAGCTTCAGAACCGAAGCATTGCACCTGAGCAGTAATATCTTCTGGCAATTGGCTACAATCATCGTGTAGCACGGCGATGGCGCTAGCCTTGTTTTCAACGCCCATACTGGTGCTATAGGTAATAAGCGTCACTGCAGGTACGAATAAAAGTGGAATCAGAAACACAATTATCAACGTGCGGGTATCTTGCAAAAATTCACGAAACTCTTTCGCGTAAACTGAACGTACAATGGCGGAGTTAAACATTATGCTGCCTCCAGTGTTTTCATGTAGGACGCTTCAAGGCTGTCACCGTTAGCCTCGAAATCAAATAGCGGTTTATCGTAAATAAGCTGCCCTTGCTCTAACATTAAAACGCGGTTGGCAATTTGCTTTACTTCCGACATGTTATGCGTAGATACAATAATGATTTTGCCAAGGCCACTCAGGTTTTGGATGATTTCGATAAGCTTATAGCTCGACTCAATGTCTAAACCCGCAGTGGGTTCATCTAACATAATGACTTGAGGATCGACGAGGAATGCTTTGGCCAAACTGACCCGCTGTTTCATGCCTGTTGAGAGCTCTCCAACTTTTTTATTTAAAAATGATGTGAGGTTGAACCGCTGAGTAACATCGTTAATGGTAGGCTCGATATTATTTTTCTGTATTTCGTATAGGTCACAGAAATAGTGCAATGTTTCTAACACTGTAAGCTTTTGGTAAAGGTTGTCCGCAGGGGTAAGTAGTTGTACCTGACCATTTGCGGGTCCTGTAAGATTAACACTCCCTTCCGATGGTTGATAAATGCCCGCCAGTAGCCGCATCAGGGTTGATTTACCTGCGCCATTTCTACCTAAAAGAGCGATAACATCTCCTGGTTTTGCAACCAGATTAAGATTTTTTACGCCCCACTGTTCATTTTTACGATTAACTTTGAAGCTTTTACCTAATTGTTTGGCGACTAACATAGTGATGTCTCCCGAACTTGAAGCTCATTAATTTGGTGGAGGAGCTGGGCGTTGAAATAGTCATTTTTCCCAGTCAGATGACTTTCAATAAAATCGATTTGGTTTCTTGAAGGTAAGCGCGTTGCCAACGACTTTACAATTGCTGATTTGGTGCGTGGACAAGTGGTACGCACTCCCAGATCGGTTAGTAGCTGACGGGTATTTTCGTTGCCCACCTTTGCAGCGATATCTGCCAATACAGGACCACTATTTCTATTGATCAGGCTGTGGATACACCTATTTTCAAGATCGAAACGGTATTGGTTGATACGAGGAAGATCCAAGCTATCTTCCATTAAATTGATACTAATTGAGAATGATTCAGGTGGAATTTGATAATGGATGTCTTTCTTGCCGCGATACAGCATGACTTTGCCCTGTTCTAGCTGCGAGGTTCTGATGTATTTCAGATCCACTTTTTCGCCTGGCATTCCAATGACTTTGTCGTGATCGTACTCGTAATATTCGCTCTTGTAGCCTGGCCCGTAATAACCTACCGACAAAAAGTTGAAGTTGTGATCATGAGGAAGGTAATAAAAGAACGACTCTGGACCACTTTCTTTATAAGATTTGTCTTGTGCGCTGGGCCAAAAACACGCGCGCATGAAGAACTTGTTTGTGCGCCCCAGCATTAATACTTGCGCACCGTAATGATTGTCTTCTTGAAAATTTGCGAGTTTAACTAATTCCTCGTTGATTTTATCAGCAAGGAAATCTCGATTATTGCCTAATGCTTTCATCATTGGTGCTGCGTCTTGCAATGATTGCTCATTGCGCATATCCACATGCTCTTCAGCGTATTCAATGAATTCTTCTAGCGTAATAACATTGGTATTTTGCGGTTTTAATTCGATAGCCATGTCCGTAGTCCTTATTAGTGTTGTTCAGCAAACATTTCACAGCAGCGTTGTGCCGTTGCTTTTACATCTGGGTGTGGATCTTGTGTAAGCTTTTGAATTAAGTGGATCCCAGCGTCTTGATCTAATGCATATAGGTTCATAGCTGCGCTCCAACGAACAAAATGGTCGGTATGAGCGCCGAGTTTTTCCAAGACAGGGATTGAGGCTTTGTGATTGAGATTTGCAACCATTTCTGCAAACATTTCCGCGCGAGACGAGGCTAAATTGGCCGCACTTACACCGACTAGCTTGAGCGAGGAAAGATTGTATTCACCGATTACTTTTACTTGACTATCAAGCCCAGACACTTCGTGATAAATCATGTCTTCGTTCACTTCACGAAAATGTATTGCATGCATACCAGCTTTTAATTTCACTACATCGCCGTCACGAAGGGTTAATGACGATTTAAGTGCAATACATGGACTAGCACTTTGTAAATCTAATTCAGTAGTAATTTCGTAAATATCAAGAATAGTTCCCTCAGCTTTAGCAAAGTAAAGTAGGGCATCTTGCGGGTTTATTTTTAATGAAAACTGGTCTTTTGACTTATTTTCACGGTGTAGAGATACGCCAATTTTGTTAAATGAAAATGTAGTCAACCTGAAATAAGGGGTATTTAAGATAGACCACCCTTTTACTCTATCATTCCCGTGATAAAGAGGGAGTTGATAATATTCTTCTTGTTTAAAAGCATCGATTTCTTTGGCAATAACAAAGTCGAAAAAGTCAGAAGATACAAGGGATTCGAAGTCAGTTGAAAAGTCAAAGAATGAAAAGTTTTCTATATTTTCAAGTTTGGCCATCAACCGATTTAAAATGGGATGTTGTTTGTATGTTTGATGGGTACCTAATTGTAATTCACTAATGTCATTTACGGTTTTCTCGGTGCTCATTTTATATCCTCGTAATATATAAACTGACCTAATGGGTAAATTCATTATGAGGACATGGCTAATTTATGTAACTGTCATATCTAACAGTATATAAATAGAGGTTGTTTGGCATAATTACTTAAGTAATTGCCAACAAGCAAGTAAAGAAAGCGCTGAAATATCCAGATTTATACCAATCTACTGCTTTCCTGGGATGGCCCCCAAGAGTTGGTGCAATTCTCGATACTTCAGCGTACCAGACTATGTTACGAGGTTTATTTAATGATTATTTCAAGTAGATACCAATCGCAATACCAATTGCAATACCTACCCCTATCGCTACAGCTGTCTCGTTTTCAACTTGTGAACCAAAAACAGATACTGGTTGATTTAGTGCTGGAATAGTTTTCATATATTTTTCCTTATTTATTGATGGTTAAAAATTGTGATTAACGAAGGTATATACCTACAGCGATACCAATGGCGATACCCACAGTAATGGCAACCGCCGTTTCATGTTCTGCTTGAGAGCCATATACCGATACTGGTTGATTTAGTGCTGGAATAGTTTTCATGTATTTTTCCTTATTTATAGATGGTTAAAATTTGTGATTAACGAAGGTATATACCTACTGCGATACCAATGGCGATACCCACAGTAATGGCGACGGCCGTTTCATGTTCCGCTTGTGATCCATATACCGATACTGGTTGGTTTAGTGTTGGGATAGTTTTCATGTGTTTCTCCTTTTTTGTTTAATGTTAAAAAATAGGCATTAACGAAGGTAAATACCTACCGCAACGCCAATTGCGATACCGAGTGGAATGGCTACCATAGTTTCATGCTCTGCTTGAGAGCCATATACCGATACTGATTGGTTTAGTGTTGGAATAGCTTTCATGTATTTCTCCTTATAATTAGAGAGTTAAAAAATTTTTATTGAAGATATATGCCTATTACAATGCCGATCGGAATCGCCACTATTACTACTGCAGTGTCGTGTTCTGCATGAGAGCCGTATAGTGATACTGGCTGACCGAGAGTCGGGAAGTCTTCCATAGTTAATCCTTACCAATAGTTGTTTATGCATTCTTCATTAATGATTAGCATTTCATCGATTGCTACCCATAAAAATTAAGTGAGTGAAACCACGTCATCTCAAATGAAAATAATGTTTCTTTAAACGTCGTTGCCTCAAAAAATGTATTCACATTTTCTTTTTCAAAAAGCCAGTCGCCAAAAGCAGTAATGCGAAAAAAGTTAATTTAATTAGTTGTTTAACAATACTGCTTGCATCTAATTCCGCTATGGAATGGCATTTAGCTCGGTGATAAAAATTCATCTGATGATTAGGCCAAGACCAATAAAGACACCAATTGGAATGCTTAATGTGGTATCAGCCTGACAATGTGCACCGTAAAGTGAGACGGCTTGTTTGAGCGAAGGCAAATTTTTCATTGAATATCTCCTTGGTCATTAGCAATTTTCTGCTCTGCTTGTTTGCAGGAACAGTTGCTATTATTCGGAAATACTCGAATGACATAACTGGTAGATCTGACAGGAAGGGTCAGGTTCTAGAGGGGTAAATGCTTTATGTTGTTGATTTATTTTATTTTTCTTATTTCGTATTTTTTTTCCGCAGCGTAGTTGCTCAGTGATAGTGATGCTGTCGTAAGTACAAGTAGTTTGAGATGTGGGGCCTTTTTTGTATCGCCGATAATAATGGCTAACTTACCAGGGTAGACTTTTTCTTCACTAACTATCTCAAGTTTGTCACCAATTGATAGCTGGTTTACATCTCCATTGAGTATTTTGAAATATAGTTGGTTAGAATCAATATTGGGCATGACATAACCAACAACTTCGCCTTTTTTTACTTTTTCTCCCACTGCTTTTTGTAGTGTGAAGATACCTGAGATAGGTGCGCGCAAAGTGTATTCTTTTGGTAATGGAGTAAGTGCTATTGTCATCAATACATCGCTTTCATCTACACGATAACCACTGGTTGCATCAATGTTTGCAATAATGGCGTCTTTTGGGGAGTGTATCTCGGTGACTGTGGGTGCGGTCAATATTGCAGTAAGTGATTGGCGGCTTTTAATATATTCCAAAACTACTACGCTGGTTAGTAAAACACATACAACGAGCAAAAAGTATTTCCAATCCCGATCAACTGACTTTAGCGGTGAAAGTATCCTCATAGATTTACTCATCACTCAGCATCCTTTAGTAATCACAAGAGGGTATTGAAAAGTCTGAATCCAGTGATTCCTCACTAGTGTAAATACTGCCAATAGAGTCATTGCAATACGCAGAATAGCTGTGATCGTCGGGTTCCATACTGTCACTGCAATAGCGTTCTAGAATCTTTAATTCTTTAATGGAAATACCAATTTCTTTAAATACTCTGTTTCTATCCATTTTCATTCACCTTGTTTTTAAGAATAACTCTACGCGAATTTAGATCACCAAATGTCCTTTTAATAAGCACTTTGCGATTGCTTGTTGTCTGTTGGTACTGCCCGTTTTCTGTATGTAATTTGAGATGTGAAAATTTGCCGTACGTTCTGAAATATTGAGAATTTGGCTGATTTCCCAGGAAGTCTTACCCTCAGAAGCCCAGCGAATACATTCAAGCTCCCTTTTGGTAATGTGGATTTGATCGGTTTTCCACGCGCTGGTGTAGGCTGCGTATAAATAGGGAACAACGATGGACCAAAACCATCCAAGCTTTTCAGAAATTCGGTTCACAGGATGGCTACCTCGGTTAGATAGCCCTAATATAAAGTGACCGTAATCGTTACCTGCACCATGAAAAGGTAGAAGTAAAATACCTGATAAGTCATCGTTCAATAAGTTACTATTTTTAATTTCTTCTCTAAAAATATAATCTATTTCTGTGAGCTTTTTGTACGAAAATTTATGAGGTAATTCTGAAAATATTTTTCCTATTATTTCATTTGGTAAATCACCAATTATTTTTCTGTTTATACTGGTTGCGGTTTCATTTTCTTGGATTATTATCCCAGCCCAGCAATAGTTTTCTAAAGATGTTATCCCGCTAAAAAAACTATCAAATTGGGCTTTTGTTTTTACTTTTTTTATTTCATCTATAAGATATTTTATTTTTTTCATTTTGCTCACCCACAAATTAAATAAAATGATTTTAGTTTTTGCTGCAAAGCTTAGGAATCATTACACAGATAGTTGCAGGGTCAGTTGTTTTGATAGTTATTTCAGATTCGCCTTTTACGCTCTCAAATGAAGTTGTTATTTCCTTTGCGCCAACAGGGTTAATGAGTGCCATTGAAAGCAAAGCAACAGGTGTAAAAAGCGTCTTTAGGTTTATGCGTGAAGTAGTTGTTAATGTAGTCATGTTTAGTTCCTCAGTAGAGTCGTTTTGTTTGGTTCGAGTTCATACTGGTCGACAAGTGGTGTTTATAAAATAACCATTGCAATACTGTTTCATGATTTTTGTAAAACCGTGAACGTAACCAAGAAATATGTTGATGGTTACAACTTGGTTACAATTTTAACTATATGAAATATAAGTCTTATTTTATTTTTTTGGAGGCTTTTGGTGAGGGAAGGTCTGCGGTTATAAATATTGCTTTTTTACGAAAAACACTTTTTTTCGGGGAAAAAGTCGGAAGTTGTTCAGTAAGCAAACGATGTGAGAGAAAAGTCACACATCGTTTCGTGAAAAGTCACACATCGTTTCGTGTTGAGATACTGTGAATCGGTATAAACAAACAGATTATGTAAGTTATGGATGGGTAGTCATTGCAGAGAGCGCATTGGAATCAAGAAGTAAAATATCAGCCTCTGAGTAAGGCCAGCTTTTTAGAATTGCTTTGCCTCGAGATGGATTAATGTCGAAAGATGCACTGATAGAAGAGGCATTAAAGGTTTTCTCATTAATTGGCTTTCCATTATGATCAAATACATTGAAATGTGCATCTTTACCATCGAAGTCACTAAAATAAATATAGTGATTGTCTGCATACCAGTTGGTGTTTTCTGCTGAGGGTAACGAGTGAGGTAATTCTTTTAAAGTTTCAGTTTTATAATCATAAACGCTGAGCGTAAAACTTTCGCTAAGCAAAAATATTTTATCTTGTGTTTGTCTAGCTGCTCTAAAGCTTGAAAATAACTCCAGAACATTTTGATTTTCCAATTGGTATTCTTTTATTTTCCATACACCGCGCTCTTTCACGCCATAAATAACACCATCTCCTTTTATATTAAAGATAGCATCGTGAGCGATCATCTGGCCACCCGTCGTAATGTACTTAACATTATTTGTTTCAATTTCAAGTAACGCTAATAAGCCATCAAGCGATAGCAATATAAAATCGCTTTGTGGAGCAACATCAAGTAACTCAAGTGTCATCGTGCTCTGCAGTAAAGATATTTGCTCTTTATTCCTCTCCATTACTATTTTGGCAGTGTCACCTTCTTTGAGCACGTAGAGTAAATCATTAGATTCACCTAGATATAGTACTTCACTTACTCCGGCTCCAGGCGTAACCAAGATTCTTTGTGTTGCGGTGTCAAATGAAGGTAGGTTAACCTCGATAAAATAAGAATCAGACAACGATTTGTGAACTACCATGAATTTTCCGCTGTCGAGAGGTTCAATATCAATAATATTACTGCCTTGGTTCAATCCCATTAGGGTTCGCGTTGCTTTCTCTACGTGAACTTTTATTATTTCGACGCTGTCCAACAGCACTATTTCTTCGTCATTTAGCCAAGTCACTTCATACAAACTTCGAGTGTGGAAGAAGCGCTTTACTATCGCTCTGTTACGAGTATTGAAAAGCGATAGAACGTGCTCTTCCATCCCACTCATAGATGTTGTGACGAGAAGATATTCACCATCAGGTGACACATCTACGTGATAGTCATTTGAATTCGTATCGTGTGCGTATGTGATTGCATCTATATTTCCCGTTGAATAGTCAAGGTAGTATACTTGCCCCATTCCTTGCGAATCTCTTACTGCCGAGAAATAAAGTCCGCTTCCATCATGGGCTTCATCAAAATCTGAAATAATACTAAACCCTTCAACCAGTATTTGGACCTCTGACTCGGCATTTATTCCTTTACGGAGTATCTTTGAACCACCTAAGGATAAATCAATGAACAAAATGTATGTCTGATCCCTAGAAAACTTTACTTCCGTCACGTTGTTGGCGTTTTGCGTCAGTTGACGTATGTTTTGATTGTCTAGGGTGGCGTGAAACAGTTGAAAGCCTTGTTCTCCGATTAACTTACCCGCGAATACCACCGCACTAGTGTCATCATTGGTACTTGCACTTATTTTCTCTCCCGAAAAATTGACGAGTTTACTTCTATAGACTGAATGATTTTCAAATAAATAAAAGAGAGCTGTTCCCAGCAAAAGTGTTGCAAAGAGAATGACTGATGACGGAATTCGTCGAACCCGTTGAACAAGGGACTGTGGAGTAAGCCTATTGCTCAAGCTCATTTCTTGAGGTGTGGATAGAGATAATTGTTCCGGTTGGCAATCTTGCGATTTTTGAGAAACAGTACAATCTAATTTGTAACCGCGTTTATGCACTGATTTTATGAGCGAATGATTGTCGGTTTCACCAAGTAGTATTCGGAGCTTGCTGATAGCACGTCTCACAGCGGCATCACTTACGACGCGATCTTCCCAAACATGCTCATGCAGCTCACTAATTAACACGTATCTATCAGCGTTTTTGCAAAAGTAGACTAATAAATCGAAAACTTTAGGCTCTATCGACACTTCGGTATCGTTTTCGAGTAGTAATTTGTGCTGGGTGTTGACGGTAAATCTATCGAAGCAGAATATATCCTGATTATTTGCTGGAAGTAAATCAGTCTGCGAATGCTCGGAATCCCTGCTCTGTACCACTACCGTATTACTCATACCAGCCAGTCCAATTTTTTAGAATTAAAATGTTTGCTTAGTTAAAACAATACACACTTTTACAACATTCTCAAATATTCCACTTGACCTACAGCATATCCTTGAAGGTATGCAATTCCCCGTAACCGAGGTGCACAGTCTTGTGCGCAGGTTGTATGATGCTAAACCTGTATGGGAGATGAATTTTTACGTCTAGTTATCTTCTTACAACATGGGGGACACTTTGCTAAGCGCTAATATACATTGGCAAGTTCATAGGCTGATACGCTTTTGTATAGTAGACTTATCCGCTATTTTTATTTTGACAACGCTGGGTGTAATAACGTTACTATGACTGCAATTGGGATTGATTACGGTACATCAAATTCTGAGGTTGTGTATTTTGATGGCACCACCCATCAGCACATTAAACTTGATCCTCTTGATAAAAAGGGCAACAAAATTCGCTCTTCGGTTTTTATCTACTTTGAAGACGAGTTACCCCCGCCACCTGCTGCCATGGTTGAAGCAAAAGTGGCGCAACTTCAACGCGCTATTAATGATCAAATAGACAAGGCTAAAGACGGTTATTACTCAGCGAAGGATCCCAAAGAGCAAGCCATGTTTAGTGATCGTATTGATTCTTTACGCGGTGATTTACACAACAAACCGGCGCTACAGAGAAAGGCTATTGCTCAACTTATGCATGCCATGTCGCTAGATGAAATTCCGCTGTTGAGGCTAGTTGAACACGGTAAATTTGCGTTTGGTGAAGAAGGCTTCAGGCGCTTTCTTAAAATGCCCGATAAGGGGCGGCTTATTTACTCCCCGAAGAACTTTTTGGGTGCATCCCTTGATGGCGATCAAAAACAGGCATTTATTGGCATTATTGCAAAGCAACTTGCTTACTTTAAACAGTGTGCAGAGCAACAGTTAGGTAAGGTCGTGAATAATGCAGTTATTGGTCGCCCCGTAAAATTTCACGGTACCCGTGGTGAAGAAGGCAATGCGCAAGCCATTCAGATAATGACTGAAGCGGCCAATAAAGCAGGCTTTAGCGGTGTTAACTTTCTAGATGAGCCTATCGCAGCCGCTTATAAAATTGAGCAAACGCTGCCAAGAGACACCACTACGCTTATCGTTGATATTGGTGGGGGCACTACAGATATCTGCTGTATTAAGCTTTCACCTGAACGCGCCAATCAACTTGATCGGAAAAGCGATGTGCTATCGGTGACAGGTAGAAGGCTGGGCGGAATGGATTGTGACAAGAGCCTGGTACTCAAGGCGATTGCGCCCGAAATGGGAATGGGCCTTAAAATGATTAACGGGCTTCCCGTTCCACCGACCTATTTCTCTGATATGTGTGCTGTAGATAATATTCCAGCACTGACCCGCTTTTTTTCTGATGATTACGGGTTAGATATTTCTCAAACCATGTCGGTAATAAAAGAACCAGCACCATTAGAGCGTTTACTGATAGTACAAGAGAATAAACTGTCAGCGAGGGTCGTGAACTCAGCTCGTTTGGCAAAAGAGTTACTCTCAAGTAAGCAAAACATTACGCTGCCACTGCATTACATCGAAGATGACTTTGACGTAGAAATTACTCAGGATGCTTTAAAGAAAGCTTTAAAACCTTGGCTTGATAAAGTAAAAGCTTTGGTGGTTGAGTGTCTGGAACACAGCGTAGAAAAACCTGAGGTCGTGATGATTACAGGGGGGATGAGTTTGTCACCCATTGTGGTCGAAGCACTGTATGAATCTCTACTTACAGGACTACCGCGTTTAGAGAATGATGCATTTAATTCTGTATGTGAAGGGTTGGCGATTCAAGCTGCAAAGCATAATTAGTGTCCGTAATGCTTTGCAATATAT
This sequence comes from Alteromonas sp. D210916BOD_24, assembly GCF_047159385.1. Taxonomy (GTDB): domain Bacteria; phylum Pseudomonadota; class Gammaproteobacteria; order Enterobacterales; family Alteromonadaceae; genus Alteromonas. Next base: position 4,089,450 of record NZ_AP038333.1, read on the forward strand.
TTCTACAACGGCCTGTATGTCAGTAGGGTATGGCGTTAGCCCTATTAGAACTAACGCCTTTATTACCTAATGCTTGAGAATATTGTGTTGTTTAAGGTAGGTTGCAATGGCCTCGGGCGATTCAAAAGCGTTTAATAGCATTTCCTGCGCACGGGCTTTTACGTCATTATCTTCAGAAGATGAAAGTAGGTGATACCAAGTTTTCACTAAGGCTAATGGCGGCGTTTGATTCATTATTGTTCGCTCCAGCAGTTCTTACTGCAAAATACACAGAAAACATCCTAACTAACGATGCGGTTTTTACAAGCCCGACAAGCGGTAAACGCTAGCAAATTTTTACCGCGTACTGCTTCTACTAAGTAAAAACACTGCGCGTTATTAATATGCTAGCTCCGGTCAAGCTTATCTCTGTTCGAGCATGGGCTTTAAGAAGCGTCCAGTATGTGAGACGTCTTGCTGTGCCACATGTTCTGGCGTTCCTTCTGCAATAATCTGGCCACCACCAGAACCACCCTCGGGTCCAAGGTCTACTATCCAGTCGGCTGTTTTTATTACATCCAGGTTATGCTCAATAACCACTACGGTATTACCGTGATCCCGTAATCTGTGAAGTACGGCCAATAACTGTTTGATATCGTGAAAATGGAGTCCGGTAGTGGGCTCATCTAAGATATAAAGTGTTTGGCCGGTGTCTCTTTTTGACAACTCCTTTGCCAATTTTACACGTTGTGCTTCACCACCGGATAAGGTGGTGGCAGCTTGTCCCAAACGAATGTACGACAAACCAACATCCATTAATGTCTGCAATTTGCGTGAAATGGCCGGAATAGCATCGAAAAATTCGCGCGCATCTTCGACGGTCATTTCTAACACTTCGTGAATGTTTTTGTCTTTGTATTTGACTTCCAACGTCTCGCGGTTATAGCGTTTGCCCTGACATACATCACAAGGCACATAAACGTCTGGTAAGAAGTGCATTTCTACTTTAATGACACCGTCACCCTGACACGCCTCACAGCGCCCACCTTTAACGTTGAAGCTAAAGCGGCCGGGTTTGTAACCCCGTGAACGTGACTCCTGTGTACCAGCGAACATTTCACGGATCGGAGTGAAAATTCCGGCATAGGTTGCTGGGTTAGAACGAGGGGTTCTGCCGATGGGGCTTTGGTCAATATCAACCACTTTGTCGAGGTGCTCAAGGCCGGTCATGGATTTATGAGGAGCCGGCTCAGACGTGGTCGCCTTGTTGAGCTCCCGTTGTGCAATCTTATAAAAGGTATCGTTGATTAGGGTAGACTTCCCTGATCCTGACACCCCGGTCACACAGGTAATTACGCCTGTGGGAATACGCAGATCTACGGATTTTAAATTGTTACCTGTGGCCCCTTTAAGCTCTAACCACACGTCATCTTTCACTGTAGTTCGTTGAGATGGAATATCAATTCTCTCCCTTCCAGAAAGATACTTTCCAGTAAGTGAGTGTTCACTGTTTTTTATGTCTTCCAGAGAACCCTCCGCAATTATCTCACCGCCGTGAACGCCGGCACCCGGGCCGATGTCGACGATATAATCTGCTTCGCGAATAGCGTCCTCATCGTGTTCAACTACCAACACGGTGTTACCCAAATCTCGTAAATGCGTGAGGGTATTTAATAAGCGCTCATTGTCACGTTGGTGCAACCCAATGGAGGGTTCATCCAATACATACATCACACCCACAAGGCCAGCCCCGATTTGGCTGGCTAACCGAATGCGCTGGGCTTCTCCGCCCGACAGCGTATCAGCACTGCGCGACATAGACAGGTAATTTAACCCCACGTTGATGAGAAAACGCAGCCTATCGAGGATCTCTTTGAGTATTTTTTCTGCGATTTGTGCTCGCTGGCCTGCTAAATTTAATGACTCAAAAAAATGGAAAGCATCTGCAATGGACATATCAGCGATAGTGGGCAAATTAGTGTCTTGTATAAACACATTACGGGCTTCCACGCGAAGGCGCGTTCCGTTACAGCTACTGCAGTGTTGCTGACTTAAATATTTGGCTAACTCCTCTCGTACAGCGTTGGATTCGGTTTCTCTGTAGCGGCGCTCCATATTGGGAATAATGCCTTCAAAGGGATGTTTGCGCTCCATGACGTCGCCGCGCTCGTTGATATATTTGAACGATAGCGATTTGCCTTTAGACCCGTACAACACAATATCTTGATGTTGCTTATCCAATGATTCGAAAGGCGCGGTCAAGCTAAAGCTATAGTGATCGGCTACTGCCTGGAGCATTTGGAAGTAATAATAGCTGCGTTTGTCCCAGCCACGTATTGCTCCTCCTGATAGGCTAAGTTCGCTATTGCCCACCACTCGAGCGGGGTCGAAAAACTGTCTGGTACCCAAACCATCACACGTTGGACAGGCTCCCGCTGGATTATTGAATGAGAACAAGCGAGGTTCTAGTTCACTTATACTGTAGCCACAGTGTGGACAAGCAAAGTTGGCAGAGAAGATAATTTCCTCTGCGTCCTTATCATCCATATCCGCGACAACTGCATTGCCGCCAGCCAGGCTTAATGCCGTCTCAAATGATTCAGCTAAACGCAGTGCCATGTCGTCGCGCACTTTAAAGCGGTCTACTACCACTTCAATGGTGTGCTTCTTGTGTAGATCCAGAGGCGGTGGATCGGATAAGTCGCACACATCACCGTCGATGCGCGCACGTATAAAGCCCTGGGCAGACAGGTTCTGCAAGGTTTTAACGTGTTCCCCTTTACGGTCTTTTACAATAGGCGCGAGCAACATAAGCTTGCTGCCTTCAGGCATGGCCAACACTTTGTCGACCATTTGACTCACTGTCTGCGCATCTAGCGGTGCATCGTGATCAGGACAACGGGGTGTACCCACCCTGGCGAACATCAGACGCAAATAATCGTATATTTCGGTAATTGTTCCCACGGTAGAACGCGGGTTGTGCGATGTTGATTTCTGCTCAATGGAGATGGCTGGTGAAAGGCCTTCAATATGGTCAACATCCGGTTTTTCCATCATGGAAAGAAACTGACGAGCATAGGCAGAAAGAGATTCAACGTAGCGACGTTGACCTTCTGCATACAAAGTGTCAAAAGCAAGAGACGATTTTCCCGAGCCGGAAAGGCCAGTTATCACCACCAACTTGTCTCGTGGCAGTGTTAAATCGATGTTTTTCAAGTTGTGGGTGCGAGCACCGCGAATTTCGATTTTATCCATTGAAGCCTAAATGAGAGAAAAAGAATCAGTATGCCATAGGTGTCAAGTAAAGTGATATGACATTCAAGTTATATACTTCGAGCAGTGTGGTGAGATCACCTGTCGTTTAGCATAACAACCATTGTAACGCGTATAAAATGATGCTGAGTCTAGGGTGAATACTAAAGAGCCGAATACCTAATTTCACTGAGTAAAGAAAATATTAATCACCGTTAAGGTACGTGGGCACATCGTTAAATTATGCTACACTTCGCGACTTTGTTATTTCTATTGTAGATAAAAAATATTCTACGCGCCGTTATATCTTGTTGAGGAAAACAGACGCTTTGAACGCTTTGGAATTACGCGCTGCGCTTGCTTTAGCTTCGGTTTACGTTTTACGTATGATGGGCTTGTTCATGGTGATGCCTGTATTGGCGGTGGCTGCTATGGACTACCCTGATTATTCACCGCTTTTGGTGGGGCTTGCCGTAGGGGGATATGGTCTGACACAGGCTGCGCTTCAAATTCCCATGGGTATGATGTCGGACAAATGGGGTCGTAAGCCAGTAATTTTATTAGGGCTAAGTGTTTTTGCTATCGGCAGCTTTGTGGCTGCAAATGCAGACAGTATGGCGGTGATGATTGTTGGGCGTATTTTGCAAGGTGCTGGGGCTATCGCAGGTGCCATTATGGCGCTTGCCACCGATGTGAGTCGCGAAAGTCAGCGAGCCAAAGTGCTGGCTATTATCGGTATCGCAATCGGTTTTTCCTTTTATTTAGCGGTTATATTAGGGCCACTAATTGCCAACAGCTATGGCTTGGCGGGCGTGTTCGCCATCACCGGCGTGCTGGCTTTGCTCTGTATGCCGTTAGTGAAATGGGTCGTGCCAAATGGCGAGCCTTTAAGTAGTGGAGATACCTTACCTCAAAAGGGTCAGCTCAAGCACTTAGTATTCTCCTCCCAACTATGGCGTTTAAATGTCAGTGTAATGATTTTGCATATGCTCATTACCCTGCTTTTTGTTCAACTACCTACCACATTAGTCAACTTTAACATGACCTTAGAGAGCCATTGGACGGTTTACTTACCGGTATTGGGTATCTCTATTATAGGGCTAATTGTCATGATGGGTGTGGCCAGAGGACGCACGCCAAAATTCTTGTTGTTCACAGGTGTGCTGTTGATGGGATGCGCATTTCTGGTGCTAAGTGTACAAAGCCATAGCTGGTGGTGGGTAACTGCGGCTGTCGTACTGTTTTTTACCGGGTTCAATTACTTAGAAGCTAACTTTCCTGCATTGGTTAGCAGCGTGGCACCCGCAGGGCAAAAGGGAACTGCAATGGGGCTATACGCAAGCTTTCAGTTTTTCGGCGCGTTTTTGGGTGGTGTACTTTCCGGCTTGGTCACTGATTGGTGGACACAGGACATAGCCTATGCAATTGGCGCACTGAGTACCTTGGTTTGGCTGTTAATTCTCGCGGGTATTCACGAAGCCAGCCGAGTTAAGCGCGTTATGATGCACGCCACATTAAACAACCTGATAGCAGAAGACATAGAACAACAGTTGTTACGGGTTCCCGGTGTACTTGAAGTAACTGTAAGTCGCGTGAATGGTGCTGTTTACCTAAAAGTTGACAGGGAATTTGATGCCGTTAAAGCCCGTGAAGTTCTCACGGGTGTATAGGCCGGAGTATAAATGAACAGCAAAGGTCAACTGGCCTAATTAAAACCGACTTGAGTTTAGCTGATATCTAAACTTTCAGTGGGATCTTCGCACTGATGCAATAGGGACGATTTCAGACGCTGAGTAACTTGTTTTATGGCTTCAACCATAGCCGACTTTAGCGCAGAGTGTTTTTGTTCTGGCTCGTTATGTACCACATTCACTTTGGTGCTTTGACCGCGATAAGTCACAGGGGGAGAGAATGCTTCAGCGTAGTGAGGTTTGTATTGTGCATTGATAATCACAGTGGCGATGAGGTTCCCCCCCAGACTTTTTACAAAAGCTCTTTCTAACGACACTTTAACTCGGTTGTTTACTTCATTGTCGAAGGTCACGTTCATATCAAATAAACTGCCTTTCAGTTCTTGATATAAAATATCTTGGGCGATATTTTCATTCCCCACCAATAAATCTTTACTAGCGCGTAGATCCTCCAACGCTTCAAGTTTTAGTGGGCAGGCTTTCGCCTTTGACAGGCTTGCCTGGTGCGCCTTGCGATGCGACTCAGGAATAAGAGAAGAGTCTAGGGGAGGTGGCGTTGATTCACATGCTATAAGCAACCCACTTGCGCAGCACACTGCTAAACAACGACTAATGCTCTTAAAAGCAAAGAAATGAGCGGGGGAAACTTTCATAACTTCGTAAATATACCCTTGGTGACTGTTTTGCTTGTGGTCTTGCAAATCAAAGTTAAACGCTAATCCATTGTACTTAAGTATAAAGACATAAAACAAAGAGAGAAACCGATCAACTGTTGCAAACTGTTACAGCTGGTTTAGCATGGACGTGGTGTGACACGTTATGCGACGTGCAAACGGGACTCCATCCTCGCTAATGGACTTTAGGAAGCCTTTAAGGTTATGAAAATGAAAAACTTTTTTATTGGAAGTGTAGTGTGCCTTTTGTTAATTGGCTGCGCTATTAATGTGTCACCCTCTGCATTCTTTTACCAAGATGTTGAGCGCAAGCCGGTGGATACGACAAAATTGCATGCGGCAATTCAAAAGGACAAAGCATCTGCAGGAATTACCCGAGTTGAGGTGAGAAACACGCATGGGCTCATGTTGCGAGGTGTGGCCGTCTCCTACCCCGAACCTATTGTTAACGTTGTATTTTTCCCTGATAATCGGATGTCCATAAGTGAAAATAACAGCGTTATACATCGTTTAGGTAAACTGCCTGCCAATCTATTATGGCTAGATTATCAGGGGGTAGGAGCCAGTGATAAATCATTGAAGTTGAGTATCAATGAGATTAAGCAAGACGCGTTAACGCAGTTTGATTATGTGAAATCAACGTTTGACAGCAATTTACCAATTGTGGTGCACGGACGTGGTATTGGTAGTTACTTTGCCAGTTATGTGGCCGCTAATAGGCAAATTGATGCATTGGTTCTGGACGGTGCGTTTAATAATATATCTGACCTTATTGCCAACATGATACCTGGTTTCTCTAATTCGCTTACCAATATGAAATTGCACGATGAAGTGCACAGTATGCAAATTGCACCGATCCTCCGTCATTACGAAGGCCCTCTTTGGTTGGTGGTAGGTGATAAGGATAAAATAACCCCTTATCCGATAAGCCAGCAATTACTGGAAAACGCCGCGAGCAGTCAAAAGTACATTACAGTCGTGCCCGGCGCCACCCACAACGCAACGCTAAAATCTGAGTATGCGCTTAGTGAGTATCGACGATTTTTGTCTAGACTTTCCCAGTAGTTGACGCAAAAAGCCCTGTGGATAACAAGTGGAAAACCTTGTTGGTAAGTCTGTTAATAGTCCTATGTGGCAAGCGATCACGATCGCTTCTGTTAACACGACGATGATCACGAAATCACTGTAAAATCAATAGCTGTAGCGTAAATTCACAGGATCTTAATTAATTTTGATCCCACAATCTCTGGCGATCGTGCGATTTTGTTAATTGGGGATAAATGGAATCTTGTTAAGGATCAGTTGAATATTTTTGTCAATACAATAAAGCGATGAAATTTTATTGAATAGACAGATGGGTAGACGCAAAAGTACATCTACCCAAATAAATTTCAGCGCGTCGGGTTGTAAAAATTAGGGCTAAAACTATGAGCGATTAAATGCGAACAACAGAGTCGCGTTTTACAATAGTGGGGGTATATTTGAAGGTTAACCCTTTCTCAGGTACGCCACCTGCAGCGTACTTAAGGGCCAGCTCCGCGGCTTTTGCTGCCATCATTTCTATGGGATAACGCAGTGTAGTTAGTTTGGGACGACAATATTTGGCCAACAATACGTCATCATACCCCATTACAGAAACTTGTTCAGGCACTGCAATGCCATGATCTTGTAACATTGTCATCGCGCCCGAAGCCATCGCATCATTGTAGGCCAGCACCGCTGTGAATTCGGCACCTGTTGCCAATAGATTCTGCATGGCTAATTCACCCCCTTCTTGGTCAGGAGTGGCATATTCAATCATACTTTCAGGTAATGACAAGTTAGCTTCCCTCACCGCATTGTGGATCCCTTCTAACCGCTGATTTGGATCGTCGATACGATATTGGCTACTAATAACCGCCAGGTGCTTGTGCCCTTGATTAATTGCATACTCTGCCATTAATCTACCGCCAGTTACGTTGTCTAGCCATACGCAGCGGTTAGCAATTTCGGGAATGTAGCGATTTATCAATACAAAACCCGGCACTTGCCTTGCGAAGTCGACAAGTGTCGCGTCGTCTAACGCTTTACTATGTACAACCATGGCTTCAACGCGGTGCTCAAGTAACGTCTCTATAGCGCGACGTTCCGTTTCCTTTTCAATTGAGCCAGCGCTCAACAATATCTGCACGTTGTTTTTACGGGTGATGGACTCTACGCCGTGTGCCAGCATAGCAAAGAACGGGTCATGGAGCTCCGCAATCACTACTCCCAACGAGGCACTGCGCTTGGTAACGAGCGCCCGGGCGTTTGCATTAGGACGATATCCCATTTCTTCCATAATTTTTTTGACACGTTCACGGGTTTCATTGCCCACTTTCGGTCCATTATTGATTACACGGGATACCGTCGCCAGCGACACTCCAGCAGCTTGGGCTATGTCTTTTATTGTTGCCATCGTATTAAAAACTTAAGTATTTGCAGTGAGTAAGCGGATTCAGAATATAATGCTCCATAGCGTACATTATATTTACAAGAAAAGATAAACTTCTCGTCAATTGTTGATACCTTTCCAGACGAAGTGGTTTTACCTTATAGCACAAAGGTGCAAATCACTGTTAAAAAGGATTGAAAACGTATAACCTCATTCGCAATTTTGTGTTTCAAACGGACAAAAATACAAGTATTCATTCCTTGTAAAGCGCTTCGTTTGGCGATCATGTTGAGTTAAAGGTAAATATTTTGTTATGAAAGTAGAAATATCTCCATTTGGCAATATAGAGGATACAGTGATTAACGAGTACACTCTAACTAATGCCAATGATATGCAGGTTAAGATACTGAATTACGGTGGGATCATCACGGCAATTACCCTTACAGATAAACAGGGAAAACGCAAAAATTGCATTCAAGGCTTCGATACACTTCAAGGATATATCGAAGATCCCAGCTATCAAGGAGCTATTGTTGGTCGCTACGCCAACCGCATAGGACACGGCACCTTTACCCTTGATGGGCAAGTATACCACTTAGATAAAAATGGTGGCCAACACAACTTACATGGTGGTATTCCCGGCTTTCATAAAAAAGTCTGGGACGGTAAATGCGGTAGTGATGACGACAGCGCATACCTTGTACTTACCCTACACAGTCCTGATGGGGAAGGTGGCTTTCCCGGAAATGTGGCGGTCGAAGCTTGCTATCGTTTAGACAACAACAATGTACTTTCACTTGAGATTACTGCCACCACAGATAGAGCAACGCCCCTTAGTTTTACGCAGCACGCCTACTTCACATTAAGCAATGCGCCAACTGTCGGCACAACTCGTGTCCAGATTAATGCTGATGGTGTAACTGATGCCGATGCCTCTTTATTGCCAACGGGTGATATCAAAAAGGTAGAGGGAACCGTTTTTGATTTTCGAAAATTGACAAAAATAGAAGAGAAAATCAGCCAATGCCAACTCATACCACTGTTTAATATGGTGGGGGGGTATGATCACAACTTTGTATTAAATAACGCGCAAGATTCACACCCCCAAGCGCTGGTAAAAGCTGACGACACAGGTATTTCAATGGCGCTCTACACCAGTTTACCGGGCCTACAATTTTACACAGGGTCACTGAAGTCTAGCGAACAACTTGGCGCGTTGTGTTTAGAGCCTCAACACTTTCCTGATGCGCCAAACAAACCCCAGTTTCCTAATTGCATTACCACGCCTGAACAGCCATTTCACATGACTATTCACTACCACTTTAGTGTGGAATAACTCACGCCTTTTGTACCTCGATTTTAATAAGAAAATTAAATGTTATAAATTTAACATTTAATTTTCTTTGTTACTGAATTGATAAACGCAGATTCTTAATATAGTATTGCGGGGTAAACGTTTAACCTTTTGCTTTTAGCGGGCTTTAAAATGCCGCTATGGCCTATTCAGAAGAGAGTGATTATGGGAACGCCTTTTGACCCAACCAACGATCCACATCGGCGCTATAACCCCTTACTAGGGGAATGGGTTTTGGTATCGCCACACCGTGCAAAACGCCCTTGGCAAGGTCAATCTGAAGAGCCAAACAATGAGCAAAAACCCGGTTATGATCCAACGTGCTACTTGTGTCCGTCGAATACGCGAGTTAATGGCGAGGTCAATCCACAGTACACCGGCACGTTTGTCTTTGAAAACGATTTTGCTGCGCTTAAAAAAGATACTGAAGTAAAGAGCGAAAAAAATGGACTGTTTCAGTTTGAAACTGAACAGGGGTGCAGTCGTGTTATTTGCTTCTCGCCTGATCATAGCAAAACGTTGCCAGAACTCACCGACCAAGAGCGAAGCGACGTTGTAGCTTGCTGGAAGGAGCAAACTCGCGAACTTGGTGCGTCCTATCGTTGGGTACAGGTTTTTGAAAATAAAGGTGCCATGATGGGCTGTTCTAACCCACACCCTCATGGTCAGGTGTGGGCACAACAACATCTTCCAAGTGATCCCGCTAAAAAACTCCTTCAGCTTAAGCAGTATTTCAGCGAAAACCACACGCCCATATTACTGGACTATGCCGAACAGGAAATAGCCAAAGATGAACGCGTTGTGTGCAAGAATGACGATTGGGTCGTGGTGGTCCCTTATTGGGCTGCATGGCCATTTGAAACACTACTTCTGCCTCGATTTGATGTGCAATCTATGCATCATTTAAACGATGCCCAATCTACAGCATTGGCGCAGATTCTCGGTGATATTACATCGCGATACGACAATTTATTTGAAACGTCTTTCCCTTACTCAATGGGATGGCATAGCGCACCGTTTGACAATGAGGAGCATCCTCATTGGACACTTCACGCACACTTTTTTCCGCCCTTATTGCGTTCGGCCAGCGTGCGAAAATTCATGGTGGGCTATGAAATGATGGCTGAAGCCCAGCGAGATTTAACGCCTGAACAGGCCGCTGACAGATTAAAAGCACTTTCAAATGTGCATTATAAGCAACGTGAGAACACGAATGGATAATCAGACACTATCTTCTATTTTTCAGCGCCATTTCGGTGAAGTGCCTGCATTGGTTGCACATGCTCCAGGGCGTGTAAACTTAATCGGTGAACATACTGACTACAATCAGGGGTTTGTTTTTCCTGCCGCGATTAACTTCGGCACCTGGGTTGTAGCAACTAAACGCAATGATGATAAAATCCATGTCATAGCCATGGATTACGATAATCAGGAGAACCAGTTTTCGCTGTCGGATATTCAATACGACAACGAGCAAAGTTGGTCCAATTATGTTCGCGGTGTTGTTAAAGTACTTAAGGCCGCCTACGCCGACGTTGGCGGAGCTAACTTGTTAGTCACAGGTAATGTGCCACAGGGGGCTGGCTTGAGTTCTTCAGCGTCCTTTGAAATCGCAATTCTAAAAGTGATGAGTACGCTTTACGACTTACATCTTGATGGGGTAAAGGCGGCGCTACTCGGACAGAAAGCGGAAAATACTTTTGTAGGTTGTTCTTGCGGCATCATGGATCAACTGATTTCTGCAATGGGTAATGAAGGCAAAGCAATGCTATTAGATTGTCAGTCATTTGCTATTGAACATTCACCGCTACCTAATACTCATCAAATCGTCATTATTAATTCTAACGTTAAGCGTGGGCTGGTAGACAGCGAATATAACTTACGCCGTCAGCAGTGTGAGCAAGGTGCATCGTTATTGGGTGTTGCGTCATTGCGAGAAGCCACAATGGACATGCTTGAAACAGCCAAAGTGCACATGCCAGACGTGGTGTATCGCAGAGCAAAGCACATTATCACCGAGAACCAGCGCACATTAGAAGCCTGTGAAGCACTAAAAATAGGTGATATGACCACAGTCAGTAAAGCCATGGCGGCATCGCATGTTTCAATGCGCGATGACTTCGAAATTACTGTGCCGCCTATCGACTACCTAGTTGAGATCATCGATGAAGTCTTAGGCAGTTCAGGTGGTGTTCGAATGACGGGGGGAGGCTTTGGAGGATGTGTCGTTGCCCTGGCGCCTACTGACAAGGTCGATGCTGTCAAACATGTAGTACAAGAAAAATACTTTGACCGCACTGGTTACCATGCTGATATCTACGTGTGCAATGCTTCACAAGGCGCATTTGCATCATAACCATGCTTACAAGCAGTGGACGGGCTGTGGTGATAACGGTTGAGATAGATAAATAATTTATAAAATCGAGTGAAATAGTTCCCTCGGGAAATCTGTAGTAAAGGGTTTTTAGTGAAGAAACGTAAATCTAGTTAAAAAAAGTAAATAAAGTGTGATACTAATATTACCCGCAAACAACCGTTGCTGACTAAACAGGTTTTATAAGCACTGTTTACGTGTATAGCGGTATTGCACTAACGCATCCTTAAACGATGTGACACTGGTGTGGCAAAAACTAGATTATAAAAACAATTTTTCACCTGTGTACCCTGCATAAAAAACGCCGCACCCAAAAACAAGAACTTTGGGAAAATTTATGAAATTAGCATCATTAGATATCACGTTATTCGTGATATATGTTGTCGCGCTTATTGGTATTGCGTGGTGGGTATCACGTGAAAAGCAGGGACACGAAAAGGACACCAACGACTACTTTTTAGCAGGGTCTAGCTTGCCTTGGTGGGCTATTGGCGCATCATTAATCGCCGCCAATATTTCTGCAGAGCAAATTATTGGTATGTCGGGTTCGGGTTATCAATTGGGCTTGGCCATTGCCTCTTACGAATGGATGGCAGCCATAACGCTCATTATTGTAGGTAAGTACTTTTTACCTATATTCCTCAAGCATAAAATCTATACCATGCCGCAGTTTTTAGAACAGCGTTATGATCACAGAGTTAGAATGGTTATGGCCATCTTCTGGCTAGGCGTATACGTATTTGTGAACTTAACGGCAGTGCTGTGGTTGGGCGCGCTTGCCATTAATACCATTGCTGGTGTGGATATGATGTACGGCATGATGTTCTTAGGGCTATTTTCCTTAGCCTATTCACTTTACGGTGGATTAAAGGCCGTAGCACTGACAGATATTATTCAAGTTGTACTACTGGTGTTAGGTGGATTGTTCCTGTCATATACCGCGCTTAATCTTATTAGTGACGGCAATGGCGCCCTGCAAGGGTTTGTCGATCTCACCAATAAATTACCAGAAAAATTCGACATGATACTGTCGAAAGACAACCCACACTATATGGACTTACCTGGAATTTCTGTGTTGGTGGGCGGTATGTGGATCATGAACTTGTCATACTGGGGCTTTAACCAATACATTATTCAACGCACCCTGGCCGCGAAAAGTGTACAAGAAGCGCAAAAAGGCATTGTGTTTGCGGCATTCCTCAAATTGTTGATGCCACTGATTGTGGTGCTTCCAGGCATCGCTGCTGTCTTGATCGTGCCTGAACTGTCAAAGCCAGACCAAGCGTATCCAAGTCTGATGACGTTGATGCCTGTTGGTCTAAAAGGCATTATTTTCGCGGCGCTAGTGGCGGCTATTGTATCGTCACTGGCTTCAATGACTAACAGTGTGTCTACCATCTTCACGATGGATTTATATAAAGATAAGCGCCCCAATGAGACGCAGCAACACTACGTGAAGGTAGGACGAATTGTCAGCCTCACTGCGTTGATCATCGCCATGATAGTAGCCAAGCCGCTACTCGGTAACTTCGATCAAGCATTCCAGTATATTCAAGAGTTTACAGGTTTCTTTACACCAGGTATCTGCGCCTTATTCGTATTGGGCATGTTCTGGAAAAAAACTACCGCCAACGGTGGTTTGCTAGCGGCATTGGGCTCTTTTGTAATGAGTATTGTGTTTAGGCAGTTCTGGCCAGAGTTGCCTTTTATCGACCGCGTAGGTTTGGTGTTTCTACTTTGCGTAGTGCTGGCAGTAGTGGTGTCTCTCATTGAGAAAAAAGGTATTAGTGAAGATGCCGTTGACCTTAACGAAGTGCAGTTTAAAACCACCCGTGGTTTTAACGTGGCTTCGCTTGCGGTCATCATTATTACTGCAGCCTTTTATATCACCTGGTGGTAATAGTATGAGACTTTGTAGAAGAGATTTTCTCTTCTACAAAAACAACGCGAAAGTTCAGAAGACGCTAGCAAAAAAATTTGTTAGGTTTTAACAAGACTTGCTGGCAGAGAATCGGGTCATAGCGAAAAACTTCCATTTTCCTGAATAAAGTACGATATACTTGCCGGCTATTATCGATGAACTTTCGCGCTTGTTACTGTCCTAACAGTGAGCAGTGTCATGCAACAAGCCAAATACAATTATTACAGGAGACATCAATGGCAACGAAAGGCGTGAATAAGGTTATTCTTGTAGGAAACCTTGGCAATGATCCTGAAGTCAGATACATGCCTAACGGAAACGCCGTTGCGAACTTAAGCTTGGCAACCAGTGAAAGTTGGAAAGACCAACAGGGCCAAGTTCAAGAGCGCACTGAGTGGCATCGCCTGACTATGTACCGTCGCTTAGCTGAAATTGCCGGAGAGTACCTGAAAAAGGGCTCGCAAATTTACGTAGAAGGTAAATTGCAAACGCGTAAATGGCAAGACCAACAAGGTCAGGACCGTTACACAACGGAAATTATTGTCGATCAAATGCAAATGCTAGGCGGCAGAGGTGCTGAAGGCGGTGGTGGTAACAGTGGCTATCAGCGCCCACAAAACAACCAAGGCGGCTACAATGCGAATCAGGGCGGCGGTTATAACCAAGCGCCTGCTCAAGGCGGTCAACAAGGCGGCTATAACGCCAATCAAGGTGGTGGTTACAATCAAGCGCCTGCTCAAGGTGGTAACCAGTCTCAGCCTAAGACCCCTCCAATGGCTGAGCCTGACTTTGATTTCGATGACGATATTCCGTTCTAACCAAAGACAAAAATAAGAATGTTGAAAATTACATTGAAAAGCCGCTACTAAGCGGCTTTTTTATTATATAAGGGCAGATTGGCAGTTGACGTTATTGCTGCTTAATGCGGAAGATTAAGAAGGTAAACTACAGCTTGATAAAGTTTTAATGGTAAAACACCCGTTGTAGATTATTTCCGGCATTTACAGCAGAAGAGGGCGTGTAATTACACCCCCTCTTTTGTTTTACCTTACTTTTTTCCGCTGTAGCTATACTTTTCTATTGAGCAGTATCCAATTGTATTAATGCAATTTCACCCAGTTCAATGCCACGCCAACCGTTTTTAGGTGCGCGTTTTAGTGGTGGTAACACAAATTGAAGCCCAGTGATTTGATGGATATCCAAAGGGGATTGCTCGTTAAATGGCCCCATGGTAACTGGCATAAACATAGGGTACGCACGGGTTAATAACGTCGCTGTGGGTTTTAGCGCTGAAACGGGAAGGATTAAGGTTTTCCATTCATCACTAACTGAAAAATCAGTGCCGTAAGCCAGTCCATCGTTGGCGATAACGCCAAATTGCAAACGGTCGCTATTACCCAATGAACGAATGCGAAGTACAATAGCGTTATATTCCTCTAAGGAACGATCTATTAAAGTGGCATTTTTAGGGAGGTCTGTACGCAGTAATGGACCTCCAGTCTGTAGGTTATCGTCAAAGACTTTTAATGTAACCGTTTCCCCTTCTATGGTCGCTGAAGATGCCGGCCAACTCACCGTGTTTTGCGGGGGGACAAAGGTCTCCCTGGCTTCGCTTGGATTAAAGAGCAGTACAGGACTACCTGCAGGCTGCAATAACGTGTGATAGTAAGCACTATTTAGGAAATCCCAATCCTGTGGTTTGCCAGGTTGGTTGTCAGGGTAGGTTACTGTGGCATTACCGTCAGTAACGGTAAAGGCGTATTCCAATTTACCTGACAGTTTCCACATATCGTCATTCTCCAGTGTTACGTGGTAAACCCCTTTATCTCCTTGTAGCATTGGCAAGGTAACAAAGTCACTGTGACCCTCATAACGTATATTTAAGGTAACAGTGGGCTTGGGTGTCACACTTTGTACCGCGGCAGTGAAGGTCAATGCCTCGCCAAGATTGCGCTGACGTTGGGGTTGGTGAGTCACTATCGTTTCACTTGGTTTGATTGGCGGTAAGTAATAGGCCGTGTCGATGTCACCTGAAGGCTTAGCATCTGACGCAGATACCCAATATACCCCAGGTGTGACAGCGAAATTACCCCCTGAAGCCTGAGTTTGATAGTCGTTGCCTTCATTGATGCCAGTGACGACAAAGCGCTCGCCTAGACCAGGTAGAGAAAGGGTCATACTATTAGCTTTGACTGACAGGCGGCTCACTTCACGGTTAAGACTGGAGTTTTGATGAGGATCTTGCAAACTGATCACATCGGGAAATACCTCTAATCGCCATTGTTTATCGCCCTGTTTATCTAAAAAGTAGGCGCCAGAGCCTGAGTAATTAACTAACTCAGATGAGCCAACTCCAGCAATGTGAGTGAGGCTATCGATATCTTTAGGGCTGCGGGTGGTGCTGTTTGTATAGTAGAACTGTTTAGTATCATCAAACACCGATAAATCAGCGAGGTAATCCAGCGTCGTATGATGAAACTGGTTACTTTGTGGGTACGCAGGTGCGTGATAGTCCTGGGGTAAACTACGAAACTCTTCACCGGCAATCATCAGACTTATCGCTTTCGCTGGCGTATACAATAAGTTTAAGTAGTGCGTATTGTAGTCTGAGTTACTGTCTGCAATTACCGCAGGGTCGTAAGCGAACTGAGTGGCCCATTGAAACCCTGCGTCGCGAAAACTGCGCGCCATCGCGGGATACGTTACGCTATTAGTAATATCCGCTGCGTCAAACTCGTAAATCATACGCGCTTTGTCACTGCACTCACTGATGTCATGAAATGGGTTGCTATACGTTGAAACCGCAGGAAGTACATTGGAATTCAGCGCACTGTATTTTAATAAACCGGTGGGATACCACTGATACGCGATACCATCTACTGAAGAACTACACACCGCTTTGGCAAAGTCTCTCTGGTCACCTTGTTCACTAATGTTGTAAAACAAAGGCTTGGTCACACCCGCGTCTTTGACGGTTTTAATTAACGTTTCGATATACGCCGCACTCTTCTGTGGCGCTAAGCGATGTTTGGGCTCATTAAAAAGCTCAAAGGCAATAATTTCAGGGTCGCTGCCAAGGGGTTGCCCTGTAAAGCGATTTTTATGCGCCATAAACTGAGTCAGGTAGCGCTTTTGGGCAGCAATGAGCGCAGGCTTTTCATTCATATCGTTTTTGCTGTAGCCCACTGCGAAACCTGACTCGCTTGGATCAGGCTCGGGATAGCCCGTTCCCCACCATGCGATGGGGGTGATGATAGCGCGAATGCCATGTTCTTGAAGGCGCATCATTAAATAATCGAATAGCTCAAGGTATTCATTGTCGATGAGATTGCCTTCTTTGTCGCTGATGGCTTTGTCCCAAACGTGAATGCGATAGGCATTTAACTTAAGCCGCGCCATGTGATCCACGTCTATATCGATGGCAGCTTTGTGAGCAATTCCACGCCGGGCAATAGCGCGATAGCCATAGGCAAAAGGTGCACTGTAATTGGCGCCAAACAAGTAGACCTCTTCGCCGTTGTCCCACAACAACCGACCGTTTTCAACTTTCACTGGCGTAGGGGGTAACGTGGTATCGGCCAAACTTACTGCACTACTAAAGCCCATTGTTATTAAGCCCATGGTAGCCACGATGGTTGGGGTTACGAGTATTTTTGAGAACATCTTAACTCTCCTACAAGTTAGGCTTTGCGATAGCCGTTAGGGTTAGACGACTGCCATCGCCAACTGTCTTTCACCATATCTTCTAATGTGCGGGTTGCTTGCCATCCCAACACCGCTTTTGCGTGACTGGCGTCAGCGTAACATTGTGCAACATCGCCGGGGCGACGGGGGGCAACTTGATAAGGAATTGGTCGGCCACTAGCTTTGGCGTATGCGTTTACCATCTCAAGCACTGAAACTCCGCTGCCCGTACCTAGATTAAAGCAGTGACTGCCTGGTTGACCATGCAGCTGCTCTAATGCGCGGACATGTCCTTCTGCTAAGTCGCATACGTGAATATAGTCACGCACACCCGTACCGTCGCAGGTGGGATAGTCATCGCCAAACACGGCCAGATGGGGGCGCTTGCCCACAGCCACTTGTGCAATAAAAGGCATTAAATTGTTCGGGATCCCGCTGGGATCTTCACCTATGTGCCCACTAGGGTGTGCGCCTACTGGATTGAAGTAGCGCAGGATAATACCGTTAAAGTGCTTCGTGGCAGAGGCAAAATCTTGCATGATTTGTTCTACCATCAGTTTGCTTCTGCCGTAGGGGTTGGTCGCGCCCACGGGAAAATCTTCCACTATAGGTACAGTGTGTGGGTCGCCGTAAACTGTCGCCGAAGAGCTAAACACTAACGTATGTACGCCGGCCTGATGCATTGTCTCTATCAAGGTCTGACTTGCGGTAACGTTGTTGCGATAATAAAGCATGGGTTTTTCAACTGATTCACCCACTGCTTTAGAGCCGGCGAAATGAATTACGCCATCAATTGTATGTTCTGAGAAAACGCGTTTAAGCAGTGCTTCATCGCCCACATCACCTTCATAGAAAGGGATGTCTGCTTTACAAATACCTTCTACACGTTTGAGTGCTTCAGGGTGGCTGTTAGAGAAGTTGTCTATTACCACAACAGAATGACCTGCTTCGACTAACGCGATACAGGTATGTGAGCCGATATAGCCTGCGCCTCCGGTAACTAATATACGCATGGTGCTTTCCTTACTGTTCAAGCAATAGTGTTGCAGGTGTTAGACCTTTGCCAGAAACCGTAATTTTGGCGTTATTAAGTGTTTCACCAATTTCTATTAATAAAGCGCCTTCCCCCCGTGATGTGGTAATGGGACTTTGATTTAATAATTTAATATCGCCTTCTACTTCTGCATTCAGCTCGATGTTATTTGTGCTAACAGGATTGCCGTTAGCATCCACCATTTGTGCGTATACAAATACTTTGTCTTTCACATGGGGAGTAGGAGAAACACCCGACTTATCGAGTCGCAGTGCTATCGCAGTGGCTTGCTCAGGCGTGGTGACACTATGGCGGGCGACAACATTCTCGCCAATAAGCGCTTCAGCGCGCAATGTGCCAGGCTCAAATTTATTGATTGAGAAGGTAAAGGGCGGATGCGCTAGATACGTACTTAAAGCGTCAGTGTCGGGGCTTTGTGTCGCAATCAAGCGATCATTGAGATAAAGCGCGACTTGCTCGGCATTTGAGAAAACGCGCACATCAGTGCTTGACGTTGCATCCCAGTTACTTGCGACATAGACCATTGGGCCGCTTTCAAATCGGGGATCGTGTTCGTTTGCATCCCGTTGACTTTGGAAAAAGTAATAGCTGAATTTAGGCTGACGATAAATACTGGCGATACCCGAAGCTTCAATGTCATCTGCATAACCGCGGTTATAATCAAACATTACCCAGTAACCGTCTGCAAAGGTGGGCACGGTAAAGTTGTCATTATGGGCTTCTTGTAGATTTTTCGCCTGTTGCAACAGGCGCTTTTCACCACTATTTAAAAGTTGACGGCTGGTTCGCTCATCTTCCTGCAAATCCTGCCAGCTATCCTGATTTAAACCGGCGTTTTGCGCGTAATATTCCCAGTCCCCGTACTCAGACACAATGTAAGGCACAGTGGGTGTTTCGTAGTGCTGAAGTCTATGTTGACGGGCTTGTACAAAAATATCGTAGCCCAGTTCCCATCCTGCTGAGTAGGCGCCGGGGTATTCGGCATGTACCGTATCTGATAGTGCTGCGATAAATTCGTCAGGCATGTCTGATTCGTTTAATGAGCACTCCCATGCGACGACGCTGGCGTGATTGCGATCCCGGCGTAGTAAATCGGCACATGCTTTTAAGGTATGTGCTTCAAATTCTTCAGTGGGGTTGTAATACTGCCAGCCCAATATGGCGTCCAGTAGCACTAAGCCCAGTTCATCCGCCGCCTTCATAAATGCCGTTGAGTGAGGGTAGTGGGACAATCGAACGTAGTCGAAACCCGCTGATTTGATTTTTACGGCATCGCGGTAATCAGCTTGCGCAGAGGTTGCGTAGCCAACAAACGGATATTCCTGATGGCGATTGACACCGCGAAGAAAGGTTTTCTCACCGTTTATCAGTAGCTCATTTTGATCATTAAAGGCAAAGGAGCGAATACCGATGTTTCGCGATTGATGTTCTATGGTCGTATCGAGACTGGATAACACAGTGTCCAGCGTGTACAAGTTGGGATGCTTGGGTGACCACAAGGCAGGCTGGGGTAGCGTAATTAACTGGTTAAAATGTTGTTTTTCACCTGCTATCAGAGTGTATTGTTGGCTTACCTTAGCAACTTCACTTCCGTCAAATGATAACGTTTGGGTTAGAGTAAAAGTCTGATTTGAGCCTGTGGTGTTTGCTACATGGGTTTTAACCTTTACTTCGGATTTTACTTTATCTACTAAAGGAAAGGTGACAAAAACACCGCCACCTGCCACTTCGTTAGCGTGCATTTCATCGGTAATCATTAAACGGTTTTTTACCAGAAGATTGACATCGCGATATAAGCCGCCGTAAGTATTAAAATCAAGCAATGCGAGTGGTTTTGGGCCTGTTATCTCATTGTCGCGGTTGTCCAGGCGTACGCGAAGGGTATTACTTCCTGCCACTAAATAAGGGGTTAAATCTAAAGTGAAAGGAAGGTAGCCACCTAAGTGAGTACCCACTTTCTTGTCATTTAGCCATATATCTGCTGCATTCATCGCGCCTTCAAAACGAATCAATACCGCTTGTTCAAGCCACGCTGCGGGTACCGAAAACGATTTTTGATACCAGGCGATACCCTGCCATTGGTCGTTAACCACTTCAGGCTCTAACCGGGGAGTATGTGGAAGAGCAATACTTTCCCATGCTTGAGTTATTTGCTCAGGCGTAAGCGCCTCATCCGTTTTCTTAAACTGCCAGTCTTGATTGAAAGGAAGTACTTCGCTCACGAAAGGCGATGAAGAATGTGATGGAGTCGAAGACGTGAAGGGCTGGCACGCGCCTAACCACAACAGACAACACAGTAAAAAGCTAAATCGGGAAATAGAAGTCATTGCTCTAGCCTGGGTGAAATCAAAAATGGACAAGCCTGGTAGGCTTAAACGCAAAAAAGCACTGCCCTTATTTTAAAGAGCAGTGCCGATACAACACACTTACATCGCGTATTGGAAGCCTAATAAATAACGGCGTCCCCACTCAGCGTATTGACGTGGACGAGTCGGGTCGTTGTCAAAGTATGACGTGGACGCTTCATTCGTCAGGTTTTGACCTTGCAACATAACTTTGAAGTTTTCAGTTACTTCGTAGGCTATGCTGGCATCAACGGTGGCTTCATCGTCGATGGTGAAGATGGCACCTGGGTCCCAGCTACCTACGCTGGTGTATGCGCTGCGGTAGTTATAGGACACTTTCGCATCGATACCTGCTTTGTAATACCACAGGGTTAAGCTACCCACATTTTTAGATAAACCGCCCATGGTCAATGGGTTATTTTCAGGTTCAAACTCAGTCACATTGGTATCGGTGTAGCTATAGTTGGTATAAATACCTAAGCCATCAAAGGGTTCTGGTAACATATTAAACGCTTGCTGATACATCACTTCAACACCGCGAATCTGGCCACCGTTGCCGTTGACAGGTCCGGTAAACTGGTAACTCTCACCGTTGATATCCAAAGTTTCGGTTGCTGAACCTACATGACTTTTCAGGTCTTTGAAGAAGAGTGACACAGTAAGTGCTGCATCTTCAGCAAAGAAGTATTCGTAGCCTAAGTCCACTTGATCCGCGATAAACGGATTTAGCTGTGGGTTACCGCCAGAAGCAGTGTTAACCGTAGAAGACGTATTAATTTGTAAGCCTGTGCGCATTTCAATCAGTGGCGGACGAGAGATGGCACGGGAAAGGCCAAAGCGAATTTGTGAGTCTTCAGTAATGTTAAAACGCAGGTTTAATGCCGGCAGAACTTCACTGTAATCATGATCAATTGACACCGCAGTTAACTCGCCACCGTCAGCCTGCTGGAAACCCGTCGAAGTAGACTCAGTATTGATGTAGCGCACACCTACATTACCTGTGTACGAGATCCCACCAATTTCACCCATCAGATTAAATTGAACATACAATGCGGTATTGGTTTCCTGAACATTCCAGCTGTTAAGCACGTCTGCATTGGTTTGGCTGTGCTGGTTGCGGTTATCTATACCCCCAAATGCTTCCTGCGCTAATTCAGACCAGTTGCGTATACTGTATAGCGCTGGTACGTCATAGCCTTCGCCAATCTCGTAAGTATAGGCATCTACATTCGCACTGCTATTGGCCACACTTTGTTGCCAGCTGACCACGTCATTGTCTTTTTCACGGTCTGTCCAACGTCCGCCAAAGCTCATGGCATCAATAATGCCCCACTCGATAGGACGAGAGAAGTCGAGCTTGGCAGTGATCATTTCATCTTCTAACAGACGGTCGTTGTCCACCTGCATATAGTTAAGGCCGTAATCTGTTACATCGCTAATGTCATAACCAGTGCCAATGGATAAACGGTCAGTGGTAGTGTCCCAGCTGTAGTCCATGCCATTTGCATCCGCATCCGCGTCCCAGTACCACGACTGTATGTTAACCCAGCGCGAGGTAATTGACGCTTCTGAGTAGCCGATATCTGCGTTTACTTTCCACACGTCGCCAAGCCATTCTGCATTTAGGCCCGTACTGATAAGTTCATTTTCCTGAAACCAAGTGGAGTTGTTTGCAGTGTGATTTCCACCCCACAACATACCGCCAGCAACCATTTGCTCTGAACCATCGGCCTTAGTGATAATCTGTGGTGGGTTGCTAGCGTTGGCTACGTTCCAGTTATTAAAACCACCCCAGTTACCCCAACCATCAAACCATAACTGGTCTTCTCGTTCCTCAATATCAAACTTGGAGTAAAAGAGATCATATTTTAACTCTAGCGTCTCAGTGGGAAGCCATTGGAGTACTGTCATCGCGCCTATACGCTGATTATCGCCTCCTTTTGTGGCAATTTGGGCACCCCAAGGCGCGGCCTCAGTAATGCCATTACCATTTACATCGCCTTGGTTCGCTGGGACGTTATTATATTCCCAAGACGTGACATCTTTTTGCAGTGATGGTTGATCTTGAATTGCTACCCCAAACGCAATACCAAAGGTGTCTGAAATAGGGTCGATATAACTAAAGTTAGCGCGATAACCCTGCGAATCTGCCGTGGGAATATCATCAGCAAGTGGGTAATCCATTACGTGGCCACTAATGTTGACCGCGCGTTCGTCTTTATTCAGTGGCTCAACGAACTGCATGTTAACGAGTCCGGAAATACCCCCTTCAATATTGCTTGCCAAAGGACTTTTAAATACTTCTACTGAACTAATTAACTCTGCTGGGAATTGCTCGTAGCGAACACTTCGGCTTGGTTCGCCGCTGACAATTTCGCGGCCGTTCATGGTGGCAAGGTTAAGACGAGGACCCATACCGCGAATAGATATCTGGCTAGCATTACCGCGATCCCGATCTGCTGCAATACCCGGTAAGCGGGCTAACGCATCTGTGATGGTGACGTCAGGTAACTGCCCCAAATCATCGGTGGAAATAATCTCTACCGTTGAATCAGCTAGTTTCTTGTGCTGAAGTGAGCGCGTTAACGTGCTACCGAATCCACGTACAGTAATAACTTCTGTTTCACTGATATCTACTTGCTTTTCAGTATCTGCAGTTTCTTGTGCCGATACCGAGGTTGCATTTAAGCATTGTGCTACTGCAAGAGCAGTCAAACCTAACTTAAATTGTGTCTTCATCCTATTACCCCCAAGGTAAATTTTTTAGTAGTGTCTTGAGTCGTGCTGAGTGTGATTTGTTACGTTTAGGTAGGTGCTTGTAGGGTTGACCACCGTAAACAGTAACAACTTTATAACATAGTTGGGTAAACGTTTACCATAAAAAGTTAAAAAAGTTTTTATATATTTCACGATCCCCTTGCAGTGCGGGCTTTAGGGAGGGGCGACTAGCAATTGTTGGGTACTGATTTATAGGGAGATTTTAAGGTGGTAGCTGTAATTTGTGACTTGCAATGCGTTTAGGGGAACTGGGAGACGGAGAAATTTGCGCTGATAAAAGGTTTGTTTAAGTGTGGTGGAATTCACTACAAGCCTTTAAAAAACACCCGTTTCATACCTTACAACCAGGCATGAAATAGTAGGATTGTCATATTTTGGTTAAGCGTTTACCTTTGGCGTTCGCCAGAATGTTAAATTACGCCCCGGTACTAATGCGGTTTACTTGTCATTGTGAAAAAGGTGAGGTCAATCGCAGCGAATGCGATCTACCGCTGCTTGCCAGCCTTCGTAAGCTTTGTCCCGTTGTGCTTTAGTAAGCCTAGGTGTAAACACACTATCACTCTGCCAGCAATGGGTGAGTGCTTCTAAGGATTGATAAATACCTACTTGTAAGCCAGCCAAAAATGCCGCGCCTAATGCGGTAGTTTCAGTATTTTCAGGGCGTTCAACTTCTGCACCTAAAATATCGGATAAGAATCCCATCACCCAATCATTGCGCGCCATTCCGCCATCGACACGAATGGTAGTGGGTCTTGCTCCGTCATTTTCCATTGCTTTTTGTAGATCCTTGGTTTGATAGCATACCGATTGCAAACCGGCGGCAACAATTTCGCTTATACCAGTATCGCGGGTAAGTCCTAATATAGCGCCACGGGCATTTGGGTCCCAATAAGGGGCGCCCAATCCAGTAAAGGCCGGGACTAGAAATACGCCATTATCTCGTCTGGCTCGTTGTGCCAAGGCTTCGGTTTCTGACGCATCGTCAATAAGTTTTAGCCCGTCACGTAACCATTGAACGGTAGCGCCAGCCATGAATATACTGCCTTCAAGGGCAAAAGTTGTCTTTCCGTTAAGTCGGTAGCCTACCGTAGTCAGTAAACGGTTTTTTGAATGAAGGGGACTGTCGCCTGTATTTAAAATCATAAAGCAACCGGTACCATAAGTACTCTTTGCCATCCCTTTTTCAAAGCATGCTTGCCCAACTAATGCCGCTTGTTGATCTCCTGCTACCCCCAAAATAGGGATAGCGTGGCCAACAATGCTAGCATCGATAGCACCAAAGTCAGCAGCACAATCCATCACTTGGGGTAGCATGCACTTAGGTATATTAAATGTAGCAAGGAGTTTGTCGTCCCAACATTGATTTTTAATATCAAACAACATGGTACGAGAAGCATTTGTGGCGTCAGTTTTGTGAGATTTTCCTGCAGTAAGGCGCCAGATAAGAAAAGTATCAATGGTTCCGAAGAGCAATTCGCCATTCTCAGCTTGTGCTCTCGCGCCTTGTACGTTGTCTAGGATCCAAGCAATTTTAGTCGCTGAAAAGTAAGGATCGAGTAATAGGCCTGTAGTATCGCTAATATACTCTACTAACCTTTCATCTTCACTTAATGCCTGACACTGTGAAGCGGTTCGTCTGTCTTGCCACACTATGGCCGGATAAATAAGCTTACCTGTATCTTTGTGCCATACCAGTGTAGTTTCTCGCTGATTAGTAATCCCAACTGCGGCGATATTGCAGGGCTTTATTGGACATTTTTCAAATACGTCTTTCAGGGTACAGACAACACTTTCCCATATTTCTTCCGGATCGTGTTCAACCCAGCCATCCTGAGGGTAGTGTTGAGAAAATTCTTGCTGTGCTATGGCTTCAATTTTGCCTTGAGTAGAAAAAACAATACTGCGTGAACTGGTGGTCCCTTGATCAATAGCAAGAATATAGTGTTCCATTGTGTCTTTCCTAACGCTAAATTAGGGGAGTTTGCATTATTTACACTGGATTAACAATGGTGCAGAGTCCCAGTGTAAATGATAGCGTGACGTTAGCGTATGTAACGCTTTATTTCTGTGGCGTATCATAGTGCTAGCAGACTCAAGTATCTCACCACCGACGTAGGCAGTAATGGCATGGATAAACAGGCAACAAAAGAAGTCGTTTTGATACGACACGGAAAGCCTATTTCGGCACACAATGATAAAATAAACGCAGCCCAATACACAAAGTGGGTAAGGGCCTATGGCAAATCTGCGCTTGATCCGCAAAGTACACCAAAACACAAAACCCATCTAAATAACAGCTACGTGATTGTCAGTCCCCTTCGCCGCGCTAAGTTAAGTGCAGAGTATTATGGCGTTGATTACATTGATGAGGAATGCGCATTACTCAGAGAGATGGACATTCCCTATTATAAGTTGCCTTTTCGACTTAAAGCATGGCATTGGGTTTTACTGAGTCGGATGTTATGGTTTTTTGGAATGACAGGCCGTTTTGAGAGTTTTTCCTCAGCAAAGGCGAGAGTTGCAGCACTGACCCAGCGCATAGAAATGCTGACCGAAGAACATGAAAGACTAGTGCTCTTTGGTCATGGCATGACAAATTTGTTTACTCGCAAAAAGCTTATGAAAAAGGGGTGGCGTCTAAAATCGAAAGACAGTGAGTTTTGGGGCGTCACCGTCTTATATAAGTAGTCAGAAGTACAACGACTATTGGAAATGAGGTTGGCTTGTTTATCTTTACTTGTGGATGTCGATAGATTAGCTTTCTTTTGATAAGGAACAGGTCCTGATATCAGGAAGATAATAATGAAAAAAACTGATAACGACAAAACGTGGCTGGTGAATATACTCAAAATACTTATCGTAGTGGCCTTTGCTGCAACTTTGGGCTTTTTCATTAATTACTTTCACTCAGATGAAAGTGACACAACAGAAAAGTCCTTTACCTTACTTGCTGACACTTTTAGAAATCACGTAGCAACGTCGCATTGGCAATGGCGAGTTCAGCAACCTACGACCATGATTATGTTGATTCATTACGATGATGCCGGAGCAGAGGTCAATCGCAAACCGGTGAGAATGAATCACAATGGCTGGCCAACGGCAGACTTATCAGACGAAGGTTGCGAAAAAATCTGGACTTCTTTGGTGGCGGCTCCTTTGCGCGTAGACGGTTTCAAAGTCATTGCGCGCTTTTATTCGAATACAACAGAAAATGAAAATAATTACTGGTGCCGCTATAGTCTTAGCAGCGGTGCATATTTTGACTATTACCCTTCTAAGGGGGAGGCGAGTGCACCAACATTCTAAATGTTGTAAAAAAGTTTTTAATGCAAAAGTGAAAATTGAACCTTCTCATTGAGATAGAATCATTGTTAGTATGCCACTGGCAATGGGGCTTTAGTCACCTGACAATTTGTAGAATAAACTGGTGGTTGAAGCGTTAAATAAATATTATTTAACAACAAAGAGAGGCATTACTTGCCCAAATTTGCCCCCATTGTTAAAGTGTGCAAATAAATATCGACTTCACGTTAAAGCGTCGCCATCTCACCTTTGCATATACGCATTAACACAAGAACAGGAATACACTCTTCATGTTTAAAAAGCTTCGAGGCATGTTCTCTAACGATCTGTCCATAGACCTCGGAACAGCAAACACGCTGATTTACGTAAAAGACCAAGGTATTGTACTTAACGAACCTTCCGTAGTAGCCATTCGCCAAGAGCGAGCAGCAGGCCCTAAAAGTGTTGCAGCTGTTGGTGCCGAAGCTAAGCGAATGCTGGGACGTACGCCGGGTAACATTCGTGCTATTCGCCCGATGAAAGATGGTGTTATTGCAGACTTTTACGTAACCGAGAAAATGCTACAGCATTTCATCAAGCAGGTTCACGACAATAACTTCCTTCGTCCGAGTCCTCGCGTTTTAGTGTGTGTTCCTTGTGGTTCAACACAGGTAGAGCGCAGAGCAATTAAAGAATCTGCCCTAGGCGCAGGTGCACGTGAAGTGTATTTGATTGACGAACCAATGGCAGCGGCTATTGGTGCTGGTTTACCTGTGTCAGAAGCGACTGGTTCAATGGTGGTCGATATTGGTGGTGGTACGACAGAGGTTGCCATTATCTCACTTAACGGTGTGGTCTACTCATCATCGGTACGCATTGGTGGTGACAAATTTGACGAAGCTATCATTAACTATATCCGCCGCAACTTTGGCTCATTAATTGGTGAAGCAACAGCTGAGCGTATCAAGCATGAGATTGGCGCTGCCTATCCGGGTGAAGAAGTACGTGAAATCGAAGTGCGCGGACGTAACCTTGCTGAAGGTGTGCCTCGCGGTTTCACACTTAATTCCAATGAAATATTAGAGGCCCTTCAAGAGCCACTTACCGGTATCGTTTCAGCCGTTATGGTGGCGTTAGAGCAATCACCGCCGGAATTAGCGTCTGATATTTCTGAGCGTGGTATGGTATTGACCGGTGGTGGTGCCCTACTTAAAGATCTCGATCGATTGCTGATGGAAGAAACCGGCATACCGGTAGTCGTTGCCGACGATCCATTAACGTGTGTCGCGCGCGGCGGTGGTAAGGCTTTCGATATGATTGACCTTCACGGTGGCGACCTGTTTAGCTACGAGTAATCAGGAAAGGCAACCTTAAGGTTGCCTTATTTCTATAATGGATACCATTTTTACTCGCGGCCCTTCGCTTAACAATAGACTCACACTGGCAATTGTATTGTCAGTGCTGTTGATCATTGTCGATCATAAACTCGAGGGCTTTAAATCAACGCGAGTCTACTTAAATTCTTTAATGAGCCCGTTGCAGTATTTAGCCAATTTACCTGGTCTAATGCTTAACGAGAGTGCGCAGCGCTTAACTTCACGAGAACAGTTGCTCTCAGAAAACCAAAAGCTCAACAACCAATTGTTGTTAATGAGTGAAAAACTACAGCAATTTGAAGTTATACAAAAAGAAAACGATCAACTGCGCGAGTTACTCGAGGCCCCTCTACGTGTTGCCTCTCGTAAAATGGTCGCCGAATTGATGGCCGTTGATGAAAATCCGTACAGTCAGCAGGTGGTAATAAACAAAGGGGCGATTGACGGTGTGTATTTGTCCCAACCTGTTATTGATGATGAAGGCGTTGTCGGACAAGTCATGGAAGTAGGCACAACGAACAGCCGTGTGCTGTTGATTGCCGATGTAACTCACGCCATACCTGTACGTTCTTTGCGTAACGATATTCGGTTTATTGCCACCGGAAGTGGTTCGATAAATGAATTATATTTAGAACATGTTCCCCACAGTGTTGACATTAAAGCAGGGGATACATTGGTTTCATCTGGTCTTGGCAGAGTTTTTCCTGAAGGATACCCAGTTGCACTAGTAACAGAGGTGATCAGGGATGAGAGTCGTCCCTTTGCTAGGGTTATTGCAAAACCGCTGGCTAAATTAGACAGACTAAGACATTTACTGTTGCTCTGGCAGCCCGAAGAAGATGGGGTGGAGAGCAACAACGAGGAAGTAGAAGAGCTCACCGATGCGTAAACGTAACCTCGTAATTTGGATTAGCCTACTGGTGTCGCTTGTACTTCAGATAGTACCGTTGCCGATTCAAATTGATTTATACCGACCTGATTGGGTACTGGTGGTGCTCGCTTACTGGAGTATGGCACTTCCCCATCGGGTGAACGTTGGCGTGGCTTTTATAACCGGTATTGCAATGGACGTACTGGTTGGTACCACACTGGGTATTCACAGCCTGGGATTGAGTATTTGTGTATATGTCCTGGTGGCCAACTACCAAAGGTTGCGCAATTACTCGGTGTGGCAACAAGCGATTATTATCGGGTTGTTGTCAGCGCTTTATCATTTACTGACATTCTGGGTGCAGCACTTACTCACTGATATCTACTTTCAGTTGGATTATTTATGGCCAGTGCTTACCTCAACGGTATTGTGGCCGTGGCTATTTTGGCTGTTGCGCCGCACCAGAAGACAATTTTCAATCGCGTAACCCCGTAGCGCGAGGTAATAGCTGTAGGGCAATTTAATGAACAAAAACCTTGTGTTAGCGTCTGCATCGCCAAGACGCACTGCACTGCTTCAGCAAATGAACATCGCCCATACTGTTACGCCGGCTGATATTGATGAAACGCCGCGCCTCAACGAAACGCCCCTTGCTTTAGTAAGTCGACTGGCTGCAGAAAAAGCAGAAGTGGTCAAAACTCAACTGCAACAGCGGGGACAGTTTACTCAAAACACAGTGATCCTCGCCAGTGACACGTTAATTGCGTTTAACGGTGAATGCGTGGGCAAACCCGAGGATAAAGCTGACGCTAAACGAATTCTGCGAATGTTATCGGGTCATACCCACGATGTGTTGACGGCGATTAGTGTTTTAAGCGAATCAAAGCAGGAAACGCAGGTTGTCTCTACGTCGGTGAACTTTGCGATATTGACGGACAGTCAAATTGACGCATACTGGGAGACAGGAGAACCGGTAGATAAAGCCGGAAGTTATGCCATTCAAGGTATTGGCGGCGAATTCGTGGTGTCAATCAACGGCAGCGCCAGTGCGGTTGTTGGCCTTCCTCTCTACGAAACCCGTCAATTACTCAATGCATTTGGAGTGAAGTCGTGAGTGCTGAATTATTAATTAATGTGACCCCGTCTGAATCGCGAGTAGCCCTCATTGAAAATGGAATTTTGCAAGAAATTCACGTTGAACGTCATACCAAGCGTGGTTTAGTAGGTAATATATACCGTGGCAAAGTCAGTCGTGTGCTACCTGGTATGCAGGCGGCGTTTGTGGACATCGGACTGGAGAAAGCGGCTTTTTTGCACGCGTCAGATATTGTTATTCACAATGAAATTGCCGAAGAAGTTTCCGCCAGTCACATTCAAAAACAAGATATTCGAGAACTCGTGCGCGACGGGCAGGATATCGTTGTGCAGGTGGTTAAAGATCCCATTGGCACTAAAGGCGCGAGGCTGACTACAGATATTACTATTCCTAGTCGCTATTTAGTCTTTATGCCTTCGGTAACTCACGTTGGTGTGTCTCAGCGCATTGAGGAAGAAGCCGAACGCGAGCGATTAAAGTCGTTGGTGCAAGAGTTTTGTGATGAAAATGGTGGTTTCATTTTACGCACTGCTGCTGAAGGCGTAGGAAAGACTGAATTGCAGTCTGACGCCGCTTTTCTTCGCCGCTTGTGGGACAAAATCCAATCGCGCATGAAAAAACGCAAATCGAATGTGCTATACGAAGATTTACCCTTAGCAAGACGCGTTTTGCGAGATTTTGTGGGCACTGAGCTCGATCGAATCCGCATTGACTCTAAGCTGTCTTTTCAAGAGCTTCATCAATTCACCAAAGAGTACGTGCCGGAGATGAACGGCAAGCTAGAGTATTACACAGGTGATAGGCCTATCTTCGATCTATATGACGTTGAAAATGAAGCACAACGCGCTTTAGAACGCAGGGTTGACCTCAAATCTGGCGGTTACCTAATCATTGACCAAACCGAAGCGATGACAACGATTGATATCAATACTGGGGCATTTGTTGGACACCGCAATTTAGAAGAGACTATTTTCAACACCAACACTGAAGCCACGTTGGCGATAGCAAGACAATTACGACTTCGCAACCTAGGCGGCATGATCCTTATCGACTTTATCGATATGATTGAACCTGATCACAAAAGAAGGGTCTTACATTCACTAGAGGTGGCGACAAACAAGGACAGGGCTAAGATAAATATACATGGGTTTACCGCGTTAGGGCTCATAGAGATGACCCGAAAACGCACCCGTGAAAGTATTGAGCACGTATTGTGTGGAGAATGCCCTGTGTGTAAGGGGCGTGGCACTGTAAAAACCATTGAAACCATTTGTTTTGAAATAATGCGAGAAATCGTGAGAGTTAACCGCGCCTACGACGCTGATAAATTTGTGGTTTATGCCTCACCGAAAGTGGCAGAGGCTTTGATGGGGGAAGAATCCCATATGCTTGCAGAGTTAGAAGTGTTTGTATCAAAACAAATTAAGGTGCAAACCGAAACCTTGTACAATCAGGATAAGTACGACGTCGTCATGATGTAACACATTAAATTAGACAAAGGCAAAGTGTGACAAATTTTTCGTCGGTAGCGGCTTACCTGCTAAAGAAGTTTTGGCTGCTACTCGCTGTGTTGCTGGTTATTTTCGCTTTGGTGTTGAGCGCTGCGCGATATGCATTGCCGCATATTGAGCACAATAAACACCTACTGGAAAACTATATAAACAAGCAATATGGTGTCAATCTCTCCATTGATAGTGTCCATGCTGTGTGGCAACGCAATGGGCCGAGCATCGTGCTTAACTCTGTGTCATTGGCAAAAGACGAGGCTTCTCCAGTCGCGTTAGACATTCGTCAGATTTATGTTGAACTTGATTTCTGGCAATCCCTTCGCCATCGCCTTATTTCCTCGACCCGCTTTGAACTCAGAGGACTGGAACTTGAAATAGACGGTGACAGACTTTCCGGTGGGGCGAAGGATAACTTTCCTGTCGTCAATGCACTTGAACGCTTGTTTCTAGAGCAATTACAAAGCTTTTCTCTGGAAGAAGGGAGTGTGGCGTTTATCGCCCAAGGCGAAGCTAAGTCGTTTGATATAGAAAGCTTGTCGTGGAATAACCTTGGTGAGCGTCACCAGGGGTTAGGTCGAATTAAAGTGGCAGACTTATCGGCTAATTCGGCGTCATTTATTATTGATATTCAGGGTACCAGAGATAGTTTTGAGGGCGTGTTCTACGCCAAAGCGGAAGACCTAGATATCTCACCTTGGGTCAGTGATCTAATCCACACTAAACGTCCACTTGCACAAAGCCGCGCCAATTTTGAAGTGTGGGCGAACCTGACTGACAGTCAATTTACCAGTGTACAGGCTGAACTCCACAACAGCTTATTACAATGGGGGGATGACAGTGTTAAAACGGTGACAGGTATCACTGGGGGCAGTTTACAAGCACTACCGACCAATAGTGGGTGGAATATTCGCGTTGATCAACTCGTGCTTAACTCCAGCAATGAATCATTGACAACTGACCTAATAGGCAGTGTCAGTAAACAAGGTGATTTGCTAATAAACACAGTGAAGCCCGTACAGATCAATCCCTTTTTATTGTTGTTGCCTCTTTTTATGGACGACACCAATGAAGAGGAAATTCGGGCACTTAATCCCAAGGGTGAATTAGCGACCTTACAGTTTCAACTACACAACGGCAAACCAGAATTGGCGGCAAAAGTAGTGGATTTGCAATGGGCCAAAACCGACCACGTACCAGGCTTGTCTTCATTAGATGTGGATGTGTATTGGTACAAAAATAATGGTGCAGTCTATCTCAATAGTGCTGACAGTTTGCTTAGTGCACAAGGCATCATTAAAAAAGATCTTAAGGTAGAATCCCTTCAGGCTGACTTCTTCATTTATCCGCAAACATCGTTGACATCAACCTTGCCTGATCCCGCATCTTCTTCACAAGATTGGGTAATTAAAGGCGAGAATATGCTTCTGAAAACAGACAGCGTCACCGTCAAACCCCAATTTAAAATCAATCTGAGTGCTGGCGTAATGTCACTTTATGCTGGCGTCGATCCAGTCCAGTTGGCGCATGTGAACGAACTGTTTCCAACCACCATCATGGGAAAGAATCTCAATGCGTACTTGACCCGTGCTTTTACTGGAGCGGGACGAATAGAAAAAGCCAGAGTGTTATGGCATGGCCCGCTGGCGGCGTTTCCGTTTGACGATAATTCCGGTATTTTCCAAGCCTACGTCGATATAAAGCAAGGCGACTTCTTATTTGCTCCAGATTGGCCAGCCTTACATCAACTGGATATGTCACTTTATTTTGTCAATAACGCTCTGGTGATAGAAAGCCCAGAAGCGCAACTTGGCAAAATGACAATAAGCGATATGTCTGCGACAATTCCTAGCTTTAAAGCTGATTCACGTCTGCTGATCTATGCTACCGGCACCGGCACGGGCGATGCGTTGACAGAGTTGATGATGGCGTCCTCTATCAAAAGCTCACTAGGCAATATACTCAATGATGAAGTACAAATTGATGGGCCTCTTTCGGCCGATATTAAGCTGGATATTCCATTAAAAGGAAAGGATGTTATTGCTTCGGGTACAGCTCATTTGCTTGATAATTCTATTTATATTCCGCGAACTGCCATGCGCTTTAACCATACCAAAGGTGACGTGACTTTTACGAATGGTGATATTGATGCAACGAAACTCAACGCGGTGTTTCTGAAGCAACCCATCAAAATGTCGCTGCAAGGCCGTCAGGGTGAAAGCTATGATTTACATGCCTCATTAAATGGTCGATGGCACGTTCACCCATTGGCTAATTATGTTAATAGCGATTTAACCGATTACATCGATGGCGAAACAAAGTGGAAGACAGACGTAGATATTAAACTAGCAAAACAGGATTTTTCCTATATAGCTAAGCTTAATGCTGATTTAACGGCCACCAAAAGTGTCTTACCTGCTCCGTTTGATACACCTGCGGGGTCCAGTTTACCCCTTTATATCGAAAGTAAAGGCGATGGCAAAGCGTCTAACGTGGTGGCGACATTAGGTGACAATATCCGCTTCACCGGAGTGTTACCACATCAGGAGATGCAATTTTCCAGAGCGCATTTGGCACTAGGTGAAAGCGATATTGCCAATATTGGTACCGGTTTCAGTATTGCCGCTAATCTTCCTGAAGCCGATGTACTGGAGTGGTTCAAAACTATTGATATGTTGGTATCGGGTAGTCGAGACGTTGCATCTGCCACAAGCGATGTAGCACTTCATTCTGATAATACGGAGCATCCACAAAAGCCCTCTATTTTCAGCGCACCGTCGAGAGTTTTTGCTAAAGCAGAACAATTAAATTTTGCTGGTCACACACTTAAAAATGTTGAACTAAATGCAACTGAACGAGACAGAGATTGGATTTTAGACATTACGTCGGCACAAGCGAGAGGCACCATTCGTGTAAATCACGATCTGACCGAACAAGGGATTGTCATTAACGCAGATTACTTGACGTTGGATAAACCAACAGATGGGATTGCTGCAGTTGATGAAATCCAGCAGCAAGACAAAATAGTATCTCCTTATGATGTAGACCCAAGTACGTTGCCGCCAATCTACCTCTATTGTCAGTCCTGTGCTGTGCACGGTTTCGACTTGGGCCAGGTAACACTGGATATTGCAAAGCAAGACAATGGCTTGAAAGTGCGCCAGCTTCTCGTGCGTTCACGGGATGCTGATATTACCGCCACTGGCTATTGGCAGCATACCAATCGCGGAATTGAAACAGCACTTGAAGGGACGTTAACATCGCCGGATGTGGGCCAGATGCTGAGCAATTACGGTGTTGAATCAGGTATCAAAGACTCAAGTGCCGAGGTGGCCTTTAATATCAACTGGCCACTTGCACCAATGGACTTTGCGCTCTCTGAGATAAAAGGCGATGTAAAGTGGTCGCTGTCCGATGGTTATTTGACCGAATTAAGTGATCAGGGCTCCCGTATTTTTACCTTGTTTAGTCTTAACTCACTGGTGAGAAAATTGAGCCTGGATTTTCGCGATGTATTTGCGAAAGGGTTCTTCTATGATGATATGGGCGGCACATTAAATATTGTTGATGGCAAGGCCTATACCGATGATACCGAGATTGACGGTGGTGCAGGAGAGATAGAGATTACTGGTTTTACCGATTTGACTAACGGGGGCTTAAATTACAACGTGTCTTTTGCTCCGAATGTGACCGGCAACTTACCGTTTTTAGTTTACTTTTTAGCTACACCACCCACCGCACTTGCAGCATTGGCAATCGATCAGGTGTTGACTTCGGCCAAAGTGATATCTAATGTGAATTATCGCGTAACTGGTACCATAAAAGAACCCAAATTCGACGAAGTAGAACGCAATAGTAAAGATATCAGTCTTCCTGCTCAAAATGCACCTGTTCCCGCTAATCCTCAAGACAGACCCCTTACCAAAGACGATGTTCGCATGCTGAAAATGGAGGTGATAGATGGTTAACCTTGTAGCAATTCAGATGACATCCACGCCAAGTGTGGAAGAAAACTTAGCTTCAGTGGAACACGCTATGGCCGCGGCAAACATTCAAAAGGACTATCTGGTGGTACTCCCTGAGTGTTTTGCTTGTTTTGGCGGTAGCGACAAAGCGCAATTGGCTGTTGCTGAAACCAAAGGTGAGGGCGAAATACAAGAGCGATTGGCTAGCTTAGCTCGCCGTTATCAATGCTATTTGGTATCGGGTACATTTCCCATAGTGACCGACAACCCTGGCAAGTTTTCAGCCGCCTGTATGTTGTTTGGCCCTGAAGGCAAGGTTTTAGCTGATTACCGCAAAATCCATATGTTCGACGTATCAGTAAGTGATAACACCGGTAGCTATCGAGAATCGCGAACGACCCAAGCGGGTAATGAAGTGGTAACAGTACAAACACCTATAGGCCACATCGGGCTTGCGGTATGCTATGATGTGCGCTTTCCAGGGTTGTTTTCTGCAATGGGTGATATCGACATCTTGGTGTTGCCCGCTGCCTTTACCCAGCGTACAGGTGAAGCCCATTGGCAAGCGCTGTTAAAAGCCAGAGCCATCGAAAAACAATGTTTTTTGGTGGCCGCTAATCAGGTGGGCGTTCATCGTAACGGTCGTGAAACCTATGGTCATAGTATGGTGCTATCGCCATGGGGAGAAACCTTAGCCGAACTACAAACTGAAAAAGGCGTTGTTGCGGCAGAGGTTGATATTGCAGAAAGAGAAACCATTAAACAGAATATGCCGGTTGCCGAACATAACCGCTTCAGGAGTCACTTTGTCTAAATCTGTTGAGCGTCATTTATTATCTGACTCAGGGCTAGATATCAATAAGCTAGAGCGAGCTCTTGCGACCATTCATCGTCACGATACCGATTATGCCGATTTGTACTTTCAGTCAAGCCAACACGAAAGTTGGGTGCTGGAAGACGGCATTATCAAAGAAGGCAGTTACAACATTGAGCGCGGTGTGGGTGTACGTGCTATTAGTGGTGAAAAGACCGGCTTTGCCTATTCTGATGAAATTAGTGAAGAAGCGCTTACAAAAGCGTGTAAAGCAGCGCGAGGGATTGCGACAAGCGGTGGTACACAACAAATTGCCGCACTAGGTCAACAACCTGTAGAAGCGCGTTACAGTGAAAATAACCCTATTCTTGCAATGCAGGATGCAGAGAAAATTTCCTTACTTAAAGCTGTAGATCAATACATCCGTCAGCAAGAACCTTCTGCCAATCAAGTGGTAGTGAGTTTAAGCGGCGTTTACGAGGAAATTTTGGTAGCGGGCAGTGATGGTACTCTGGCTACCGATATTCGCCCGCTGGTGCGTCTAAACTGCTCGGTATTGCTAGAACAAGGCGATAGACGGGAGCGTGGGTCTGCTGGTGCGGGTGGCCGTTATGCTTACTCGTTCTTCAAACAAGACGAAAACGGCAAACCTTACTACGAAAACCTAGCAGAAGATGCATTGCATATGGCCCGCGTAAACATGCAAGCGGTGGCGTCGCCAGCAGGCGCTATGCCGGTAGTATTGGGTAATGGTTGGCCTGGTGTACTGCTTCACGAAGCGGTAGGGCATGGCTTGGAAGGTGATTTCAACCGTAAAGGTGCATCAACATTTAGTGGCCGCATTGGGCAGCGTGTGGCGGCTAAGGGTGTGACTGTCGTAGACGACGGCACACTAAGTGATAGAAGAGGTTCTTTATCGGTTGACGATGAAGGAACGCCTACGGCGCACAACGTACTTATCGAAGACGGTATCTTAAAAGGCTACATGCAAGATAAGCACAACGCGAAGTTAATGGGCGTTTCACCAACGGGTAACGGGCGACGTGAATCGTATGCCCACTTGCCTATGCCGCGGATGACGAACACTTACATGCTTGATGGTCAGTATGACCCACAAGAGATAATTGCTTCCATTGATAAAGGTATATATGCACCGAATTTCGCAGGTGGTCAGGTTGATATCACCTCAGGTAAATTTGTGTTCTCTAGCGCCGAAGCATACTTAATTGAAAACGGCAAAATTACCGCACCAGTGAAAGGAGCAACGCTGATTGGTAACGGCCCAGAGGTCATGCAAAAAATCTCGATGATAGGTAACGATACAGCTCTTGATAAGGGCGTTGGCGTGTGCGGGAAAGACGGGCAAAGTGTGCCAGTAGGTGTTGGGCAGCCTACCCTTAAAATTGACGAGCTAACCGTGGGTGGTACGGCTTAACCTGTCTAAAGCAAATGAACACAGACAAAAAAGGTTGGTTTTCACGACGGTGATTACCAACCTTTTTTTTGTTTAAGATACAGTTACTCGTCGTGAATAACGTCTTTCAAATACTGAAACAGTTCTCTGAACGCTTTTGGTGGCGCATTTTTTTCCCGCTCTTTCTTTATTTGGCGGTGAAATTGGCGCAGCTTTTGGCGGTCAAGTTCAGGGTGCGCTTCTATCAGCTTTTGAATTGCCGAGTCACCCTGCGCAATAACCGCTTCGCGGGCTTTCTCTAAAGCGTGAAATGCAGCATTACTCGCTTGGTGCTGGTGAGATATTTTAGCCAGCGCCTCTTCAATAGGGGCCGTATCTCGCTGGCGCAATACTTTACCAATAAACTGAAGTTGGCGACGGTAGCCGTCTTTCTTCTTGTTTACTCTTCGCGCAATGGCTACGGCATCGGCGAGTTCTTCATCCATAGGAATTGTAGCAATATGGGCGTCGGTTAAATTCACTAAGGTTTCGCCCAGTTTGTGAAGTTCTTTCGCTTGGCGTTTTAGCTCGGTTTTACTGACAAACTCTTCCTCTTCGAACTCATCTGCTTGCGCATCTTCGAAGTAAGGATCTTCAGGAGAATTGTATTTCTGATCACTCATTTCAAACTCATTAGTGTTACACTTTAGCTAAATTGTAACTATCACAGTCGAATTAAGACAGCGAAACTTACTATGCAAATAGAGCAGCAGTTAGCCGACATTCAAAATGTCGTAGATGATGTACTGAAATTAGCCCTTTCAAAAGGTGCGACACAAGCCGAAGCCAGCATGTCTAAAGTGCAAGGCATTGCCGTATCTTCACGTATGCAAGAAGTTGAAAACGTTGAATTTACCAACGATGGTGGTTTAGGAATTAGCGTTTATGTAGGCAAGCGAAAAGGCAGTGCGTCTACCGCAGATTTGAGCAAAGCGGCGCTAACACTCGCGGTAGAAAAAGCCGTGGATATTGCACGCTATACCAGTGAAGATCCATGCTCAGGTTTGGCCGATGCCGACCTTATCGCAACTGAATTCCCCGATTTAGACCTGTATCACCCTGAAGAGTTAGATACAGAAAAGGCCATCAAAACCGCTATTGAAGCTGAGACGGCGGCGATGAACTACGACTCGCGCATTACTAATTCAGATGGTGCATCGTATAACGCGAATTTGGGCATGCGTGTATATGGTAACACCCATGGCATAAATGCGGGTTACCCAAGCAGCCGTTATTCACTAAGCTGTATGGTAATTGGAGCTCAAGGTGATGACATGCAGCGGGATTACGCATATACAGTAAACCGACAGGCGCCGTTGTTGAAGTCAGCCAAACTTGTAGGTGAAGAAGCGGCGAAAGCCACGGTAGAACGATTAGGTGCACGTAAAATCAATACGGCTAACGTACCCGTTATATTACATCGCGATATCGCTTCTAGTCTCTTTGGTCATTACGTCGGTGCGATCAGTGGGGGAAGTTTATACCGCCGTTCAAGCTTCTTATTGGATAGCTTGGGTAAACAGATATTCCCTCACTGGCTCAATATTGAAGAGCGCCCATTAATTAAAGGCGGACTTGCGAGTTCGAGCTTTGATAACGAAGGGGTGGCGTGCGCTGATATGACGATTGTCGAAGGTGGATGTTTGTCTACTTACTTGTATACGACTTATTCGTCACGCAAGCTCAATACTCGTTCTAATGGACATGCGGGTGGGATTCACAATTGGCTGGTGGGTGACACAGGCCAAAGCGATGCCGACCTGCTCAGAGAAATGGGAACAGGCCTGCTGGTCACTGAATTAATGGGGCAAGGGGTCAATGGTGTTACTGGCGACTATTCTCGCGGAGCGGCGGGCTTTTGGGTAGAAAACGGTGTTATCCAATATCCGGTTCACGAAGTTACCATTGCGGGTAACCTAAAGGATATGTTCAGTGGCATTGTGGCCATTGGCGCAGAAAAAGACACGCGCGGCAGCGTGCAGACGGGGTCAGTACTGATTGACCAAATGAAGATTGCCGGTAGTTAATCACTAAAAAGCCGCTACATTTTGAAGTGACCCCCAATAGTTGGACATTCCAATTACTGGGGGTCTTTTTATGTCTAAACATCATCGAACTCTTAAGCTCAAAGTAGCAGAGTTTGCTTTATCTGAAAGCTCTTTGGCCGCAGGTGACAGATTCAATGTCACAGAACGACAGGTCCGTTACTGGACCGCTGTTTATCGAATTCATGGCGCTGAAAGTTTCAGGTCTGCTCACAAACCTTATTCTCAAGCATTTAAAATAGAAGTGTTGAAAATAATGGCAGCTAACAACTGGTCACTCGGGTATACCAGTGCTTTCTTCGATTTATCGTCCCCCGGGATTCTATTTCAATGGCAAAAGCTATATGCTCGTGACGGCATCTCAGGTCTGAAACCAAAGAAAAAAGGAAAACCCCGCGTGAAAAACGACTCTTCTACGCCCAAACCATCATCTGAAATGACGGAAAAAGAACTCAGAGAAGAGTTGGACTATTTACGTGCTGAGAATGCTGTTCTAAAAAAGTTGGAAGCCTTGGCTCAAGCCAGAAAGAAAAAAGCAAAGACAAAACGATAGTCGTCGAAGAGCTCAAGGCCATTTATAGCTTACAAAATCTATTGAAAATCACAGGACTACCGAAGAGTGTTTATTACTATCATCGTAATACGCTGGAACGGTTGTGTCCCGATACTGGTTTATGCGCCAAAATACATAATATTTATCATAAACATAAAGGGCGATATGGCTATCGTAGAATTACCTCAGCCCTGAGAACGATGGGGCTTGTGATTAATCACAAGCGCGTACAACGCTTGATGAACGAGCTTGGTTTAAAGTCAAAGGTCAGAGCCAAACGTTATAAGTCCTACAAAGGAGAAGTCGGCAGAATCGCAGACAATACGCTCAATCGGGAATTTACGGCGGAGAAGCCTAATCAAAAATGGGTGACCGATGTGACAGAGTTTAAGATTAAAGACCAGAAAGTTTATCTGTCACCGATAATTGACCTGTTTAATCAGGAAGTTGTCAGTTATGAGGTACGAACCTCAGTTACATTACCATTGGTCACCGATATGCTTAAAGCCGCGACAAGTAAGCTAAAACGAGATGAAAAACCACTTATCCACTCGGATCAGGGTTGGCAGTATCAGAATAAACAGTACCAAAATCACCTTCGGGAAAACGGGTTACGTCAAAGTATGTCGAGGAAAGGAAACTGTTTAGACAATGCCGTTGCGGAGAACTTCTTCGGCATCTTAAAAACGGAGATGTATCACAACGAGACGTTCAAAGACGCTGACGAACTCATTGAAAACATAAAAGAATACATCGACTATTACAACAACGAGCGCATAAAGCTGAAACTAAAAGGCCTGAGTCCGATACAATATCGAAATCAGGCCTTGGCAGCCGCTTAGAAATGAGTCCAACTTTATGGGGTCACTTCATTTGTAGCGGCTTTTTTAATGGGGTTAAAATGAGGTGTTGGCGACTATTTAGCCGTCTACCTGACCGCAGAAGCGGTAACCTTCACCGTGAATGGTTACAATCAATTCCTCATCTGTCGGATCTGATTCAAAGTGCTTGCGAATTCGACGAATGGTCACGTCAACCGTACGGTCATTAGGGCGAAGCTCCCGTCCAGTCATTTCCATAATGAGTTGCTCACGAGTAAGAATTTTGCCTGGATTGCTTAAGAACAAATGAAGTGCACGAAACTCACTACGTGGAAGGCGGAACTCTTTGCCATTAG
The DNA here is from genome assembly GCF_047159385.1 of Alteromonas sp. D210916BOD_24. Classification (GTDB taxonomy): domain Bacteria; phylum Pseudomonadota; class Gammaproteobacteria; order Enterobacterales; family Alteromonadaceae; genus Alteromonas. Next base: position 4,131,106 of record NZ_AP038333.1, read on the forward strand.
GTGAAATAAGTGAACGACTATCACCGTCTAGCGTCCAACCGTTGAAGCTTACGCGGCTTGGTAAATCGTCATCCTCTGAAGAGTTAGTCGTACGAGACAGTAAGTTACGAGCGCGAATGGTCAGTTCACGTGGGTTAAACGGCTTCGTTAAGTAATCGTCGGCACCAATTTCAAGACCCAAAATACGATCGACGTCGTTATCGCGACCCGTTAAGAAGATTAGACCTACATTTTTGCGGTCGCGAACTTCACGGGCCAGAATAAGACCGTTTTTGCCCGGCAAGTTGATATCCATGATCACCAAGTTGATTGCGTGATTCTCGAAGAAATCATGCATTTGATCGCCATTCTCAGCTTCAAATACATTATACCCTTCCGCTTCAAATAAACTCTTCAGCGTGGTACGGGTTACCACTTCATCTTCAACGATTAACACATTTGGCGTTTGCATGGTGTTCTACACTCTTTCTAATAAACGGTTGTAAGCAACTAACTGGTTAAATTTTAATATTCATATACTTGATTGCAAGTAACTTATGAATATTTGTATTGTAAAGGTATTGGGATTAGCCAACAAAATTCAAGATAAGTTCAACCTTTATACAACTAATCGCTAGTTTTGGCATTAGCAACGGGGAAAATAATCACAAATTCCACCCCATTACCTTCCTCACTTGCAATGGAAATTGAACCATTGAGCGCTTGGGTAACCAAGTTGTAAACTAGGTGCATTCCTAGACCTGACCCCCCTTGCCCACGCTTGGTGGTTACAAAGGGGTCAAATATCCGTTTGCGGATCTCAGGCGATATGCCTTTTCCATTATCGGTATAAACTAACTTTAATTTGTTGCTGCTCACCATTTCAGCACTGATATTAATGGTGCCTTGTTCCACGTTCTCAAATCCGTGGATAACCGAATTCATGATCAGGTTAATCAGGATCTGATTGATCGGGCCAGCCTTCGTTTCAACGTTTAAGGTAGGGTCGCAATCTACGTTGATGTTGTGTTTTAATTTTTTTAATCGAGGCTGCAATGACAACAGTATCTCATTAACTAGCTGTGCAACGCAAAAACTTCGACTCGATTCTGAAGATTGATCAACAGCGACTTGTTTAAAACTGGATATCAACTCTGCTGCGCGGTTTAAATTTCGATAGATAATGTTGAGGTTTTCACTGCTTTCATCTAAAAACCGTTTCATCGAACTGGCTTTTAGGGTTTTGTTTTCAAAGTCTTTTTGAATAACAGCAAGTCTGTCGAGCATCATGGTAGATGCGGTTACTCCCAAGCCAATAGGGGTATTAACTTCATGTGCCACACCCGCTACCATGTCCCCAAGAGAGGCCATTTTTTCGTTTTGCACAATCTGGCGTTGAAACTGATGCAGCTTTTCTAATGTTTGAATGAGCTCCTGATTAGCGTCTTTCAGTGCAGTCGTTCTATGATTGACCATATCTTCAAGGCTGGCATTGAGTTTGCGATGCTGCTCTTCGGCCTGCCGTTGCTTTTGTACATACTCTTGCATGCGAAGGAGCATGACATTCAAAGCATCTGCCAATATATCCAACTCCTGAATAGTTGAGCCTCCTGCGCGCGCCGAATAATCTCGTTGTCGTGAAGTTCGCTGAAGAAAATTGGCGATTTCCTCAACGGGATCTGCCACCACTCTTTGCATACGTACGGCAGAGTAAAAACTTAGCATTAGAAGTACTAATGCGACAGCAACATTAAGCCAAATAGATTTACTAACCTGCTTATTAAAATCTTCTGAAGAGACGCGCAAGTAAACCCAGCCGAGTTGAATGTTGGTTTCTTCATCAAAAACTTTGGTACTAAGTTCCAAATATTGACCAGTTTCGGCCATGCTTGGTGACATGAAAAGGGAATTAAGTTGGTTCTCTTTACCGCCCAATAGCAACTGCCCTTCTTTATTATAAGAGGCAAATATTTCAGGTGTGTTGGCGGCTTCTTTCAGTTTATAAACATGGGCATTAAGGGCGTGGTTAGCTGCACTTAAGTTTTTCAGCGCACCTTCGATACGTTCAGGAGTAGCGTCATACAGGTAAGTGGCAGAGCTTTTCGCCACTAATTTGGCGAGCGTGACTGCATTGTTCTCAAGCTCGGTTCGATAGGTGTCTATATGAGTGTAAATGGCAAGACCGGAAAGCACAGCGAGGGAAAACGCCGTGATAGACATCACTACCCATAAAAATAGGCTACGAATTGAAAACTTTACTGCCTTATCCGCCATGTCCGTCTTGTATGCAATCCATCAGCATCTTCCATAAATTAATAGTGGCGCAAAACTGCTCAAAAAGAAAGGCGCGTATAAACAATAATTAATGTGCCTATAAAATACGGAATATCAGCACTGCCTTGCGTTGCACTAACTTTGGTAAAGAGATTGATAATGACGGGCAGATGCATTCCATGTAAAGCGTGTATTCATTCCTCTTACTTGCATTTCCCTGAATTTAATCGGGTCTTCATAATAGGCTAACAGTGCGCGGCGAATACACGCCAATAGGGCGTCTGGGGTGGGAATATCAAATACAAACCCTGTGCCGTTTTCATGTGAATAATCAATAACGGTATCCTTTAACCCTCCCACAGCTCTGACGATAGGTGCGGTACCATACGCCAAGCTATACATCTGATTTAACCCACATGGCTCGAATTGAGACGGCATAAGAAAGAAATCAGCACCCGCTTCAACCAGATGTGCATGCTCAGAGCTAAAGCCGTTGATAAAGGCAAACTGTGTTGGGTGAAGCTGAGCAAACTCACCGAGATCCATACATACTTCGGGGTCGCCTGTTCCCACAATCACCATTTGTAAATTGTGTTTTATCAGTTCATCCAATATAGGCAAGATATAACCAAAGCCCTTTTGCTCGGTAAGTCGACAGACCATACCTATAAGCGGTACGGCGGGTTGTACTGGTAAACCCGATTGCTCTTGTAAAGCGCGTTTACAGGCACTTTTAGGGTGTAGATTTGTCGCGCTGTAATTCTCAGGAAGGTAAGGATCGGTTTCAGGATTCCATTGGCTGTAATCACAACCGTTTAATATCCCGCTAAGGTCTCGACTTCGGCTTACCAAGCGTTCATGAAGACCGTGACTACCTAAGTCTGTCAACAGTTCTCTGGCATAATTGGGACTAACAGTAGTGACTTTACTGGCAAACTCGATACCGCTTTGCAACATGTTGATATAGCCACCGTGTACTTGAGCGAGAATGTTGGGGTGATGGCGTAAGAAAGGTATGTTGTCCAGCCTGTGCACACCTTGAAATGCTGCATTGTGAATAGTAAATACGGTTTTGGTTTGCGCAAAATAGCCACTTTTATGATGTGTAAGTAAAAAAGGTAGCATGGCGGTATGCCAATCATGGCAATGGATGACATCAGGGGTGATAGCGAGAGTCTGTAAAGCATGTAAGACGGCTCCACTGAAAAAGCTAAAACGCTCACCATTGTCCTCATACGCTTCATATGCGTTTGCATAGAGTCCATCGCGATGGAAATACTCTGGAAAATCGATGAAATACACGGGGATTTCGTGCCACTTCAAATGGCGTATTTCAAAATGGTATACCTTGCCTTCTGTAAATAAGGTTTGCGTCTCTGTTGCACTGGGCAGATTGTACTGTTCGGCCAACACTTTGTAATACGGCATTACAATAGTGACATTCTCCCCAAGCGTACGAAGTGCCAATGGCAGCGCTTTACCTACATCTGCCAAGCCGCCAGTTTTAACTAACTCTTCGACTTCTGAAATAGCAAATACAATACTCACAGGCAACCCCTTAGACCAAAATTTGTACACCAAAGATCAACACGCGCTAACCAATCCCAAAAACATAGCGCTGGCACGCCACTGGTGTGAAACACACCTACGCTGTATCCACAACAAGTAGTTCGGTTAAGTTAGCACAAGCCAATGTAATTTTTAATTTATAATGTTGCTTGATACACCGAAAACTGAGAGGTTTGCGCAGTGGTATATACCGTTTGGAAATGCTCTGCTAGCAGACCTGGATACGGTAGAAAGCGGTTTGCTACCATTTGCAGGGTGCCCTTGTTATTTAGAAGCGCTTTTGCATCAGCAATAAAGCGTTTAGTCACTGTGTAATCTGTTTTTATGCCCGTATGAAAAGGCGGGTTAGTCACGATGTGATTTACTTTCGGATTGATACCATGTAGCCCGTCAGCAGCATACAATGTAGCAGCTAACGCATTTTGTTTTAACGTTAATGCACTGCAATAAATGGCAAGGGCGCTTACGTCGGTAAGGTGAAGCTTTAAATGGGGATACTTTAGCATAAGGTAGCTTGCAATTACGCCGGCACCACAAGCAAAGTCCAAAATCTCGCCTCGTAGAGTAGTGGGCAGTTTCTCTAGCAGTAGCTCGGTTCCTGTGTCTAATTCTTGGTAACTAAACACGCCGGGCATAGAGGCCACTTGCCATTCCACCCCTTCTACTTGATAGGTGTTAAAATCTATCCAGTCTTTAGGATCAAACGCTATATGAGGTTGCTCTACCAACAATGTAATTAAGCTGCAGTGACGGGCCGAATCGACTTTTTGAGTGGCGCCATATTGCTGCATGAGTTTTGCGGCACTTTTGATGCCGCCTTTGTTTTCACCTACTACATGTATTCGACCATGTTGACCAACCATACTCGCTGCCATGCGTAGTAGCATTTGAAAATGTGTTTTGGCTTTTGGTAAGAAAAGCATGACATCGGTATGTGAATTTTCCCAACTCACAAAAGGGGCGAAAATATGGGAGTGCTTGCCTACTTGTTGCTTCACCTCAAAGCCATTGGTAGTAACATCTCTACTGTCAAAAGTCACAGAAGGTATAACCCGGACACACTCGGAAAATATGTCAAAATACTGATGAATAACAGTTACTTCTTGTGCCTTCAATGCATCGAGGAAATAAGCGTCAGAAGGGTTGATAAACGCCCATTTACCGTTGTCAAATAACGATATATTACGTTCCAGTAGTTGGCTTTGAGGAGATAAAATCATCAGTTAGTACGCTCGTAAATTAAATCCCACACTCCATGGCCAAGTTTCTGTCCACGGGTTTCGAATTTAGTAATAGGACGATAATCTGGACGAGGTACATAGTCTCCGTCAGTAGTGGTGTTGGTATAACCTTCAGCACTATTCATTACCTGTGCCATATGTTCTGCATAAGGCTCCCAATCAGTGGCCATGTGAAAACAGCCGCCAATAGCCAATTTTGAGCGAAGTAATTCAACAAATTCACTTTGAACAATACGGCGTTTGTGATGGCGCTTCTTATGCCATGGGTCAGGGAAAAATAGTTGCACACGCGACAAACTGCCATCTGGGATCATGTTTTTCAATACTTCAACTGCATCGTGTTCCATGACTCGAAGGTTATCGATCCCTTTCTCACCGGCATCAGATAAACAGGCTCCCACGCCAGGACGGTGGACTTCAATGCCAAAAAAGTTTTTATCCGGCGCAGCTTGTGCCATTTCGACCAAAGACTTGCCCATTCCAAAGCCAATTTCAAGTACCACAGGAGCGTCGCGACCGAAGACCTCGGTTAGCGCTAAAGGCGCATTGGTATAGTCAAGACCCATTGTCTGCCAATAATCAGCTAATGCTTTTTCTTGCCCTTTGGTCAACCTACCTTCACGCTTAACGAAGCTTTTGACCTTACTAACATATACACCAGCGGCTTCTGCTTCCGCCTGACTTTTGAATTGCCTCATTTGCAATGCCTTTTTACCAAAATTTTCTGCTGGCGCATTATCCATTTACCCACCGCTTATGCAACGCTAGATTAGAAAAATGATGAATTTTTAATCGCTCAGTAGCTTAACGTAATCGCTTAGCAAGCATAGCCGCTATTTTATCGGTTTGCTCAAGCGGTAACATGTGCCCCGCATTTTCTATCTCATCTAAGGTCGCACCGGGTATGTGAGGTATATGTTGTTTTACTGCTTCGGCTGGAGCGATGTTATCTTCACTGGCAGCAATAAAGTGTACTGGTGCATTTATCTTTGCAAGTATGCTGACAGTACTCTCTCTAGGGGTAGTGGCAAGCGTATGGTTCAACAGCGTGTTTTTGCCTAAATCCTGCGCCATGTCTTTGACTACTTTTGTGACAGTGTCATCGTTGAGACGGGAAGGGTGGATAAAACGCGCTAAATAAGCGTCGTTATCGGGTTTGAAAGTGCCCTTTTTTAATAAAGTGACAAGCTGTTGCCGTTTACTTAATTCCTCATTGGACAATCCCTCTGGGTTATACCCAATGAGCGTGATAGAGGCGATATTGTCAGGCATAAGTTGTGCTAGTAACGCCGCTATATAGCCGCCCATGGAAAAGGCCACGAGATGCACTTTTTCATTATCCAGAATTCTGTCTTTGCTGAGCGCAAGCATTTCCTCTTTAGAAGCAGCCCACTGCAAGGGCACATAACGGCGTTGATGTAATGAGAGTTTTTGCCACAGCGGAATAAAAACACGCTCATCACACAAGGTGCCAGGAAAAAACAAAACAGGATGTTGTGCCGACACGCGGACTCCTTAACTAAACAATGCTCGTATACATGCTACCATAGCGGGTAATCGAATAAACGACAGAGTCAATTAAACGAGTAGGTACATAGTCTGGGTAACGAAAATAAAGTAAGTATGAGTGTGCGAATTCCCAATCATAATGGTAGCTTTGCCGAACGAGTATTGGCCTGGTTTGATGAGCATGGCCGTAAACACTTGCCTTGGCAGCAGGATGTCACCCCTTATAAAGTATGGGTGTCAGAAATCATGCTCCAGCAAACACAAGTCACCACAGTTATTCCTTATTTTGAGCGTTTTATGGCGTCCTTTCCAAGCGTCTTTGCTCTTGCGAGCGCTTCTCAGGATGAGGTTTTACATCACTGGACAGGTCTAGGTTACTACGCAAGAGCCCGAAACCTACATAAGGCAGCAAAAGTGCTGGTTGATGAATATGACGGTAATTTTCCTACAGATATTGAAGCGGTAATTGCTTTACCGGGGATCGGGCGTTCAACTGCCGGCGCTATTTTATCGTTGTCGCGAAATCAACGACATCCAATTTTAGACGGAAATGTGAAGCGAGTATTGGCACGCTATTACGCAATAGAAGGGTGGCCAGGTCAAAAATCTGTTGAAAATGCATTGTGGGAAGTGGCAGAAAAACATACCCCCGAGACACGCTGTGCGCATTACACTCAGGTGATGATGGATTTGGGGGCAATGGTTTGTACTCGCAGCAAACCAAAGTGTGATGCGTGCCCGCTTCAATCAGGGTGTCTTGCCTACGCTCAGGGAGCGCAAAGTGCGTTTCCTGGTAAAAAGCCAAAAAAGGCGCTACCGGTAAAATCTACCTATATGATGGTGGCGCGCTTCCATCAGCAAGTGTACTTAGAGCAGCGCCCTCCTACGGGCATATGGGGAGGGCTTTATGGCTTTTTAGAAAGTACGAGTGTCGAAGAAGGCGTCGGGGCACTGAAATTGAGAGGGATACAAGTGGAAAGCACGCATCAACTCGAAGGCTTTAGGCACACCTTCAGTCATTTTCATTTAGATATAACACCAGTGGTGGCCGTGATAGACTTACCTCCAACTAAACAGGTAGCAGAGTTACCCTCACAGTGGTTTGTATTAAATGAACCTATTGAAGTAGGGCTGGCAGCCCCTACCCAAAAAATAATTAAACAATTGGCATAATGAGCCAATAGCAATGGAGTTGAGATAAGGCTCCTGTCGATAAAATTGAATGAAAGGAAAGAGCATGGCAAGAACCGTATTTTGTCGAAAATTGCAAAAAGAAGCTGACGGGTTGGATTTTCAACTTTATCCCGGTGAGCTAGGTAAGCGTATTTTTGATAATATTTCTAAAGAAGCGTGGGCGGAATGGCAGAAAAAACAAACCATGTTAATTAATGAACATAAACTCAATATGATGGAGCCAAACGCGCGTTCTTTTCTTGAAGAAAAGATGGCTGCTTATCTGTTTGATGACATAGAACCTACGATTGAAGGGTATGTTCCGCCTGAAAAATAACCAAAAAAGGGCTTTTTGAGCAAACAATGTTCAAACGGTAACAAAACCGAAAAAAAAGCGAGAAAAACGGTTGACTTGTGTAAGCGAAAACCGTTTAATACGCACCCACAGCAGGACAGGTACTAAACGCCTAGAACGCTAACCAGTTTCGCCCAGATAGCTCAGTTGGTAGAGCAGCGGATTGAAAATCCGCGTGTCGGTGGTTCGATCCCGCCTCTGGGCACCATTCTTAAAAGCCTCGCATTAGCGGGGCTTTTTTGATCCTGAAGTATTAAAAGCACCGACCGTGTCGGTGCCAGTGCCTGGCGCGGTACAATCCCGTCTGGGCACCACTCTTAAAAGCCTCGCATTAGCGGGGCTTTTTGATCTTGAAGTATTAAAAGCACCGACCGTGTCGGTACCAGCGCCTGGCGCGTTACAATTTTGTATATTGACAGCGCTCGTAAGACCTTTGTCTTAAGGCGAAACGTTCTTAATTAAGTTATTTTCCTACTTTTTTACAATTCAGTTTATCTTTTTGCCACCTCTTTAAATGATATACCGATTTTTTTGAATAAAAACCTAATTGTATGCTTGGCTGATTTTGAAAATGAGTACTACCCTTATTTGAGAGAACATTTTTTCCCCAACATCGAAAAATACATCACTATTCGATAAAAAAGGTTTTTCTATTACCATACAAATTGGTTAGGATGTTTGTTACATTTTTTAACTTATTGATTTGTATAGTCATTGACGGGCAAGCTAGCAAGGAGTGTTTTTTGTCATCTACTAATTTTTCTGCAAATAACAATTTGCAAAGTATATTCAACAGCGTTCTTTCTGTTAGCTGTATCGGGGTTCTAGCATCTTGGCTGCTATTTTTCTTTATCTCAGGTATTACAGCTCTGATTGTGTTGAGTCTTGTCGCATTAGGCTCAATCGTTTTTTTTAAAATTCGATTTTCACAATCTAATCAGGTCAACCCTCAACAAAGTCACTCGATAGCAGCGGATAATAAGTATTCTCCCAGTACTAGCAACGGTGACATTTCTAAAGCTAGTGATAGCTTATCAGCGTCATTGAGTACATGTTCACACAACTTAACCGCAATAAAGTCTACCCAAGATGATGCTGTAGTGACGCTGTCTAACGCGTTTAATAGTTTAAAAGCGCTTGTTGCGCAGCAGGAAGAATGTATAGAAGCATTGTTGTGTGTCGACGAAGCTCACACACTGTCTTATTCAGATAGAATGCGTTCATTTGCCAAAGAAACTGATGGCACGTTGACGGAATTCATAGATTCTACTGAACAAATGTCGTCGTCTACACAACAGTTAATGGATCAAGTAGAAACCATACAACAAGCAATGCCCACTGTGATAGACGCGTTAAGTGGTATTGATGACATTGCAGCGCAGACCAACCTTCTAGCGCTTAATGCGGCTATAGAAGCTGCTCGTGCAGGAGAGGCTGGGCGTGGCTTTGCTGTAGTTGCAGACGAGGTGAGAGCGTTATCTACTCGTTCTACCCAATTTAGTGATGTAATTAAAAAGCAAGTTGAGAATATCCGAAACTTAGTCGATAAACTTACAGACACAGCAAAATTTGTCGCATCTCAAGACATCTCTCAAGTCGTTAACGCTAAGTCTCATATCAGTGAACAGCTATCTGAAATCATCGTAAAAGCGGAAGCTGACCAAGTGACTACTAAACAAATTGAGGATATAGGTCAGAAATTAGATAGCTCAATAAATAATGCGATTAGGGGTATGCAGTTTGGGGATATAAACGGGCAACACATTGATTATACGCAAGATATAATGAAATTTGTCATAGAAAGGCTTGATTCATTAACGCCTGAAAATATAGATGGTTTTGTTGCCGATTTGAATGAGTACGGCAAAGCGTTAGCGGACAAAGGTAAAAATGACCACGATCCTGTATCAGCGACTTCTATGAAAGCTGGGGATGTTGAGTTGTTCTAAGTCATAGAATGGAATTAATTGTAAAGTTTTATACAGTTTTGTAGGAGAAGTAAGCTTATGAGCAAACATATATTAGTGGTAGACGATTCAGTCTCTATCCGCCAAATGGTTGAAATGACACTTAAAGGCGCAGGCTATTCAGTCACTACTGCAGAAGACGGTCAGCAAGCGTTGGACAAATGTAAAAGCCAGAAATTTGATTTTGTATTAACTGACCAAAACATGCCTCGCATGGATGGATTGACGTTAGTGAAAAGTTTAAGAGGGTTAGCTAATTACACTCGTACTCCTATTGTAATGCTAACTACTGAAGCAGGTGGTGATATGAAAGAAAAAGGGAAAGCAGCTGGTGCCACAGGATGGATGGTTAAGCCTTTTGACCCCAACAAACTCCTCGACGTAACCAAGCGTGTATTGGGATAACACACCTTTTATTCCATTCATTAGCAAGGATTCTGCATGAGCATCGACATTGAGCAATTCCATAGTGTGTTTTTCGACGAGAGCGACGAGCATCTTGATGATATGGAACAATTGTTGATGAGACTAGACGTAGATTCCCCCGACTCTGAAGAGCTCAATAGCATATTTCGCGCTGCGCATTCGATAAAAGGGGGAAGCGGGATATTTGGTTTCGATGCGTTGATGAACCTCACGCACGTAATGGAAAATTTGCTTGATAAAGCGCGCAATCACGAAGTTGCAGTGACTACTGAAATAGTCAACATCTTGTTAGAAACTTTAGATGTACTAAAAGCTACCCTCGATGCATATCGCCACCAGACAGAAGTGCCTGAAGATGATATTGCCAAGCGAGTAGCTATTTTAAATGCTGCGATAACGGAGCAAACTCAAGCAGAAGAAGCTGGTGAAGCAGAAAGTGATACATTTATAGTTAATACTGATTCCGAAGACGACGGGTTCGGTTTTTTCGATGATGAACCAGACATGCCTGAAGCCGCCAGTGTGGCACCAGCGCAGGAAGAAGCTTTTGGCTTTTTTGATGATGAACCAGCCATTGAGGAAAATTCTAAAGACGACGCTTTCGGCTTCTTTGATGATGCCTTCGCCGATACTTCAAGCAAACCCGAACAAGAAGAAGCTTTTGGCTTTTTTGATGAAACAGTACTTCCTAATTCGTCAACTGAATCTCGAACAACCACTGCAAGCCAAGATATAAAGAATAAAGCATCTATTTCGTCAACCCCGGCGCCAACTGTTGCCAAGGCAAAAACTACTACCTCTACTAGAAAATTCACTAGTAGAGAGACAGGCTCTATTCGTGTCGATACAACCAAAATTGATTCTATGGTGAATTTAGTCGGTGAACTGGTTATCACACAATCTATGTTATCCATGATTGGCCAGGAAGTGGATGGACAAATTGGAGAGCGGTTGCAACTTGCTATTGATGAATTACAGCGCAATACCAGAGAAATTCAGGAATCGGTAATGTCGATGCGTATGTTACCGCTAACGGCAACGTTTAACCGGTTTCCACGCCTGGTGAGAGATTTAGCGAGCAAACTCGATAAGCAAGTTGAGCTTGTTTTACAAGGCGGAAATACCGAAATCGACAAGAGTCTGATAGAGAAAATAGTAGACCCGCTCACTCATTTAGTTAGGAACAGTGTGGATCACGGCATAGAGACTTCTGAAACGCGATTAGCGGCGGGTAAACCTGAAAAGGGAACAGTAATTCTCAGCGCAGAACAAAAAGGCGGAAGTATACTTATCAGTATTGTTGACGATGGTGGCGGTTTGCATCGTGAAAAAATTCTTGCCAAAGCGCGTTCGAATGGCTTGTCGGTTTCTGACGATATGTCTGATGCAGATGTATGGCAATTAATTTTCCAACCTGGTTTTTCTACTGCAGAAGCAATTACCGATGTGTCAGGTAGAGGCGTTGGAATGGATGTAGTGCGCCGCAACATTGAATCTATCGGGGGAAGAATTGATATAGAAAGTAATACAGGGGAAGGTTCGGCTTTTTATATTCATTTGCCGTTAACATTAGCTATTGTAGACGGTATGTGTGTATCAGTCGGGTCGCAAATATTTGTCATTCCACTTTTGAATATTATCGAGTCTTTCCAACCCACCCACCAACAATTGAAGACGCTAGGAAACGATACTGTGCTGTATATACGCGATCAGTATTGGCCCCTAGTCCCCCTATACGATTTCATGGAGGTAGAGGGCGCAGCAAAGTCTCCTACTGAAGGTATTGTGGTGTTATTGGAAAGCAGTAAAAAGCGTTTTGGCATTTTGGTAGACGCACTTGTTGGGCAACAACAGGTCGTTATCAAAAGCCTAGAAGAACATTATAGGAAGGTAGCGGGCATTGCGGGAGCCACCATAATGGGTGATGGCAAAGTGGCCCTTATTATTGATGCAGATTCCATCGCTACTACCTACACCTCAAGTCAATTAGAGGAGTTGCTTTCATGAGTGAAACAGCCCTGCATCAAGCGGTTACTGGAGGCGAGGACAATGAATATCTTAGCTTTATCCTCGGCGATGAACACTATGCATTAGATATAACCACGGTCAAAGAAATTCGTGGTTATGAACCGGTTACTAAAATTGCGAATGCCCCAGCATTTATAAAAGGGGTGATCAACTTGCGCGGCGACATCGTGCCAATTGTCGATTTGCGTATTAAATTTAACGTGGGTGAAGCCACTTACAACGAATTCACTATTGTCATTATGCTCAATATTCAACAGCGAATTGTTGGCATTGTTGTCGATGGTGTTTCAGATGTGATTCGCTTGTCTGATGAGCAAGTCATGCCCCCACCCGAATTTGGTGTGGCATTTGATAGTCGGTATCTACATGGTTTGGCAGATGTAGATGAAAACATGGTAATTTTGGTGAATATTGAGAGTTTAATCACTAGTGATGAGCTTGGTTTGGTTGCCCCCGAGGGTGCTACAGACGAAGCAGAGTAATTGTTTTTTAGTGAATGTCTCATTTGGGTTAGGGAAATAATGGTTATGGGCGTATTAAATTTTTTCAATAGTGATGAGTTGAAAACGGCAAAACACGAAGCTTTGCTTAAATCGAAAATATTGAAAGCGAGTGATGCGAATATTTTGGTCATCGATGATGCTGGGATTGTTACGTTTCACACACCGTCGTTTTTAAACTTAGCAAAAGTATATCGCAATGATTTTCGAGTTTCAGAACACGACACGTCATTAGTTGGAAAACGTATAAATGATATCCTGCCCAAACACAATGATCTCGCACATATCCTCACCAAGGTGACACATGGCGCTAAACACAGTATTTCATTCTCTGAAAGTACGTTCAATGTTACATCATCTTCGTTATCAGATGAGCACGGCGATACGTTGCTTTATGTGACGGAGTGGAAAGATATCACCGAACAAAAACGCTACAAAGGTATGTCGGATGCCATCATGCGTAGTCAAGCAGTTATTTCTTTTACGACAGAAGGTAAGATACTTTCGGCTAATGAAAACTTTTTAACTGCAATGGGATACTTGGAAGAAGAAGTAATAGGTGAGCACCACCGTATATTTGTTGAATCTGACTATGCAAAAAGTGATGAATATAAAGAGTTTTGGCAGAAACTAAAATCTGGTGATGTGCATAGTGGAGAGTTTCGCCGTATCGATAAGCAGGGAAAAGATATTTGGATCCAAGCTACTTACAATCCCGTTTTTGATGATAAAGGTAACGTTGAATATGTCATTAAATTTGCAACTGATATTACTGAGCAAAAGCGCAAAAATGCGGATTATGAGGGGCAAATTGCAGCTATAAATAAATCGCAGGCCGTTATTGAGTTCGACCTTGAAGGGATTATTTTAGATGCTAACGATAACTTTCTTGCTGCAATGGGCTATAGCTTAAAGGAAATAAAAGGGCAACATCATAGTATGTTTGTAGAGCAGAGCTACAAACTCAGCTCGGAATACTCGTCTTTTTGGCAAGCTTTACGTTCTGGTGAGCATAGTGAAGGTGAATATAAGCGCATCGCCAAGGGCGGTAAAGAAATATGGATAAGGGCGTCTTATAACCCTGTTCTCGATGAGAGTGGTAAACCATTTAAAGTTGTAAAATTTGCGACAGATGTTACGCAAGATAAGTTGCGTAATGCATATTTTGAAGGGCAAATTAATGCGATTGGGAAATCACAAGCCGTTATTGAATTTGATGTGGATGGAAACATCATTGATGCCAATGAAAACTTCCTAAACACAGTGGGTTACCGCCTAGATGAAATTAAGGGTAAGCATCACCAAATATTCGTAGATAATGAAACACGTCACTCTGATGAATATAAACACTTTTGGTCTGACTTAAAAGCAGGCAAATTTTCTACCGGTGAGTTCAAACGTATAAGTAAAGACGGAAAATCAGTTTGGATTCAAGCGTCATATAACCCCATTGAAGATATGAATGGCAAGCCTTTCCGTGTTGTTAAATATGCGACCAATATCACTGACGATAAGCTGAAAAATGCTTACTTTGAGGGTCAGTTAACGGCTATTGGTAAATCTCAAGCTGTTATAGAATTTGATATGGAAGGTAATATTCTCAATGCCAATAGTAATTTCCTGGCAGCTACGGGTTATACTTTGGATGAAATTAAAGGGAAGCACCATTCGATATTTGTCGATCCAGCATACAAAAATAGTGCAGATTACATAACGTTTTGGGAGCAGTTGCGTAAAGGCGTGTATGCAACCGGTGAATTTAAACGATTCAGTAAAACGGGTGAACCTGTATATATTCAAGCATCATACAACCCTATTTTAGATCAAGAAGGTAAACCGTTTAGAGTTGTCAAATACGCAACAGATGTGACAGGAAGAACACTTGCAGTAGAAAGTATAAAGAATATTATGGCAAGCCTTACCGATGGCGATTTACTGCAGACTATTGATGAGCCTTTAGATGGCGATTTCAAAGTGTTAGGTGAATCAATTAATCAATTTATTGATGAACTTAGAGCCACAATAATCAAAATTCACACTGCAGTTGAGACTATTGATACTGCTTCAAATGAAATAGCTTCAGGTAATGCCGACTTATCTAGTCGGACAGAGCAACAGGCTTCGAGTTTAGAAGAAACGGCTTCAGCCATGGAAGAGCTAACGGGCACGGTAAAACTCAATGCTGAAAACGCTGAACAAGCTAAAGGGCTTGCAAGTCAGGCCTCTGAAGTTGCCTCTGAAGGTGGTAAAGTGATTGAGCAGGTTGTACATACAATGGGCGAAATTAACGATTCAGCCCAGCGTATATCTGACATTATTGGTGTGATTGATGGGATCGCTTTCCAAACGAATATTCTTGCTCTTAACGCGGCAGTAGAAGCTGCCAGAGCGGGTGAGCAAGGACGTGGTTTTGCAGTAGTAGCGTCAGAAGTACGTACGCTAGCACAACGCTCTGCAGAAGCGGCCAAAGACATTAAAGCGTTAATTTCTGCGTCGGTAGATAAAATTGGCGATGGCAACGTGCTAGCCAACAAGTCTGGTGAAACAATGGCGAATATTGTAACAGCGATAAAGCGCGTCAATGACATTATGTCTGAGATCGCTGCTGCGTCAACAGAGCAGGCAACAGGTATACAAGAAGTCAGCAATGCAGTCGTGCAAATGGATGAAATGACTCAGCAAAACGCGGCGTTAGTAGAAGAAGCTGCTGCCGCTGCCGATAGCATGAGGCAGCAGTCGGGTGAGTTAGCGCAGCGTGTAGCTGTATTCAAGGTAGGTAACGAAAACAAGTCCGCTCCTGCAACTGTTCCCCAACCAGTTGGCAAAGCGAATAAGGTGACGACAGAAAAAGCAATGTCAAAGCCTCATGTAAAAGCCCTAAGCCCGGCTGTTCCGGATGACGCAGAATGGGAGGCATTTTAGTGTATGCCTGCTCCACTGAACGCAGCTGCACAAAGGGAATTTACCTATAGACGAGATGACTTCGTTCGCGTTAAAGAAATGTTATTTAGCAAAGCGGGAATTAGTCTTTCAGATTCGAAGGATGCATTAGTGTATAGCCGTCTTAGCAGACGGCTTCGCACACTAAAAATGGATAGTTTTACACAGTATTTAGACTATGTCGTAAAGAGTGATAATGAGCTTGAACACTTTATTAATGCATTAACAACTAATCTCACCGCCTTTCTTAGAGAATCCCATCATTTTGATGCATTGAGTCAATACTTAAAAAATAACCCTAATTGTAAGCGTATTTGGTGTGCAGCGAGTAGTACTGGTGAAGAGCCTTACAGTATTGCCATGACCGTTGCTGCCACATTAGGCACTTTTAATACTGACATTAGTATAATTGCAACAGATATAGACAGTAATGTACTTCAAACTGCCCAAAACGGTATCTATCCCATTGAATTAACAAAGCAACTGCCTCATAGCTATAAAACACAATTCTTGTACCGTGGAAAAGGTTCTCACAAGGGTAAAGTTAAGGTTGTTGATGAATTGAAAAAAATGGTTCGTTTTGAACCGTTAAACCTTACCTCAGACCATTGGGGGGTTAGTGGGCCTTTGGATGTCATTTTTTGTCGTAATGTAATGATATATTTCGATAAAAATACACAGAAAAACATTCTTCAGCGTATGGTGAAAATGTTAAAGCCCAATGGTATGTATGTAGCAGGGCATTCAGAAAATTTTTCGATGTATCCTGAGCTTGTTACACCTATGGGGAAAACTATTTACAGACCGGCTAAGTAAATGGAAATCACTATTTGAAACACGATGGAAAACCTATTTGCTATTTTGATAATCGCCTCAAGGTTGATGCGATAAAATTGTTACCGGGACAGTTTTACGTTACTGGCTCTAACAAAGTGTTAGTGACAATATTGGGCTCCTGCGTGGCGGCATGTATTTTGGATGTTGAAAAGCAAATAGGTGGAATGAACCATTTTATGTTGCCCGACACTACGATTTCAAATGATGCCAACATGGATACTCATACTAAATACGGGATTTCCGCAATGGACACCCTTATTGAAGAACTAGTCAATGCAGGTGCGCGTAGAGACAAGTTAGTAGCAAAAGTTTTCGGAGGGGGGCAGGTTTTACCCAGTTTTGTTCAACAAGATATAGGCAGGGTAAATGCTGAATTTGTGTTGGAATATCTTAAATGTGTAAATATTTCTTTGGTAAGTAGTGACCTTATGTCTAACTACGCACGCAAAATTTACTTTTTCCCCAGTAGTGGAAGTGTGTATATGAAAAGAATTCGAGACTTTCATAATGCCACTCTTCATGAGAGAGAAACTACACATAGAGTGTTACTGACTGAACAAGCTAAAAATCATCTCATGCAGACACCACAGTCAGAATTTACATCAAACTCAACGCAATATCCGCTAGAGCCCTGAGTGATATAGATAAGCCCTTCTTCTATGTGCTTTTTTTAGTTAATCATTTCACTTCGAGAGTATAAAGCATCGAGTCTCTATGAGCTTTAGCCAAATGTAGTTGTGAAAATCACATATATTAGCTGAATGTTTTTATTAGTTAATTCTATAACGTGCGATATGTGTACTAATCTTGTGGTATGGGAAGGCTAATTTGTGCGGTTAATTAGATAGGAGTTTATGTGGGATCTAATCATTTTGAAGAGCCTATCAATTATTATGACCGGCGATTCAAAAAGGACGCGATAAAGATATTACCAGGCCAATACTGTGTGACATCTCAAGATAAAATACTGGTTACAGTGTTAGGCTCTTGTGTAGCCGCTTGTATGTTTGACCCGAAGTTAGGTATAGGCGGCATGAATCATTTTATGCTGCCTGATGCCAGAGAAGTTTTGACAGAAGATAATTCAGATTTTATGGCGACTAAATATGGCGTCCACGCGATGGAGATGCTTATCAATGATTTAGTCAAAGCTGGGGCTGATAAAAAGCGAATAAAAGCTAAAGTGTTCGGTGGTGGGAAAGTCGTTCCATCAATCGTTCAACAGAATATTGGTGAAATTAATGCGAAATTCGTTATGGAGTTCTTGGATACTGAAAATATTCCGACGCTGGCAAGTGATTTGTGCAATTCATATGCGCGAAAAATATATTTTTTCCCGTTAACTGGTGATGTACTGATGAAGCGAATTCACAAACTGAATAATGCCACCATTATAGAGCGAGAAAGTATACATCGGCGGGAACTTTCTGAACGCTCAATTAGTGGTAGCGTAGATTTGTTTGAGGAATAGAAATGACAATTAAAGTTTTGGTGGTTGATGATTCCGCACTTATAAGACACATTTTAAGTGAAATCATAAAAAGCGAGCCCGATATGCAAATAGTGGGTGCTGCGCCAGATGCTTTTGTCGCGAAAAAACTGGTATTAGAGACATCACCTGACGTGATAACCCTTGATATCGAAATGCCTAAAGTCGATGGTCTAAGGTTTTTAGAAGTAATGATGAACGCCAAGCCGACGCCCGTGGTAATGATTTCTACATTAACGGAAAAAGGAGCTGACGCCACGCTTCGCTCTTTGGAACTTGGTGCCATTGACTTTGTGGCTAAGCCTAAAATAGGCGTGGCTGAAGGAATGGCTGCATATCATCAGCTTATTGCAGAAAAGATTCGCACTGCCGCCCAATCTAAAGTGAAAAGAACTAAACCTGCAATTCGACCATCTGTTAATGCAGTGAATTATACAGGTACCGAAAAAATTATTGCGATTGGTGCTTCAACAGGTGGTACAGAAGCCATAAAGGAAGTACTAAGTACATTTCCTGCTAATGCACCTGCTACAGTGATCACGCAGCATATGCCGACAGGTTTTACATCAACATATGCAAAGCGTTTAGACGCCTTATGCCAAATGCAAGTGAAAGAAGCGAAGGGCGGAGAACGTTTATTACCTGGGCAGGCATATTTAGCACCCGGAGATAAACATTTGGAGATAGAGCGAAGTGGTGCCGATTACCGCATACGCCTGAGTGACGGTGCCAGAGTGTCAGGGCATAAACCTTCAGTTGACGTGATGTTCAATTCCATTTGCAAAAGTGCAGGCAGTAATGCGTTGGGCGTGCTTTTAACTGGTATGGGTAAGGATGGCGCCAATGGTTTGCTGGAGATGTTTAAGGCGGGAAGTGAAACCTTTTGTCAAAACGAAGCAAGCTGCATTGTATATGGCATGCCAAAGGTCGCCATTGAAAAAGGGGCGGCGAAGCAAGTGGTATCTCTGGAAGGTATGGGAAAAGCAATTATGCAAGCGGTTGAAAAAATGTCTGCAGGAAGCCGTCTGTAATAATCTTTTAGTAAGCAATTACTTACCATAAAAGTCTTGCTGTTTATTTGTAATTGGTGAAGGACGTGCCATATTTACTCTTGTGACCCATTGTTAACGATGCTTTAATAGCGTCGCTTAGCAAGGGGTACTGTTGCTACATAAAGCTGTTGATGTAGCCGATACTATGGATAGGCCAGTTGTTAAGTGCGTAAGAAATATAAGAAACGATACGAAATAGTCACCGCTGAAATCGACGATGTTTAAATAATAATATTTATAACAATAACTTATTTTTGATCTTCGCTAACTAAAAGACGGTAATTCATTACTGCGTATAGTTTGTGACACGTAAAGTCATTAAGTGGGTTGCTATATTTCGTAACAGATCTCAGGCGTATTAATGCCATTTCTGACGGTATGAATTTAATTCGAAATTAACAAGTAGTTGGGAACACTATGAAACAGCAAACACTTATCACCCTTTCAGCTTTATTCTTTTCTTCAGCCGTTTTAGCTAACGGTGATTTTGAACCCAGTAAAAAAGTATGCGTTAACGTAGGTAAAGAGATTACCCGAGTAAGCACAGAGATGGATGCGGCAAAATCTGGTATACAAAAAACGTGGTTGAAACGCCAACTGAGAGCGCTGAAGCAAAAAAACAATACTTGTAGTGTGAAAGGATTTGAAAATAGCAGCGCCGAGTTAGCGAAAATCTAACATCTACTTAATAGCCTTAGTTAAAGCCTTACGCTTGCACATCGATATATAGCGTAAGGTTTTGTGTCCCTCGACCAACATATCTCCTGTCCTTAATCAGATAAAACCCGTGTATTAGCCGTAGCTAGGCATGACAAGGGTATCAAGCTCGGTCATAGTTTTCACAGCGTGATCGGGAGACAGTCCGAGGGGGTACATCATTTTGCCAGGCCGTTCTACAAAAATGGTTTTCATTCCCGTCGCTTTGGCACCACTGACATCCCAGCCATGGGCTGCAACCATAATGGCGTCTTCGTTTTTTACATTTGCTTGCCTGCAAGCCCAGTGATAAACCTGAGGGTGAGGTTTATAGATCCCCAGGGTTTCAACACTCAGTATTTGATGAAAATAGTGTTTGATATTGGCAAATTCAAGCTGAGCGTGTAGCCCTTTTTCTGATGAATTAGATAATGCTACGAGCTTAATTCCCTTGCTGTGAAGTGCCGTTAATGTGGGAGCAACATCGGCGTGCGCAGGAAGTGCCGTAATATGTTTTTTTATTGTTGCTTTCGCAGTATCGCCGTCTAGTACTATGCCTCGGCTATGCGCGACCATGATCAAGGTTGCAGCGCCTATATCAATAAAATCGTGAAATTGTGAAGAGGCGATTTCAACCAAGCTGTGATGGAGCAACTGGGTAAACCACAATTCTACTATGCTTTCGTCGTTGCCGAGTACAGTACTAAGGCCTGGTTTCATCGCGTTAATATCTAACAAGGTTTCATTTATATCGAAAAAAATAGCCTGCGGTGTTTTCATGGTATCGCTCTTTTTGACAGGAGTGATATTAATGTAAGTGCAAAAAGGAGTTGGCGGGAGATAATTTCGACCAATACGATGATTGTTGCTACGAAAAAATAAAAAAGCCAACGCAAGGGCGTTGGCTTTTTACATCACACTGTCACACGTTTAAAAGAACATATATGACACACTGAGTTTCATGCTACGAGGCATAATGTAGCGTCCATTAGGCGAGTCTGGATTACGTGGATCGCCTTCTGTAATGCCTTGTTCATCGGTTAGGTTGTCTACCGAGAACTGAAGGCGCAATTGTTCAGTCGGCTCTAGCGTTACACCAACGTCGACTTTCTCATAGCCTTCAAGAACAACCGTATTTTCGTTATCGCCAAAGCGGTCATCAACCGCTGATAGGGTGCCGTACACAGAAGCGTACATATCACCAATATCGAAACCATAGCTTGGCGTTACGCGCACCTGCCAACCTGGCTGACGCTGTGCTTCATTACCTTCGTTGGTTGCACTTGCGGTAATTTCTGTTTCTTGAAGTGTGGCATTAACACTTAGTGAGAAGCCTGATTCATGGCTATAACGACCATCTAGCTCAACACCGTATGCTTCATTTGTGAGAATTTCAGCTGGCGCGCCAGGTAGGCGTACAAAGGTGTCACCTTTAACTTCATTAGCAAACGCAGTGGCAAAGAACTGAATTTCATCATTCATGAACTTATAACCGACTTCGCCTTGCGTAACTTGTTTTATCAGGTCGTTACCTCCTGTGTAAGCGCCCCAATTATCGCGGAAATCATCGAAATAAGGCATTTTATAGCCACGGTTCATACGCAAGAACACACCACTCGTATCGTTTAAGGCGTAGTTTGCACCCACTGTCCACGAGGTTTTGGTTTCGTCATACTCAAGCGCTTTAGTAATTTGTCCGTCCAGACCTTCATCGACAGAGTAGGTTACTTCGTGATTTTCACGGCGTAAGCCTACATCAATACTAAGATCAGCCGTTGCGTACCAGGTACCAGTTGCATATAGGGCAAGGGTACTTGCGTCACCTACTGAATTAATGTCGTAATTCCAACCGCACCCTTCTGCACTGTCATTACACGCAATACCGCTTAATGCTTCACCACCTGGTACTAGCACGTGGTAAGCATGGTTGCCCAAGCTCCACCAATCTTCTGCTTTGGTAGTCGCGCTGTATAGACCAAATGAGGCATCAATGCTTTCCCAGCTTTTCGATACAGCTAAGTCGTTGGTAAAGGATTCAATGTCTTTAAGCACTACCCAACGACCAATTTGTTGAATGGGCGTATCACCTGAATAAACGTTACCTGTTACGGCGCCTACAGCGCTTTCACCGTTATCGGCCACATCTGCAACGGTCATTGCTGAGCCGTTAGGTACTAGGCCATAGGTATTCGCTTTGCCTTTAGTCAGGTTAAAGCGATCGATAAGGAACCAGTCATTAGGTAAGTCTATTTTCAGACTACCGCCACTCACATGACCATCCCAACCGCGTCCATCGCCAAAATCGAACGACTCAGTGATGTTGTCGGCACCATAAGTAATGCTTGCCTGACGGTTAAGTGGACCAATTTGCGTATAGTTCGCGTCAATACCCGCTACATTAAGTGGCGTCGGAAGATACCAAGTACCGTGATCATCAGTTTGACGGGTATAAAGGTTCAATTCGCCCTTTTCAAACACTTTCGTTAAGTTAATCGTAAATTGATTACCTTCTTCTGATCTAAAGCCAGCATCGCGAATACCGTTAGAGCTTTTAACGTACCCACCAATCATATAGTAGAAGTCGTCTGCTAAGGCACCACTAGCCACAACATCAACGCGGTTCAGACCATAATCAGATACGGTGTATTTTGCGAGCGCTTCTGTCGACTCGCCGCCGCGCTTTAAGCGGAAGTTAGTCGTTAGACCGGGTTGGCCGTTGCTGACAACTGGGTTAGGACCGCCGCGCAGGCCTTCCACCATTTGAATAGTTTCATCTATACGGAAAAGCTGAGAGTTCTCTAAAAACGACAACGTAGGGGCGGGATAAATAGGTGAACCGTCTAAAGCAATCGTCAGAAACGGCGCATCACCACCACCAGGGAAACCGCGAACAAAAACGTTGGCACCTGATTCACCACCCGAGCTTTCTACCCATACACCGGGTATGGCTTTGAATAGATCAGCGGTCGATTTTGGAGCAAGCTTTTCAATATCACTCGCATCGATATTGGTGACTGCGAAACTTGCGTCAATTTTCCTGATCCCTGCGCCACCTGGCGTACCGCTTACTACAATGATTTCGGTATTGTCATTGGCTGGTTGCTTTGATTCTTCTTGTGCAATGGTGGGCTGCGTTAGTGCTACCGCTACTGCACTCGCCAGCATTCCTTTTGTAAACAACGTTTTCATGGTGTGTGCTCCCGAAAAAGTTTTATGTGCGTTGTTAACTGAATGCGTCAAACACGTTTAAAAAATGTTATACGCATCACGATTGCAAAACAAAATAGATCTGTTTGCAAACGATTGCAAGGATAAAATGCAATCGTTTGCAAATTTATTGTTGAATATTGTTAACATGGTTTTACGCATGGCGAATGTAAGGTATATTGGATTTAGGGCCCCTTGCGGCACGTTATATGGCGCAAATAGAGTAATGGCGAGTGTGGCTGGTTAGCGTCGAGAAGATAATAACAACCTTAGAGAACGTACAACTTGGCTTCTGATACAAAACTGACACTGGCAAAATTAGCTGAATTAGCTGGTGTATCTACTTCTACTGCGTCGCGCGCACTGAAAGACAATCCGCTTATCAAACAAGAAACGCGCAATAAGATCCAAGCACTCGCGAAAACACATAATTTTAGTATTAATGCGGCAGCCAGTCGTTTGCGAACCCAAAAGACGCATGTTATTGCTGTCATTCTGAATCTTATTGATAACACTGAACAAAGCACTACCGATCCCTTCTTATTGAAACTGGTCGGTGAGTTAAATCAGGCGCTAAACGCCAAGGGTTATGAATTATTGTTATCTAACTCATTTATGGCCAGTGACAACTGGGCAAATTATTTTATCCGCAGTCAGCGAGCCGACGGTATATTAGTTATTGGTCAGGGAAAGTCGACTAAGAAGATAGATTTAGCGGCACAAAGCGGCGTACCTATTGTTGTGTGGGGCGACGCTAAGACACAGGCGCCTTACCCAATTGTGGGGGGGAATAACTTTGAAGGGGGCTACAGTGCGGCCAAGCACTTAATAAGCCATGGGGCCAAGCGTGTACTGTTTTTAGGTGACTCAGAACACGCCGAAATGCAAGAGCGTCACCGTGGCTACCTCAAAGCTCACGACGAAGCTGGCATTGTGGTTGATCCTGCCTGCACCTGCGCCATCGACATCACGTCGAAAGCGGCGTATCAATATATCAACGACCGAATAAAGGCCAATGGGCTAGATTTTGACGGGATTGTCTGTGTCAGTGATATGGTGGCTTTAGGAGCCCTTAAAGCACTAAAAGAGCGTTATGTCGGTATTCCCAGTGACGTTGGAATAGTGGGGTATGACGATATTTCGCTGGCTGAGTTAATGCATCCTTCGCTTACGACTATTCGCCAAAACACCCAGCAAGCGGCAGCGCTAATGGTTGAGCAACTGCTTAATCAACTGGAAAATAAACCTACACAAAGCCAGGTTGTTGAAACATCACTGGTAATACGGCGCTCTACCAAGCACGACTAGTTCGATTATGGACGGCTATACCTTGTTAAGAGCTATAGCCGAGGTTTAGCCTAGCCAGTCAAACGATATTAGTCGGGGAGATTCGGTTAGTAGAGAACTAAAATGCAAACGTTTGCATTTTGGTTTTCTTCCGACTACACTCCAGCCTAATTAAATTAACAGAGTGTTTACACATGTCGCGATTAATGGTCATTGCAGCAATTGCAATTAGTTACTATGTCTTTGCCATACTGCTTAACAGCGTGGGCACGGTTATTTTGCAGTCCATTAATAGCTTTGACATCAGTAAACCACAGGCCAGCACGTTAGAAGGTTTTAAAGACCTGTCCATCGCTATTGTGTCATTTTTGGTGGCCAGTTTTATACCGCGAGTGGGATATAAACTCGCCATGTTAATGGGGTTAGCGCTTGTTGCCGTTGCGTGTGCCCTAACACCTTCCGTTGCCAGCTTTTGGTTTATTAAAGTGTTGTTCGCCTGCATCGGAACGGCTTTTGCCTTGGTGAAAGTGTCGGTGTACGCCATTATTGGGCAACTGTCGTCGTCTACCAAAGGGCACTCGTCACTGATGAACACCATTGAAGGCATTTTTATGTTGGGGGTGCTATCGGGCTATTGGGTATTTGCATGGTTTATCGACCCCACCAATGATGCGTCGCTATCATGGTTAAATGTGTACTATTTATTGGCCGTGCTAGTGGCAGTTACCTTTATTATCGTCATGCTGGCACCAATCAAACCAGTGCCAAAAGATCAATCACTAAGTATCACCGATGAATTTATTGGTATGCTAAAACTTGCCTACAAGCCACTGGTATTGGTGTTTATCTTTTCTATTTTCCTCTATGTGCTGATTGAACAGGGAATAGGCTCGTGGCTTCCCACCTTTAATAAAGAAGTATTGGGTTTGCCTACTCATGTAAGTATTCAAATTACCAGCATATTTGCTATATCGCTGGCAGTGGGTCGGTTAACCGCAGGGGCAGTGCTTACGCGTATGAGCTGGTATCCGTTTCTCAATATATGTTTAGCGGGCATGGCAGTGGTAATGCTACTCAGTTTACCTTTGGCAGAGAATGTATCGGCGTTAACCGTAGAAAGCTGGGTTGATGCACCGTTAGCTGCATTTTTAATCCCACTAATTGGTTTAATGATGGCGCCTATTTACCCCGTGATCAATTCAGTCATGTTAAGTGCCCTGCCACAGGCTCAGCATGCACCTATGACGGGACTTATCGTAGTATTTTCTGCCCTTGGCGGAACCACAGGCTCTATTGTGACGGGCTTTGTATTTGACGCAGTGGGTGGACAAAAGGCATTTTATTTATCCCTCGTACCCATTGGGTTATTGGTGGTGACGCTCTTTTTCTTTAAAAAAGCATCGTCTGTTATGACCAATGAAGGTGTGCGTTAGTGATGAATACTTCTAAGTATACCTGGCAAGACAGTTTGACTTTTTTCGCTAGCGACCTCTTTAAGCAGGTTCAGTTGGCTGGCGTGTTTCCCGACAGTAAAACCTTTGCAGATGCCATTATCAAGGGCGATCTTAAAACGGTACTAAGCGATTACAAGCAAGCGCAAGATAAGGCAAAACAACAAGGCCAACAGGTTGACCTAGAGGCTTTTGTCAATACTCACTTTGAGCTGCCAAGCTCTGATAATGCCATCTCAAATGATCATTTTAACAGCGTGAAAGATTACATTGAGCATATGTGGGATGTACTTACCCGTAATCCTGACACACAACACAAAGACAGCTTGATTGCGTTGAGTAGACCCTACATTGTTCCCGGTGGCCGTTTTCGTGAAATTTACTACTGGGATAGCTATTTTACGGCGTTGGGGTTAATTGACGCTGGGCGCGCTGACATGGCGGTCAATATGCTTGAGAACTTCGTTGATATCTTAAATGAAGTAGGGTGTATCCCCAATGGCAATAGAGCGTACTACTATTCACGTAGCCAGCCCCCTATATTGGCATTGTTCTATCGATTGCTAGCGGACCACTTGTCTGAAGATCAACAAGACTATGTCATAGAAGGGTTAAAAAAAGAATACCAGTTCTGGATGCAAGAGGGTGATACCGGCAGTGAACAAGACAAGCAAGAGCCTATACGCGTAGTACGCCTACCCTGTGGCGCATTGCTCAATCGCTACTTTGATACCGAGGCTAGTCCGCGACCTGAATCATACCGTGAAGATATTGAAACCGCCGAGCAAATAGGCGCCGATAAAGCGGCGTTTTATCAGCACGTGCGCGCAGCATGTGAATCCGGATGGGACTTTAGTTCTCGTTGGCTTAAAGACCCACAAAAGTTGTCGAGTATTCGCACCACCGAGATCCTACCTGTGGATCTTAATGCGCTGTTGGTGACGCTTGAACAGACCCTGGCTGAAGTTTCACAATGCGAAGAAAAATCTCGTTTTCAACACGCAGCAGCACAGCGACAACAGGCAATTGATAAGTACTTATTTAACACTCAAAAAGGGGGGTATTTTGATTTTCATTTCCCTACTTTGCAACAAACCGACATAGTGTCAGCCGCCATGAGCGTGCCTTTGTATGTTGGGATAGCCAGTCAAACACAGGCCGAGATAGTTAAACAGACATTGCTTGCTTCGCTACTCAAAGAAGGGGGCATTGTGACGACTACCCAGACGACCGCACAACAGTGGGACGCTCCTAATGGATGGGCACCATTGCAATTATTTGCGGTTGATGGTCTTCGCCGTTATGGCTTTGGCAAAGACGCCACCACTATCATGCAACGATTTTGCAAAACCATAGAAGACAACTTTGCGGCTCAGGGTGTGTTGCTCGAGAAATACAATGTTTGCCAGACTAATGTGAAAGCCGGTGGCGGTGAATACGATGTACAGCTTGGTTTTGGATGGACCAACGGCGTATATACCCGCTTTCAGACCTATTTACAGTCACAGGTATAATGCTTTATCAAAAACGCTGCTAATGCTGCGTTTTTGATAATTTCATTCTTTTACGCACCGTGTGTGAATGCCACGCAGCGGGTACTATAACCAACACAGCGATAGTGGCGAGTAACCATTTATAGTGCGCGTCGAAAAATGACAACTGGACAATAGTAGCGGCGGTTTCATTGTTGACATGTTGAGCATACGCTACCGGTCCTATCGCGGCGTTTTTAGCAATAGAGAAGCCTTGACTGAAGGCGCTCTCCCAACCTAATGATGACAGTGAAGCATACGCTTTGTAGGCAACGGCAGACGCCCCAAAACCGATTAAACCAATAGCCACTGTACCCAGACTCAGTAATCCAAATCCCACCGCGCCTACGGTAACCACACCAATAGATACAATGCCTACGCTGATAGGCGCTACGGCAAAACCGCCCCACGCAAACAGCAGTCCGTAAGCATAACTTCCCCCTGCTATCCAGCCATAGGCTGCTTTGTCTGCTTTTTCAGGCATGCCAAATTGAAAGTGAAAAAGCGGAACACCAAATAACCGCCAGGTACTGATGTATTCTCGTTGTTTAGCATCAGGTCGAGCAGCGTCGTCTTTAAACGCTTGAGGGTTAAACAAGCGCTCTTGCACCCTCAGGGTTTTCATTGCTTTTACCATTTGACTGACAAGTCGAATGTAGACCAACACAAATGCAGCCACCAGCAACTGCGACAACAGGGTATAAATCAGTGTGTAATTTTCGCTGGCTACCGCAAACTGACGAAGCCCTATCAAGCCAATGACATAGAACAGTGCCCAGGCTATAAATACAGAAACCACCTTAATTACCAGTTTGCGTTCGTTGGCGGTGCGGGTTTGAGCAAGCCCTGCCTGTAGACCCAGAAAGGTACTGATAAGGCCAGAAAATGTGGCCAATAGTGTTAGTAGGGCTGAGTAGGTAAAAAAGGACCCTGCTTTGGCGACACCGGCACCATACGCGGCTGCTTTTGCCGGTGGTGCAACGCTACTAATGGCCGTAAGCACTGCCGCGGTGAACGCCACTCCGGGTTTGCTGCGAGTGAGCGATTCTTCCACAAATGTCGACATAGCCGCCTTGAGTAATTTGCGACCGCGAGATAAACGCTGCTTAGCGGTATCGGGTGACAAATCAAGTTCTGCCGCTACTCGCTCGATAGATTGTTGTTCGCGATAAAAAAGAATAAGCGGCTCTCGATAGGTTGCTTCCATACCTTCTAGCACTTGCCACATCAATTTCTCTTGCTGTTGTTTGATAGCTTGTTCATCCATTTCATCAGCACTGGATGAATCAAGTGTACTGTCTGCCAGTGACGGATCGTTATCCGAGAGGTGCTGATGTGTTTTACGACGATGGTGACTGACTTTAAAACGCAAAATACCGCATAACCAAGCCTTTAGTTTTTGGGGATCGCGTAGTGTATCCAATTGAGTCCATGCATCGATAAATGCGTCCTGGGCAATATCTTCGCTTTGCTTGATGTCACCTACCGACGAGTAAGCTAATGAACAAAGTAAATTTTGGTAACGCGTGACAATCTCGCAAAAGGCATCGCGGTTGCCTCCGAGGGAATGCATTACCAGGGTGGCGTCGTCTGCACCTTCTAATATAAGTCGTTTTCTAAACATGCTTTTCATCATTTTGTAGACGTTTACACAATAAGTGCCATCAACGCGCCAAAAGGTGACAAACTTTTTTAAGTTTCCCTGTTTTTAAAAAAATATCAATTTTCTTGTCACCTTTTTTGTCGTGCCTACCACTTATTGAGAGTAACACGCAGTCATCAATGCAGTGTCGCATGGTTCGATGCTGTACTTGTGTGATGAATCTATCTTTTTAAGGAGACGACCAAATGAAACCACAATCTAAGTGCTTGAAACAGATTTTCACCGCATCAATTATGAGTTTATGTTTAGCATTACCGCAGGCATACGCCGGTGAGCATATAGTCATTGACGATTTTAGCCATTCAAATACCACAGTAGCCGGGTTTGAACGACAGTATATGAACGACACGCTGGCCGGTGGCAGTACTGTGACAGAACAAGTCATTACTGAAGGGGTATTACAAGTAACCGGCGATATTGTGCCACCCAGAGGGCAGCCGGGTTGGGCAAGTTCAGTTATTCCTTTAAGTCCAATGGGCGTGCCATTTGATGCCAGCGCCTATGAGGGAATTAAACTTAAAGTGCGCGTTAATCAGGGCAATCTGACTATTTCGGCAAACAGCACTGATATTACCAATTTCGATTATCACGCAGCGCCAGTGATTGTCTCTACAGACGGTAAATTTCACGAAGTGAAAGTGCCGTTTACCGATATGAAGCGAGCCTGGTCTGAACAAACTGCGCTGAATACACATACCATCAATAGCTTAAGCATAGTGGCCTACAGCTTACAAAAAGCCCGTTTTAAATTCGAGCTGGACGAAGTGAGCTTTTACTAACCACTTTGCCTTTTAACAACGCTAGCTTAAAGAACGTCGCGTTAGGTTAAACGCGACTAGGGGAGACATGTGATGACTGACCGCACTGGCCGACGGCTTGATTATCTTGATGCCGTAAGAAGTTTTGCATTATTACTGGGTATTATTTTTCACGCCAGTTTATCGTTTATGCCTATCTTCATTGGCTGGGCGGTGATGGATATTAATACCAGTGAAGTGGTGTCGATATTTGTGTTAATAAGTCACTCGTTTCGCATGCCTTTGTTCTTTTTGATAGCAGGCTTTTTTACCTGTATGAGCCTGTCTCGAAAGCCAGCTCAAGACTTTGTTCAGTCGAGGCTGATCAGAATAGCCATCCCCTTCTGTGTACTCTGGTTTGTACTTCGTCCTCTTTTAGTTTCAGGGTGGATATTAGGGGCGCAGAGCATGCAGGGCGACGTGGATATTCTTGCGTCGTTACAGCAGGGATTCGCAACCTTAGGTAACCTGCCAAGTGGACTTTGGGTGGGTACGCATTTGTGGTTTTTGTACTATTTGTTGCTGATCACGTTCTCAGTGCTTGTAGTGCGTTATGCTGTGACGAGGTGGACTTGGTTACACAATGCATTAATAACAGTAGGTGATAAAGCAGTAATGGCGCTATGCGGTTTAGTGTCTACAGGTGATAAACACACCCTTTCAACTGTTAAAACGGCACTTGCGCGGTTGCGCAGTGGAACCAAACCCGTGCTCAGTTGGGCGATAGTAATTTTGTTTACCGTTGCAAGTTTGTGGTTTATGCAGTCTTGGGGAGTTGATACACCGGATAAAAGTCTAGTCCCCAATATACCTGTTTTTATCCTTTATGGTGGTTGCTTTCTGGTGGGATTTGCCTTGTTTCGCATCCCTCAGGCTATAGAAGCTTTCGGCCAACTCAATACAGTTAGGCTGGTGGTATGTGTAGCGGCAGTTATTGGAGCCATTGTGTTGTCACCCTATGAAATGCAAAAGGGGCACGCCTACTATATATGGCTTAAGTTAGGGTATACCGTGTCTTATGCCATAATGATGTGGATGTTAATTGGGTTGACCATTGGGGGATGTAAGAAGCTCTTTTCTAACCCTAGTAGCGTTGTGCGCTATATTGCTGATGCCTCTTATTGGCTTTACCTTATCCACCTACCTATTGTGGTGTGGTTGCAAATTGCGTTTGCTGAGTTGCCATTACACTGGGCCATTAAGTGGATTAGTGTGAGTGGGTTAACCGTGATAATTGGCTTAATTAGCTATCATTGTCTGGTAAGACACAGCCTGATCGGCTTTATCCTGAATGGTAAAAAAGTGCCAAAGGGCACTAAAGGCGAGCAGGTAATACCGACGGCTTTATCGGCAAAAGACTAAAATGCATTGTCGCGCGCAACATTACTGCGCGCGATTCTCCATATCAATTGACATGACCATTTCATCTAAAATCTCATTGAGGTCGGACAGTTTTTCATGCGCGATGAAAATACTCATACTTGATTTCACACTTAAATGACCAAAATTAGGGTTGCCTTCAAAGGTATTGTCTAACGCATTTTGTACCCGTTCAAAGAAGGTACGCGCACTGCGCTCTTCAATATTGTGTAGGCATAAAATAAACTGCTCAGTACCAAACCTACCCAGAATATCATTACCCCGTGTTGCATTTTGAAGGGTTTGTGCAATTTGCCTCAGCACCGCGTCACTTTTTGTTGACCCTAATCTGGCAGTAATTTCTCGCAAGTTACTTATATCAAAAATAGCAATGGCAATGGCGCGGTTTATCTTAGGCGAATCTAACTTGTTGATACGGCTAATTGCAGTTTGTGCATTAAACAGTTGGGTTACAGGGTCAATGGCTTTATTGGCTAAGTGTTTCTTGCGAAGCACATAAGCGCTAATGCCCGCGATAAGCACAAAAATAGCAATGGCTGCGTATAGCGTGTTGCGTCTTAAACGCTCGGCCGATTCAACCTCTGCTTCTAAGTCGTGGATCCTGTTATACAGATTTGCCGCACTCAGTATACGGGCAGAGTCCTGGCTAGTTACCCGTCGCTTTTCAACTTCTTCAGAAAACAATTCATTGGCTATTCTAGCGCTCTTCAAATCACCCAACGCGATGTACATACCTAAGTTAAAACTTAAGTAATCCAAGTTAGTTCTAAAATTAACCGGAATAAAATTGTCACTCTTGTCGACGCTGGCAATGTATTCTTTTAAACACGCAAGGTCGTTATTGTGAAGGCATATTTCCGCTTTGTGCCACTTAAAAACGAGTTGACCAAATGAGCTTGAAACAGACGCAATGGCTTTTTCGAAATCAGGTAGCGAATATTCTAGCTGATTAAAGTTCTTAGTCTTTCTATAGTAATAAGACAAGGCATAGTAATAGTGAAAATTTGTTAATGGTGTATTTATTTCACTGTTTAATACGCCGTATTCCAAAATACGTTGATAGGCCTCTTCGGTTTGTCCACTGGCCAACAGTGACACTATTGCGCTGATTAATATACTTAGCTTGTTGCTGCCTTCATATACTGATAGTCCCATCTCATGCGCTTTTAAATATTGCTCTGCCGCCAACGCATGTTGTTCTAAATCACCGTAAATTAAGCCAATAGCGTTGTGAATGTGTGCCAGTTCGCCAGGGCTTCCCACATCAGAATACCGCTCAAGTACACTGAACATTTTACCTAAACGCTCGGCGACATCAGCTGATTCTGAGCAATAGGTAATAAGCCCTAATGACGCGCTGGTGTATATGTCGCTATGTAATTCAGGCGAGGAAATTTTCTGGGCTTCACCGTAATAATCACAGCGCTTGGGGTGCTCTAATACATCGTACACAAAGCCCATTTGGTATACGGCAGAAGCATAGGCGTATGACGCTTTATCAATGTCTTCTGCGGCTGTGTCTTGCTGAAGCAGCGCTAACGCTTCCTGAAATTTACCATTACAAATTAGAAACTGCCCTTTGGCTACCGACAGTGCAAACTGCTGATGTGATGTTAACGAAGGTAGCTGCAACGCGGCTTCAAGTTCGGGAAGTAGACCAGGGTCGGGACAGTCATAAGACGGCGCCCTAACCTTAGCAATAATGGCATCGATATTTTGATTGGCGCTGACAGAAAATGAGAGTAACAGCAGCCCAATC
Organism: Alteromonas sp. D210916BOD_24; assembly: GCF_047159385.1. Classification (GTDB taxonomy): domain Bacteria; phylum Pseudomonadota; class Gammaproteobacteria; order Enterobacterales; family Alteromonadaceae; genus Alteromonas. The sequence continues at coordinate 4,164,217 of NZ_AP038333.1, forward strand.
GCTATCGAAATAATAGAAACAGTTTTGAATTGCATGAAAAAAATTTTGTTGTTTTTTCTTCATAATATCGACTTAATCGGATAAGTACTACCAAACTGGCTTAAAATCTGGTGGTTTTGTACAGATACAACATTACCCCACAACGTTAGTGTGCCGCGCCCTCGCCAAAACTCACTAACACTGCAACGCCGACTAATGCCACAGCAGAAAACAGTACTGTAGCTTTTGTGGCTTTTTCTCCTAATACCCAGGCGACGCCTAATGACATTAGTGCACTGGTGGCAATAAGCGTTTGTACCACAGCAGCTTTGGCGTAGGCGAAGGCAAACATTTGTAGGTATATAGCGGCTGTTGTGCCTAATAATGTGGCGACAATAAAGGCGGGCCAAACAGCACGGCCTTTTTCAATAGTAGGCAAAAAGCGAACCTTAGTGGCAGTAATTAAGGGCACAACAAAAAACATACCGCCTACAAGACGTAAAAAGGCCGCACTGGCTGCATCTATTTCACCGCTACTTAATACATCGCGACTGACAACCGCGCCTATAGCCTGACATAGCGCTGCACCAACCCCATACAAATAGCCGCTGGTGGCAAATACATGAGCGGTACTGCGTTTTCGCGCCTTTATCACCATATCAACAGACAACAACACGATGGCGACGCCCACCCACTGTTGCCAGGTTATCCACTCGCCAATAAACGCCATAGCAAATAATGCCGTAAACAGGGGGGCTAAGGTTTCGGCCACTAAAACAGCTTGGCTGTCGCCAATGCTTTTAAGTGATTTGAAGAAGCAGGTGTCGCCTATACCAATGCCAATAAAACCACTTAGCAATAACCAAAGCACATTGGACATGGCGATATGAACAGGCGGCGCGATAAGCAATACAGCGCCCAAAATGCCAATGGAAATCAGCCCTTTCCAGAAATTCATGGTAAGGGGCGAAAACGCATTGCCTGTGCCGCGAAAAAGTCGCGCGGCGATAGCCCAACACAAAGCCGTACCTAGAGCAGCAAAAACACCCATTCAACACCCAAAAAAAGAACGCGTTTAAAAGAGCAGCTATGCTAATGCACAGTAAAAGATGGGTAAACTGAAATCAGACAAGTGAGCAAAAAATACGTCAAGCCAGCCAAGCGGCTTGGTTACTCGCCCTAATATCCACACAAACAAAAATAATGCTGTTATGTCTAATGATGGTGGTAGCACTACCAATTATTAATATGAATTCTGACATATTTCTTTAATATTCATTATTTATTATATACGCGACGCAATTTCTACACCGCCCTATGGGCACATTAAAATAAAAAAGGTATACCCATGCGCTACAAAACACTCCAGTGCTTCCTTCTGGCTAGCACCCTACAGCTATTGCCTGCTCAAAAGGTCTTGGCCGATGACATTCAGGTGTTCTTTAACGCCGATGTTAACGCACCCGCGGTGAAGTCTGATTTAGAAGCAAAAATAATCGAGCTTATCGACCAATCGCAGCAAACATTGGATATTGCTGTATACGACATCGACTTACCCAACATTGCAACTGCAATAGTTAATGCCAAGTCTAGAGGGGTTGAGGTAAGAGTGATCACAGACAATGACAATATAGGAGCGGAAAATCAGCACGCACTTTCTATATTGACCAACGGTGGCGTACCTTATATTGATGATACGGCTGATGGAACGGCTGGTTCAGGTTTACAACACAACAAACTGATTGTTGTTGATCATCGATATGTTTTAGCGGGAAGCACCAACTTCACGCAATCGGGTATACACGGTGATCTTGATGCACAAGGTAACTTGGTGTCTGATGGCAATGACAACCACATTCTTATTATTGATAGTGTACAACTGGCGAATGAAGTGTCTGCACAACTCGATCTAATGTGGGGAGACGGCCCCGGTGGCGTTACCGATTCACTATTTGGGTTAAGTAAGCCCGACCACGCAGTAACCACCGTTTATACCACCAACGACAATATTCGCATAGACGTACAATTTACCCCTCAATCGAAAAGTAACTTTCAAGGTTCGGGTATTGAAACTATCGAAAACTTTGTGTCGACTGCGCAGTCTGAAATTGATTTTGCGCAGTTTGTTATTTCTTCACAGGACATAGCAGACGCGGCTGAAATACCAAACAACAATGGCGCAACAGTGCGGGGCATTGGCGACAGTAGTTTCTTTTATCGTTACTACAGTGAATTTCAGGATATGCTAGGTAATGTCATCCTGAAAGATGATGGTACTGAAGAAGTGGACAGCTTTACGGGTGCAGTTAACAAGCCGTGGACAACACCAGCACAAATGCGCGTTGCATCTCACCTGATGGGGGGTGACAAATGGCATCACAAATACATACGGGTTGACGATAAGGTACTGACTGGCTCGCACAACGCGTCGGGTGCTGCATCGTTTACTAACGACGAAACTATTCTAATTATTTACGATGCCCAGACCGCGGCAGAGTTTAAAGGGCATTTTGATTTGGCGTTTTGCTTAGCGGGCAATGAACCAGACTGTGTTGCCCCTACCTACCAAGGTGGCACGTGGGAAGGCATTAGCTTTACCGGCGCTGAAGTTGGGGTTGTAATGGATATTGTGAACAACGCTACCCTTCAGCAACTTGATATTGATGCAGCAATGAATAAACGCGCCGCCGACAATATTATTGCCGCACGCCCCATTGAGACCATGGAGCAGCTTGAAGCGGTAGCCTATGTAGGTAGCGCAGCAATGATTGACTTAAAAGATTACATTGCTATTTGGCAGTCAATTAACTAACCCGAGCAATGACGCTGCTTAGTACAGCGTTATAGCTACTTACAAGTGACTATACAAACAGCGCGTACTATCGCGCTGTTTTTGTTTGTATAGTGGGTACTCAGTTTGAGCGCTTAAAGCGGCAACCCCTTTCTACTTTTAACCCGTTAGCATTAGGTAACACAACGTAGCAGCATGAACTTAGTTGGTATAAAAGGCGTGATATTTGATTTAGACGGCACACTGGTAGAGTCGAGCCTTAACTTTGCCCAAATGCGCGTTGATATTGGCTGCCCGCCACAACAAGACATGCTGAGTTTTATAGATGCGATAACCTGCCCGCACCAGAAAGCCCGTGCGCAAAAGGTGATACTGCAACACGAATTGGACGACGCTCAAAATGCCAATTGGCTAAAGGTGGGCAAACGCATGGTAGATACGGTGCAATCGCATAAATTGCCAATGGCAATTGTAACCCGCAACTGCCGTGAAGCGACCGCCATTAAACTGGCCAACAACAACATTCCCATCGACTACGTGCTTACCCGCGAAGACGCCCCCGCCAAGCCCGACCCCACTGCGTTACTTATGGTAGCCAATACATGGCAGCTACCGCCTGAAGACTGCCTGTATGTAGGGGATTTTATTTATGACCAACAAGCCGCCGAGAATGCAGGGATGCAGTGGTTGTTGGTTTAGAGTGTTAAGTTCACTAAAAAACAACACTAAATATTAATGTCATATGATTGTTAACAATAGTCCAAAGTTCATATTTAATCAGCTCATGTACAGATGGATCCGACGCAACTGACATTATTCATACTCGAAAGTTTTAGGTATGTTAATTAATTTTTGACACAGTAGAGTTATTGATGTCGATTCATGGATTGATATTTTGCAGGCTCATTACCATGCCATTTAGAAGAAAATAAATACTTCGTGTGGGGAGCTATTGCTTTATCTCCACAGTTTGTTCGACCCTCGTTAATTTCTTCTTTAGTAACAAGAATCAAGCTATTGTCACCCTTGCTCGCTCTGTCTTGAAGTGTTGATATTATATCTTTGCTTTCATCACAGGTTAGATCGAGGCGATAAATGTCAAAGTGCCTAAACTGTGCATGATAACTTTTGTCAGTAACACTATTGGGACCTTCTATTACAGTACGAATTAGGTCAATTTTAAAATTTGAAGTCTTATCACGATGATTTTTACCTACTCGGCCCTCAAGTAACTCTTCTCTTATTTCTCTATATAAACACTGTTCATTTTCTCTTCCTCTTCTACTAGTAAACCAATCTATAAAATTGGGGAAATACTTACCGTAAATAACACCTCTTAAGTCATTTTTCATATCATTTTCTTTGACTTCATTAGTAGTGTAGTCTGCGTTCCACTCAATCTTGTCTAATATTTCGGGGCGATCACTGGTATGTTTGTATACTCCCCCGATGGGGGCATAAAATTCTGGTCTGTGATGGTTTTGAACTAAAATATATCTTTTCTCATGTTCGAAAAGTAATATAGCAGAAACTGAAATTCGAATTTTTTTGTTGAAATGCCATAAAGACTTCACTACAGGTATGAAGTTTTCTTGGTGCTTAAAACCGTATTTAATCAATACCCAGATAGCTTTAATAGAAAGTTTCAACACTAGCATGTTCAAGTAATCCTTCACAAAAGAATTTGATACAGTAAGAGTTAGAGTTTATTTTATATTTACTTTTTGAAAAACTATTCCATAACTGGAAGTGAGATTTATAGGAGGTGCCATTTTTTCTGTCATAATACTCATTAATTCTACTACGTCTAAAATCGCTGATTGAACCCTCTCTCAGAATTGAGTTTTTGATGCATTCACGAGAAGGCTTGTTTAACCAAATCATAACGGAAGCCCTATCTTTAGCTGCTTTTAAGAGATGTGTATAAGTGCCTTCTATTATCCAATTATCATCAAAAGAAATTTCTTTAACTACTTTCTGAGATTTTTTATGTGGATGAGTCTTTTGAAAATTATTATCAAGCCAAAAGATTCTATCTAAATCATAGTGGGGTATTTTGGTGACCTTTTCCAAGTGTTTTGCTAGTGTGGACTTACCAGAACCGCTATTTCCGAAAATTAATAGTCTCATAAAAGGGTCTCAACCTTTTTACTCACGAATATTATGTATGTTCGTCGAACGTGATTCACGGAAAAATAATGCTTTTAAATTAACTGTAAATCCGAAAATTCTAACTTAAAATTAGCCAAAATAGTCATGCCTATTTAAACTATAAGTTAAAATCTAATTCAATACCGAGATCAATGTCAATTTGTGATATTTTTTTATCGGTTCTTCTAAACCATTGGGGTTCTTTGTCACTACTAACTTCCGGAGGATCAACAAGTTCAACCCATGTAAAATCTCCATTTTTAATTAGATCAATGACTTCAGCTTCAATTTGAGAAAAGCTCTCTTCGAAACGTCGTTTTGAGGTTCCAACCCATTTTGAAAAAGTAAAAACACTATTCGGTTCCAAGAATATAAGTTTCTCTTTCAAGAGTGTCTTTGCTTCACTTAAGTTTGCTAGCGGGGGTTCTAAATGTTTGTTTACTTCGGCTTCTAGGAGGTAAACAGAAAGGAGCATATGCTCTATAATTTTTAAGGCAATAAGTACAGATTGGTGTGAGCTTTTCTTTATTTCGTGTGCAGCATCATTTCCCATGAATCGAATCGCGTGTAATCGATTAGCATCCGATTTTGATATCATGCCACTTCTTTGCATGGCATTAATTCTAGTTTGTAAGTTTTTTCCTTTTATTTTTTTATCATTACAAATAGCTTCAATGGTAGCTCTTAGACCCAAGCCCGCTAGTGTATATGCACTTTCCCTAATTGCTTTTAGTGATTCTTCATAGATATCTTTCACTATCGTAGGAACTCGCCAAAGTGAATGAATTGGAACATGGCCATCGATGAAATTAGGGAATATGGCTACTTCGGTTGAATGTTCAAACTCATCTTCACCTACCTGAAAATAGTCCTCATAATCATGATATTCTCTTCTGAAGCATATACTTTCACAGCCATTACATTCTAACATGAAGTAAATAGCTTCAGAATGATATTCGTTTGGTGGACTTATCACACTTTTTCTAGTGATCACTTGATGTTTAGTGCTACGCCCGCAAGAACTACAATTGTTCCAGATACTTTCTGTCAAATTCGTCATCCTTGAATTTCTCAATCTACGTTTTAATAAACTAACATAACTTTTTTATCCTCTTCATAACAATGAATTAAGGAAATTATTGATAAAACTAACTTGTAAAAGGAATCCTATGCCTATGATAAAATAAGAAAATATAGTGATGCGCCTGAATAACTTATAACGAGAAATACGCTTTCCTTCTTCATCATCGTTTAAGTGAACTTCTAATGTATCTCTGCCATCAGGGAAAAGGATTTCTGATGGAATGTGAAACTTTGCTACTAGTATTACACCTACAATGTCAAAAAGTAAGCCAATGTCTGCAAGTAAGAGCATAATTTCCCCTACAGGGTTCAATATGTGATATTTATATTAAGTTACAGAAAAGTAATACTTATTTAGCTCTTTTCTCGTTTTAGAGCGGAAAATATCTCTATTTCTACTTGAAAGCGCTCTATTCATAGACGTTGGATTCGGCACTGCCGCCTATTTTTCTACGTCATTTAAAAAGATTATGAAGATGCCACCTAAGAAATTTGTAGAACAATATAACGAAAAGCGCAACAGAAGTTTAAGTACGTATAATTAAGTCGCGGTTAAATATACCTACGCCTTTCCGCCAAAAAGCCAATGAGCATAAACGACGCTATATAGGCAGTCCCTTGGTACTGCCAGGGAACGTACGCCAGCATATGTTTTAAAAAAGGTGCGCCGTACAGCGTGAGCGCGCCATACCCAAAGGCACACAACACCACAAACAAACTAATGCGTATAACAAAGTGATACGGGGCCAAGACGCGTTTTACGTGGCCGTTAATAATATCGCCGTACACCACTAAAATAGTGGCCATTAGCATTATGCTCATTTCGGTATAGTAAGGGCTTAGCGCGCGAGAAATGGCGCTGAATAATTCACTCATTATTGTACTGCTTTATAAAAGTGTGACTAAGGCCATAGCAATAGCCCTTACAATAACGTATTGCGCGGTGTTCACCTGCACGGTAATAAATGTGGGCTAATTGCTAGTTATAGGGGGCATAGTACCTTGTAAATAACAAGGAAAGAAGATGCGGCAACGGTTTTTACCCGTCGCCTTAATACGTAGTTATACAGGGCAATACCCCTTATGCGTCTATGTTAAGCGCTTTTGTTAAGTGCCTTTATTAAGCACCTTTGTTAAGCGCGGTAACGGCCCGGTAGCCTTGTTCAATGGTCACAATGCGGTCGGTGGTTTGATCGCGCTCCACAAATTTGTGCTCAATACCGGCCAGTTCACCGTGGGCAAATATGGTTTTAAAGTCGATGGTGCCTTTCCCTACATCGGCAAAGCTGCCATCGCTGGCCATATCTTTCACGTGCCATAATTTAAAGCGCCCAGGGTAGGCTTTAAAATAATCCACCGGGTTTTTGCCTGCTTTCACCGTCCAGTACAAATCCAGTTCCATGGCTACCAGGTTAGGGTCGGTTTGAGTAATTAATACATCTAGCGGTATTTGATTATCGCGCACTTCAAATTCGAAGTCGTGGTTGTGGTAGGCCAGCGTAATACCCGCCTTTTGACAGGCTTCACCAATTTTATTGAGCTTTTCTGCTAGTGCCTGGTAAGGTGCTATGCCTGTGCCACGCTGTGCTTCTGTTAACCAAGGCACAACAAGGTACTTGTGCCCAATGGTTTGCGCGTCATCTAAAATTTGCGATAAGTTACTGTCAAAGGCGTCTAACATAATGTGTGCAGATGGCGCAGTAAGCCCGTTCTCGTCAAGTAGCTGCTTTATCTGCTTGGCGCTTTGGCCGTAGTAGCCCGCAAATTCCAGTTCAGCGTAACCAATGTCAGCTACCAGTTTAAGGGTGGCTGGCACGCTGCGTTGCATAATATCGCGCAGCGTGTACAACTGAAGCCCTACGTTATTTGCCCCATGGCCGTTGTGCGAATGGTTGTGTGCCATGACTGCGGGTACACTCATCATAGCTAAGGCACCAGAAGAGTATTTCATAAACTGGCGACGTGTAAGGGTCATAGCGTCGTTTGCATCGGCGCTTGGCGTTTTCATCTGTTTTAAGCTCATTACTGGGTCCTTTGCTGTAAATTGACGTTTCACTCTTTGTCAGCGCTCAGTTTGTACGGGCCATTACACATCGCTTAGCCTTTTTAGGTACTGGCGCGGTTACTCACTTGTTGCGGCTCCTGTGCTTTCACGCACAATCAGTTCAAAAGGCATAATCACTTTGGGTGCCTTTCTTATTTTTCCGTTAAGCAAATCTACCAACAATGCCACAGCAGTACGGCCAAACTCTTCGGCGGGCTGGGCTATTGTGGTCAATGGCGGGTCGACAAAGGCTGAAAATGCAATGTCGTCAAAGCCTGCCACCGATATATCTTGAGGTACCCGTAAACACGCTTGTTTAAACGCTTGCATTGCGCCAATCGCCGTTTCGTCATTCTCACAAAATACAGCAGTGGGGCGCTCATTAAGTCGGCTAATGCTTTCACCGGCGATATAGCCCGCCTGAAGGGTGAAATCGCCATCAAATAACAAATGCTCATCAAACGGAATGTCGGCATCGCGCAACGCGTCTTTGTAACCGTTCAGTCGCTCTTGTGTAAGCGGGCTAGAATTAGGGCCTTTTATCATGGCAATACGCTTATGGCCCAAGGCTAATAAATGTTCGGTCATGGCTTTGGCGGCAGCGCGGTTGTCTAGTGACACAACCGGGTATTGGCCGTTGTCTATCACTTCACACGCATTCACCATTGGCAATAGCCCGTTGTCGTTAATCATGGTTAGGTCAAACGGGTTATGTGCTCGTAGCTGAATAAGGCCATCGGCTTGCGACGTGCTGACCATTTTGGCGTAATGATTTTCTATTTCGTTACTACCCAAGGTGTTCGCCAACAAAATAGAATAGCCACGTTCAGCGGCGGCTTCTTGCATGCCACTGATCACGCGGGCAAAAAAAACATTGGCAACAGTAGGTACCAGCACCACTAAATTATGGGTTTTTCCCGAACGGAACTTAACCGCCATAAGGTTAGGCTTGTAACCCACAGCCTGTACGGCTGCCATTACTTTTGTGCGGGTTTTGGGAGACACCCTTTCTGGTTGTTGCAGTGTTCTGGACACTGTTGCGACAGAAACACCAGCGTTATCTGCTACATCTCGTATATTTGCCATCTGCTTTTGTTTTTATGTAGTACTGACAGACGCCTATTGTAAACCCGAATGCTCCTTTAAGGGGAATGCGCGGATAAGTCGCCACACTGTCAATTTTGTTCATCTACTTTACAGCCAAGGCGTAAAACCAACTCCTTCACATAGGCCTATAATCGCCAATCTTTATGAGTGTCTTTACGATGGTTGTATAAAAAGAATGCATGTAACCGTTTTCATTTTAAATCGAAGAATACGCATTTATAGCCAAAGTTAAAAGAGAATTTGTAGTTTTTTTGTAAACCACAGCTGTTTTACTAAACTAAAGTCTAGGTTTTATGGGTAGTTAGCAGCCAATTAAGTGGGGTTATGTTTAAACTATGTAAATGCATCTTTAATTAGGTGTGTGTTATATGGTTGACAAAGCAAAATGTAACGGGTTACATTTTGCTTTAACTAAACGCCAAATGATTAAGCAGGCAGCGGGCGGGTAAGCACAAACAGATTGCCTTGCCGTTCACTTACCGAGAGGAAAACAATATGCAGCCAATTCGAATGGGCATGATCGGTGGAGGAGAAGGTGCATTTATAGGGGCAGTCCATCGCCATGCGGCTGGATTAGATGGCCACTATCAACTTGTCTGTGGTGCCTTTAGCCGTGATGAGCAAAATAATGCCCGTACGGGAAAGACGTTGAATGTCGAGCCGTCACGCTGTTATGCCGACTGGCAATCAATGCTGCAAGAAGAGGCGCAGCGGCCATTAGAAGAGCGCATGCAAGTGGTGGTCATTGTGACACCCAATCATCTGCATGTGCCTATTTCACAAGCGGCCATTAAGGCCGGTTTTCACGTGTTTTGTGAAAAGCCAGCCGGTGTGAATTTCGCCGAGGTAAAAGCACTGCAAGACACCATTCACGCCAGCGGTGTGTTATATGGGCTGGCGCATACCTATTTGGGTTATCCCATGGTGTGGCAAGCACGTCATATGGTTACGACCGGCATGTTAGGCACTATTCGCAAAGTGTTTGTCGAATACCCACAAGGCTGGTTGTCGGGTGAAGAAGAATCGCATAACAAACAAGCCCAATGGCGTACCGATCCTGCCATTTCAGGTGCTACAGGCGCAATGGGTGATATTGGTACACACGCTTTCGGCTTGGTTGAATTTGTACTTGACGATGCGGTAACTGCACTTAGCGGCGAGCTTTACACCCATGTTGAAGGCAGAAGGCTGGATGACGACGGAGCTGCGTTAATTAAAACCCGCAATGGCGCCACAGGTGTGCTGGTCGCTTCGCAGGTGTGCGCCGGCGAGGAAAATGCCCTCAAAATTCGCGTATACGGTGATAAAGGCGGGTTAGAGTGGCGCCAAATGGAGCCAAACTCAGTGGTTTATCGCCCGGTGAATGCGCCTTCTCAGGTATATCGTGCTGGACAAGGCCAAGCCGGTCTATGCGAACAAGCATCTTCAAGATGTCGTACGCCATCTGGCCACCCGGAAGGGTATCTTGAAGCCATGGCAAATTTATACCGAGATTTTGCCAACGCTATTCGCGCTAATCAAAAAGGGAAAGCGCAGGGTGTACCGGGTATCAACGCAGGATTGCGCGGCATGGTATTTATCGACGCCATGCTCGCCAGCTCAGGTAGCGACACCAAGTGGGAGTCTGTGAGTGCTGAAGGCACGCAATAACCAATTTACTAAAGCATATTTTAAAGGACGCACTTATGGCTAATAACAAACAGCCAATTAAAGGGCCGGCTATTTTTCTTGCCCAATTTATGGGAAAAGACGCACCATTTGATACCTTGGAAAACATGGCCAAATGGGCGGCTTCATTGGGCTATAAAGGCATTCAGGTACCTACCGATCCCAGTCTGTTTGATTTGGAAAAGGCAGCAGAAAGCCAAGAATACTGTGACGAGATTGCGGCTATGTGTCGTAAGGCTGGGGTAGAAATCACAGAACTCTCTACTCATTTGCAAGGGCAATTGGTTGCGGTGCATCCTGCCTATGATGAACTTTTCGATAACTTTGCCCCGGCTCACTTACACGGCAAGCCAAAAGCACGCACCGAGTGGGCGGTAAATCAGCTTAAATGTGCGGCTATTGCCAGCAAGCGTTTAGGCTTAAAAGCACACGCTACTTTTTCTGGCGCGTTAATGTGGCATTTAGTGTATCCCTGGCCTCAGCGTCCGGCAGGTCTTGTAAAGCAAGGTTTTGCTGAATTAGCGAAGCGTTGGAAACCGATATTAGATGCATTCGATGAAGCTGGGGTCGATGTGTGTTATGAAATTCACCCAGGCGAAGACTTACACGATGGGGCGTCGTTCGAGCAATTTTTAGCCGCTGTAGACAATCACCCTCGCGCAAACATTCTATTTGATCCCAGCCATTATGTTTTACAGCAACTCGACTATCTCGATTTCATCGACCGTTATCACTCTCGGATCAAAATGTTTCACGTCAAAGATGCCGAGTTTAACCCAAATGGGCGCAACGGTGTGTACGGTGGGTATCAGGATTGGCAAGACCGAGCGGGACGCTTTCGTTCATTAGGCGACGGTCAGGTCGACTTCAGCGGTATTTTCAGCAAGTTAACCCAGTACGGCTATTCAGGTTGGGCAGTATTAGAGTGGGAGTGCTGTTTAAAAGACAGTGCACAGGGCGCGGCGGAAGGGGCGCCGTTTATCGCGTCTCATATTATCGAGCCAAGCAAATATGCTTTTGACGACTTTGCCGGTGGCGACGTCAGTGAAGCAAAAAATAAACGTATTTTGGGTCTTTAGCGTTAAGCCCGTCGCATAGGAAAACAATAATTATGATAACCCTACGTCTTAGTGTAATGATGTTTCTACAGTTCTTCATTTGGGGAGGCTGGTTTGTAACGTTGGGCACGTATTTGTCTAACACGCTACAGGCAAATGGCGGCGAAATTGGCATGGCGTTTTCTACCCAAAGTTGGGGTGCCATTATTGCGCCTTTCATTGTGGGCTTAATTGCTGACCGCTTTTTCAATGCCGAGCGCATTTTGGGCATATTGCACCTTGTAGGCGCAGGGCTTATGTACTTTATGTATCAAGCTAATGATTTTGCGGGCTTCTACCCCTTTGTACTGGCTTATATGATTGTTTATATGCCAACACTGGCCTTGGTAAACTCTGTGTCTTTCGGTCAAATGGACGATCCGTCAAAAGAGTTTGGCAAAGTCAGAGTGTGGGGAACCGTTGGATGGATTGTCGCGGGCTTAATGATTAGCTATGCGTTTTCCTGGGACTCAGCGCAGGCAATTGCAGGTGGCATGTTAAAGAACACCTTCTTGTTGTGCAGCATAGCGTCACTGGTACTGGGGATATTTAGCTTTACCTTACCCAACACGCCGCCCACTGCCAGTGATAAAAACGTAACAGTAAAAGACGTATTAGGTTTAGAAGCCCTGTCGCTGCTTAAAGAAAAGAACTTTTTTGTGTTCTTTCTCTCATCGGTACTTATCTGTATTCCATTGGCTTTTTATTACCAAAATGCCAATCCGTTTCTAACTGAAATAGGGGTAGAAAATGCCACCGGTAAGATGACACTAGGGCAAGTGTCAGAAGTACTGTTTATGCTAGCGTTACCGGTTTTTCTTAACCGCTTTGGTATTAAAGCTACACTCGTAATTGGTATGGCAGCATGGGTACTTCGCTACGTGTTGTTTGCTTTTGGAAGTGCAGATGAAGGGCTGTTTATGCTTATCGTGGGTATTGCATTGCACGGTATATGCTACGACTTCTTCTTCGTGTCAGGTCAAATTTATACTAATGCCAAAGCCCCTGAAAGTGTAAAAAGTGCTGCGCAAGGAATGATTACGCTGGCGACCTATGGCGTGGGTATGCTGGTGGGTTTTGCCGTGGCAGGCGCAATAACCGATACCTATACGTTAGAAAGTGGAGCCCATAGCTGGCAGCAAGTCTGGTTGTTCCCAGCAGGTTTTGCCACTGTGGTGCTGGTGATGTTCATTGCTATGTTTAAATCGGAGAAAGTGAATGCCGATGCATAATGCAACGCGCAGAAAGCTGATACAGGGCATGGCGATAGCCGGGGCTGGCGTACTTTCCGCGAAACCCACTTTCGCAGGCACTGTTACCTGCGATAAGCCATTTTCTCTACCGTTAAAAGGCAATATCAATCACTCAGTGAGTCGCTGGACTTATGGCGATCTCAGTATAGAAGAGCTGTGCAAAACGGTAACGTCACTTGGCTTTAGTGCTATCGATTTAGTCGGGCCAGACGATTGGCCAGTACTGAAGCGATATAACATCGACTCGTCCATGTGCAATGGGGCTGAGCTCAATCTAGAAGATGGCTTTATCCATCCTGAATTTCACAACGAATTAGTCGCGCGCTATTTAAAGCACATCGATCTTGTCGCAGAGGCTGGATACAAGAACCTTATCTGCTTTAGTGGCAATGCCAGAGGCATGTCAACTGAGATGGGGTTAACGAATGCCGTTACAGGACTAAAACGAATATTACCGTATGCCGAAGAGCGGGGTGTGGTGTTATTCATGGAACTGTTTAACAGTAAAGTGAATCACCCTGATTATATGGCAGACAACTCTGCTTGGGGGATCGAGCTTTGTAAGCGTCTTAATAGTAAGCATTTCTCCTTACTTTACGACATTTATCACATGCAAATAAGCGAAGGGGACATCATTCGTACCATTCGTGAAAACCACCAGTACTTTGGGCACTATCACACTGCGGGCGTACCTGGGCGTCACGAAATTAATGCTTCGCAAGAATTGAATTACGAAGCCATTGCAAAAGCCATTGTAGAGACCGGATTCAATGGTTATTTAGCACAAGAATTTATACCTACTCCTACAAGTAAAACGGGCAGGATTGCGTCACTGCGTGAAGCTATCCATATCTGCGATGTTTAAAACGTGCGAACAGGCACAGCGACGAATTAAGTTTTAAAGGACGTCTAATGGCAAATAACGAATACGATGCAATAGTCATAGGTTCTGGTATCAGTGGCGGTTGGGCGGCAAAAGAGCTCACCGAAAAGGGCTTGAAGGTGCTCATGTTAGAGCGCGGCAAGAATATCGAACATATTAAAGACTATAAAAACGCCCACAAAGAAGACTGGGACTTTCCTCATCGAGACTTACCCACACAAGCAATGAAAGTGGAATACCCAGTGTTAAAACGGGACTATCCGCTAAACGAAAAAACATATGGTATGTGGGCGAATGAAAGAGAAAACCCTTATGTAGAAGAAAAGCCTTTTAACTGGTTTCGCGGTTATCATGTTGGCGGGCGTTCATTGTTGTGGGGCCGTCAAAGCTATCGTTTGAATAAAGAAGACTTTTTAGCGAATGCCAAAGAAGGCATAGCGGTTGACTGGCCTATTCGTTACGAAGATTTAGCACCCTGGTACGATTATGTTGAACGTTTCGCTGGCATCAGTGGCAACCTCGATGGGTTAGACGTACTTCCAGATGGTATTTATCAGCCGCCCATGCCTTTAAATATTGTAGAAAAAGATGTGGCCGCGCGGGTGAAAAAAGCATTCAAAGGCACTCGCCATTTGTTAAATGGCCGTACGTCTAATATGACCCAAGGCAAGCCCGAGCAAGGGCGAGTGAATTGCCAGTATCGCAATAAATGTTGGTTGGGGTGTCCTTTTGGCGGCTATTTCAGCACGCAAGCGTCAACGCTACCGGCTGCAATGAAAACAGGTAACCTTACATTAAGGCCTTTTTCTATCGTGAAAGAAATCCTGTTTGATAAAGATAAAAAACGCGCCACAGGCGTAGAGATTATCGATGCAGAAACCAATCAAACTTATGTGTTTAAAAGTAAAATTGTGTTTGTTAACGCGTCTGCACTGAATTCAGCGTGGGTGTTGATGAATTCTGCCACTGACGTTTGGGAAGGTGGATTAGGCAGCAGCAGCGGTGAGTTGGGTCATAACGTTATGGATCATCACTTTTTGGTGGGAGCGTCGGCGCAAGTTGAAGGCTACGAAGACAAATACACCTATGGGCGAAGACCAAGTGGTTTTTATGTACCGCGCTTTAGAAACTGGGCTGACGATAAGCGTGATTATTTGCGTGGTTTTGGCTATCAAGGCAGTGCCAGTCGTTCAGGGTGGCGTAAGGATATTGCCGAGTTTGGCATTGGAGCAGGGCTCAAAGACGCGATTACCGAACCGGGTTCCTGGACTATCGGTATGACAGCGTTTGGTGAAATGCTGCCCTATCACGACAATAAGATTACCTTGAACAAAAACGTTAAAGACAAGTGGGGACTGCCTGTACTTGAAATGGATGTCGAAATAAAAGATAACGAACGCAAAATGCGCAAAGATATGAAGCAGGATGCGGTCGATATGTTTGAAGCCGCTGGGCTTAAAAATGTACAAGGATGGGATGCCAATTATGCGCCAGGCATGGGTATTCACGAAATGGGGACTGCGCGTATGGGGAGAGATCCAAAAACGTCTGTTCTCAACGCACACAATCAGGTATGGGATGCACCGAATGTGTTTGTTACAGACGGTGCGGCAATGACATCGGCCAGCTGTGTGAACCCCTCTTTAACCTATATGGCAATGACGGCAAGAGCGGCAGACTTTGCGGTAGAAGAGCTTAAGCGAGGTAACTTGTAATGGAACGTAGAGAATTACTTAAACTTATTGCAACTGCTACAGGTTCGGCATTTTTTGCAGGAAGTGCGTTTGCTTATATAGATATACCCCCTGTTCCACTTAGTAAAACGCTATTTAACAAAGACGATGTGGCGCTTTTCAATGAAATGGCAGAAGTCATTATCCCCCAAACAGATACGCCGGGAGCCAAGGCGGCAAATGTAGGGGAGACCATGGCGGTGATCATTACCGACTGTTATACCCCATTATTGCAAAAGACCTTTATTAACGGGGTCAAAACCATTGGGGAATTAAGCCAAGCTAAATTTAATAAGCATTTTTTACAGCTAACTAGCCAACAACGAGAAAGCTTGTTTATAGAATTGGATAATGAAGCAAAGGCGGCCAATCGGTCAAATGGCGTATGGCAGGGCGTAGAAACGGGCAAACCAAGTCAATGGGAGCCGGGTACAGACGAACCTACGCCTCACTACTTTACTTTATTGAAGCAACTTACACTTTATTGCTTTTTCACATCGCAGGTGGGCGCAACAAAAGTACTGAGATACGTGGCTATACCTGGACGTTACGATGGCGCTTATCCTTATAAAAAAGGCGACAAAGCGTGGGCAACCTAATTTTCCAACTATTATCACGCGTGTCGTTCGTTTTGGAAAAGCCCATCAAATATAAAGTGGATAATAAATTATGAATAAAATGTCTGTAGCGGTAGCGCTTTTATCTTCCGTCACGTCACTAACGGTGTATGCGGACAATGAAGGAGATCAATCCCGTATAACCCGAGAACAACAAGCGGCTAAAACGGAGGTATGGGAACCGGTGCCCGAAGTCGTTTCTTTTGATAAGGCGGGCGTGCCTTCTGATGCGATCTCTTTAATAGGTGATGACCTATCAAATTGGATTTCAGTAAAAGAAGGTAACGCCAATTGGACGCTGGAAAATGGTGTGCTCACAGTGAAACCTGGCACAGGTGACATCAAAACGAAGATGTCATTTTGTGATATTCAACTTCATGTGGAATGGAAAGCACCTTTACCAGAAGGCGATATGGACGGACAGCAGCGTAATAACAGCGGTATTTTCCTTCAGCAGCGATACGAAATTCAGGTGCTAGATTCATTTAACAATAAAACCTATCCCAATGGACAAGCAGCCAGCGTATACAAACAGACTATACCGCTTGTTAATGCGATGAAAGCACCAGAACAGTGGCAGTCGTATGACATCATCTATAAAGCTCCCACTTTTGATGGTGAAAAATTAGCGACGTCTGGGTACGTGACTGTTCTCCATAATGGCGTAGTCGTTCAAAATCATACTGAAATCCAAGGTACTACGGAGTGGATTGGTGCACCAAAATATACATCTCATGGTTGTGCGCCATTACAACTTCAAGATCATGGAAACCTAGTGAGTTTTAGAAACATCTGGGTAAGAGAACTCTAAAACGCTAAGCGATAGATATCCTCAATTTCCTCAACACTTAATTGTTTGGGATTATTGCGAAGCAGGCGAGTGACTTTACTCGCCTCAATCGCCAACTCGCCAATGCAGGACGATGGGATCTCAAAGTGATGCAGTGACGCAGGTATTTCGACCTCCCGGCATAACTTTTCTATAGCAGTAAGTAATAGCTTTACTGCTTCATCTTTACTGTGGTGATGCTCGCAAACCTTTAGCAGTTTTGCGACATTGAATAATTTGTCAGCACAAAAAGGGGCGTTCACTTTTAGAACGTGGGGTAGCATGACCGCATTACTCATGCCGTGGGATAAATGAAAGCGTCCTCCTAGTGGATAGGCTAGCGCGTGCACTGCGCCGACACCTGCGTTTCCAAAGGCAAGCCCGGCCATCAAACTTCCTGTAGCCATATCTTCTCTTGCAGATAAATTGTCACCGTTTGCATAGGCATGAGGTAGGGCATAGAAAATTAACTTAAGTGCTTTTTCTGCGAGCGCGTCAGTAATATGACTGGCGTTGACGGATACGTAAGCTTCAAGTGCGTGAACGAAAGCATCAATACCACTAGCTGCTGTTATAACCTTAGGGCAGGTTTTGGTCATTTCAGGTGCTACTATGGCGACATCAGGAAGAAGACAAGAGCTGACTATACCTTTTTTCATTTGAGACGCAGGGTCGGACAAAATGGCAATGTTGGTAACTTCTGAGCCTGTCCCTGCGGTGGTTGGTATGGCAATTAGCGGAAGGTTACGTACAGTTAGTGTATCTTCACCGAACAATGTATTTATTGCACCGTTGTAATCATAAGTGGCTGCAAGCACTTTGGCGCTGTCTATTGCACTCCCACCACCTAATGCGATGATGCCATCGATTTGCTGTTCCCTCAATTGCGTAAGCTTTTGTTCTATTACACCCACTTCAGGTTCAGGCGGGATGTCGTCAATAATAATAGAAGCGTTTTGCGTTAGTAGTAGCACCTGATCGAGCAGCCCGGAAGAAGTTACACCTTTATCTGTAACGATGGCGAAAGAGGAGATTGAAAGACGCGCCATTTCATCAGGTAGAGCCTTTAAAGCACCAAGACCAGTAATAAGTTTGCCAGCGGTTTTAAATTCAGAAACTTTCATAGCAATCTCCCCAATTGGCGCATTATTAAAACTTATAATAGTACGTATAATCTATAGCACAGTGACAGGGTTACCAATTGTCTAAAGTAATAGTTTGTTAAAACTTCTATGAATTCGCTGTTTTTTACACCGCATTGAGCGTTGTTTGTGCAAACGATCGAAAAATAAGGCTTTTTTTAAAATAAGTGTTGACGTGAGCGCACAATTCCCTAAAATGCGCATCCGCTTCGGGGGTAAAGCAAAACAGCAAGCCTCTTGGAGTAAGTCTCTACTACCTTTATAGGCCAGTAAAGACGGGAGTTTAGAAGAAACGCTTCAGAAAATAATTTTTCAAAAAGTGTTGACAACGAAAACTTCCAGCGTATAATGCGCACCTCACTCGAACAGGGTGAGTCACTAAGAAGCAGCGGCTTCTGGTGAGATTGCGACGAAGTCGCAATGTTCTTTAAAAATTTAGACAAGACAATCTGTGTGGGCACTCGTTAAGAGTGTCACAACGACGATTCATATTTCGATATATTTAATTGAAGAGTTTGATCATGGCTCAGATTGAACGCTGGCGGCAGGCCTAACACATGCAAGTCGAACGGTAACATTTCTAGCTTGCTAGAAGATGACGAGTGGCGGACGGGTGAGTAATGCTTGGGAACTTGCCTTTGCGAGGGGGATAACAGTTGGAAACGACTGCTAATACCGCATAATGTCTTCGGACCAAACGGGGCTTTTAGCTCCGGCGCAAAGAGAGGCCCAAGTGAGATTAGCTAGTTGGTGAGGTAAAGGCTCACCAAGGCGACGATCTCTAGCTGTTCTGAGAGGAAGATCAGCCACACTGGGACTGAGACACGGCCCAGACTCCTACGGGAGGCAGCAGTGGGGAATATTGCACAATGGGGGAAACCCTGATGCAGCCATGCCGCGTGTGTGAAGAAGGCCTTCGGGTTGTAAAGCACTTTCAGTTGTGAGGAAAAGTTAGTAGTTAATACCTGCTAGCCGTGACGTTAACAACAGAAGAAGCACCGGCTAACTCCGTGCCAGCAGCCGCGGTAATACGGAGGGTGCGAGCGTTAATCGGAATTACTGGGCGTAAAGCGCACGCAGGCGGTTTGTTAAGCTAGATGTGAAAGCCCCGGGCTCAACCTGGGATGGTCATTTAGAACTGGCAGACTAGAGTCTTGGAGAGGGGAGTGGAATTCCAGGTGTAGCGGTGAAATGCGTAGATATCTGGAGGAACATCAGTGGCGAAGGCGACTCCCTGGCCAAAGACTGACGCTCATGTGCGAAAGTGTGGGTAGCGAACAGGATTAGATACCCTGGTAGTCCAC